>JAZDMN010000023.1:0-7898 GCA_043800955.1 Microcaldota archaeon
TGTACTCCCAGAACAGTTCTTGGATTATGCCCCCCGCCTTTTTAAAAAAATACTCACGGCCTGCGTTTCTTGTTCACTTGCCGTTTGGTTTCCAGATGGGCTTTGCCCTCGTTGAACAGCCTTTTTGCTTTCATATGCCGGATGTGGCTTGCAGGTACTTTCATTGGATGCACCTTAGTAGCGCCTCGGCCTGCGGTTGCCGCCGCCATGCTGGGACGGGCGCCCCCCGAATCCGCCCCTTCCGCGGCCCTGGCCGCGCTTCTTGGGCGGGAGAGGGTCCGTTTCGACGAACGTAGTTGCCTTACCGCTGCTCCCCATCCTTGCTGTCCTGCCTATTCGGTGCGTATGCGTGTCATCGCTGTCTGCCTTATCGTAGTTTATGACGTGGTTTATATCTTCGATGTGGAGCCCTCTGGAAGCAACGTCCGTCGCAATGAGTATCCTGAACCTGCCCTCCTTGAAGTCGCGGACAGCACTTTCCCGCTGGCTTTGGGATTTGCCACCATGAAGATAACGTGCTTCGATGTTATGGTCGTTGAGCCTGTGGCACACATACTCCACGCCGCGCTTGGACGCGACGAAAACGAGTGTCCGGGACATCGGTTCCTGAAGGAGGATGTCCTTTAGCTTCTGCAGCTTCTCGGCCCGGGTCAGGCTGATGAACGTTTCCTGGATTTTCAAAACCTTCCCGACTGGCCCTACCTCGATTATGGCGGGGCTGGCCATGTACTCTGACGAAATCTCCTTTATCCGCGAGTCGATTGTAGCTGAGAAGAGCAGGACTTGCCTCTCGCGGCTCGTCATACCCAATATCCGGTCGATATCGCGCTTGAAGCCGATATCGAGCATGCGGTCGGCCTCATCGAGAACGATTATGTTCGAGTAGCTGAGTTTCAGCGTACCGCGCTGGACATGGTCCAGCAGGCGGCCAGGAGTCGCAACGAGTATGTCGAAGCCGCGCCGCAGCGATGCGGTCTGGCTACCCATACCCGCCCCGCCATAAACGGCGAAGATGTGCAGATTGTGGTTCTGGGCAATCGAGCGGATTTCCTTTGTTATCTGGACGGCGAGTTCGCGCGTCGGGGCAAGGATCAGTCCCTTCTTGCTCCGGTCCTTGGATATTATTTCAATCAGGCCGATGCCGAATGCGGCGGTCTTGCCGGTCCCGGTCTGGCTTCTGACAATGATGTCCTCGCCCTGGAGAAGCAGGGGGATCGCCTTTTCCTGCACTTCCGTGGCATCCACATAGCCCATCTCGCCGAGCGCGGAGGTAGTCCTGGCGCTGATGCTCATATTCTTGAATTCCATTATGCATTCACCTTTTATTGAAAAATCGATTTCGATTATCTTCTGTTCATCTGGTGACTGAGGATAACAAAAATCAGAATTTCTCAGATTTTATAACTTAATTATGTACGGCCATATTATTAAGGATATGCTTTTTTGCAGGTGCTGCCACAGGCAGCCGGACACCCTCCTCGCCCATACTGTCCATAGCCGAGCTAATCCTAGCCTCCTGCGCCCCATTCCTTGAGGGCATCTTCGGCTTTTTCAAGAACTCCGCGTGCAGTGTCGTAGGTCAGCCGGCTCCTCGCCTTTTCATAAGGAAGCCATTCGAAGCTGACATGCTCGTTTGAGAGGTGGATTGCGCTCGTCCCGGTCCTGCCAAGGAAGAAGAACACTTCTTTCTGAACTGATTTGCCATCCCGCATGAATGAGTATTCGATGCGCTCGCGGAACCCCATGACAAGCTCGAAATCCGGCTCCGGGATACCGGTTTCCTCGTAGACCTCGCGGAAGGCCGCCTCCTTTTCGGTCTCTCCGGGCTCTATATGCCCCTTGGGGAAATCCCAGTGGCCTTCCTCGTAATGGAGCAGCAGGAAGAGGCGCTCCGGAAGCTCTTCCCGGAATACCACTATCCCGCAGGATTTTTCGCTCGGCATGCTGAACCTGAGCATGGGCAAATTTAAAAAACAATGCGGGCCATAGGTTATCCAAATCGCTGCTAATTAGCTGCTTATTAGGTGTACATGATGGGAAAGTTTCCAGAAGCGGACGCAAGGCTTGCGCAAATCAACGTATGCAGGAAATGTAAGACGCGGAACAAGAAGGGCGTCGAGAAATGCAGGAACTGCGGCTCTTCGTATATGAGGCCCAAGAGAAGGGAGATACGCGCCAAGAAGTGATTCATCTCTTCTGGAGGCTTCGGAGCACCTTGTAGATGTTAACAAGGTCGTCAAGCGTGAAGAGCTCCAGCTTTTTCTTTATCGTTTTCAGGAATGACACGTCCTGGATCAGGAGGTTGATTAAAGCGAGGCGCCCCAGGCTTTTCTTCCGCTTGACGAGCAGATAGCGTGCGCGGGATAATGGTGGCAGGCGCTCGATGACCTTGTCGATGTCCTCGCCCGAGCGGAGGGCGGATATCACATCCTCTAGAACGAGCAGCTCTTCCGCGATTTTCAGCTCGCTCTGCTCTTTCCTCAGCACGAATTCCGAAATGGCTGCCCTTACGGCCTCCGCCTTTTTCTTCTCCGCCTCGATTTCCGCCTCAGCCCTCACTATAACCTTTATGGGGGTGACCGCAGCGCCGGCCGGGGGTGGCGGGGGCGTCCCGTATTCGCGTTCGGCCAGAATCTCCTCAAGCTTCCATGGGACGACTTCGGTGTGCATGAGCGGGGCAGCGATGAACCCGTAGATGGAGAACGGTGATCGCGCTGCGACTGTCTCCTCGACGCTCTTTGTGGCGCGGTCCGAGATTCTTATCTCGCTTTTCCCTTCAAGCACCTCGGTCTTGTTTAGTTCCGGGTTGTAATAAGAGATTGTATATGCGGTAGCGCTCCCCTTCTCGCTTTCATGATTCTTCTCGCCCTTCTTAGGCTCTGCCTCTGATATAACCTGCGCCCTTACGCTGGCATGGTCCATGTCCTTCTGTCTTTTCATTATGCTCTCGCTCAGGATGGACTGCTGGAAGTAGTTTTCGAGGACGCTCTCGTTGTGCATGATACTTTGCATCTGCATTATGGGCGTCATATCAGCAGGTGAAAAGCCGAAGGAGAACGACGGTTTCAGCTTGAAGACCATAAGGCAAACCCCCACTCATAATCTTTATAAATCCTTCCCAGTAGTATTCCATGTTGCGAACGACTAGTCGTTCGTGATGTAGTGGAACGCTAAGCGTTCCACGACAGTCAAGAAATGCGTGTCATTTCTTGCCACAGTCAAGAACGGCATACCGTTCTTGACATGGCTTATTAGTAAGTCGTAATTCTACATTAGGTGGATTCATGGGTAACGGCGAATACGCAGGAAGAAACATGCAGAGAAAGCGCAAGAAGCACAAATGGCTCTCCAAGAGATGGAAGAGGAGGGCACTCAAGCTCAAGGAGAAGTTCGACCCGCTAGAAGGCGCGCCGCAGGCGAAGGGTATCGTGCTCGAAAAGGTCGTGCTCGAGCAGAAGCAGCCCCACTCAGGCCTCATCAAATGCGTCAAGGTCCAGCTCCTGAAAAACGGCAAGGTCGTGACCGCGCATGCGGTCCGCGACAAGGCCATCAACTTCATCGACGAACACGACGAGGTCGTGCTCGCAGGCATGGGCGGTTCGCAGAGAGGACAGATGGGATCTGTCCCCGGTGTCCGCTACAAGGTCGTGTCCGTCAACAACGCCGACCTCCAGATGCTAAGACGCGGCAAGAAGGAGAAACCCAAGAGATGATCATATGGATAAAATCTTTGGTAAGTACCCGGTCGATAAAATCGAGATAAAGGACCTCAGCCTGGCTCAGAACATCTCGCTCAGCCCTATCTTGGTGCCCCACACATTCGGAAGGCACAACAAGAAGGCCCTGGGCAAGACGCAGGTGAACGTCGTCGAGAGGCTCGCCAACAAGCTCATGAGGGGTGGAACCGGCGAGAAGACCTCGGGTAAGGTCATCAGGACCAAGGGCAGGATGCAGGGCAAGAAGCTCCGCGCGCTGAAAGTCGTGGAGGATGCGCTCGGCATCGTCGAGGCCCAGACCAAGGAGAACCCGATACAGGTCCTCATCAAGGCGCTCGAGAACGCGGCTCCCCGCGAAGACGTGACCCGCGTGTCGCACGGAGGCGTCAGCTACCAGATTGCGGTCGATATCTCGGCCACAAGGAGGCTGGATATGGCTCTGCGCAACATGGCGCTTGCGGCTCTTATGAGCTCGTTCAACAAGCCGAAATCGCTCCAGCAGTCGCTGGCAGATGAAATCATCTCCACGGCTAAGGGCGATATGCAGGCCAGCTACGCCATAAAGAAGCGCGACGAGACCGAAAGAATGGCTCGCTCTGCTAGGTAATCTTTCCGATGAAGGAATTCGAAAGATGGGAAGCAAAGGGCTTCCTCATCCTTCTCTTTTATTTCCTTATTCTTATTTTCGTACTGATTGTGGAACCGAACAACCTGGTCGTGACGGAGAATAATTTCAGCCTGATCAGCGGGAGCGACGGAACGCCATTGAAGATTGTTTTCATCAGCGACATCCATATCGGCCTCCAGAAGGCAGGATGGCTGGACCAGGTTGTCGACCGCGTCAACGAACAGGAGCCTGACGTTATATTGATTGGGGGGGATGTCATCGAATCCGATGCATCAGAACTCGAAAAGCTCGAGCCTCTTAGAAGGCTCCACGCCCCATACGGCGTTTACGCCGTCCTAGGTAACCATGATTACGAGTGGTGGGGCTGCGCAGCAGGGAACGCCACTGCAGGCAAAGTCGAGCAGAAGCTGGAGTCGATGGGAATCGATATGCTCAGGAACGAGCATGAGATTATCAATGTCCGCGGAAAGGAATTCGCGCTCATCGGCCTGGACGAGCTTTGGGCCTGCAGGAACGATTATCGCGCCGCGGCGGAAGGAACGGACGGGATTCCGAAAATCATCCTCACGCATAACCGCAACGCGGTGAAACCGGAAGAGATAGACGGCAGGGCTGTCATCCTTGCCGGGCACACGCACTGCGGGCTGATTAGGGTGCCTGTCCTGACCGAGCTTGTCCTCGGAACAAGACCTGTCGGGGGGCGGGCAGCGCTCGATAACGATACAGATGCGTATATCACGTGCGGGGTGACCGGCGGTGGCATCCGTTTCCTCACGAACCCGGAAATCAGCGTGATAACGATAAAATAAATAGATTTCCCCGCAGTTACCTGATGGTTTATTCAAAAAGCCCTCGTAGTCTAGCCTGGATAGGACACAACCCTCCGGCGCGCTTCCCTATTGAAACGATGTTTCGTTTCAATGGGGCCCAAAGAACGGAACGCCGTTCTTTGTGGTTTAGGAAAAAAGCGCCCAAAAAACGGGCAGTAAAAAGCGCGAAGAAAGGTTGATGGGCGGGTTCAAAAGCCAAAAAGCTGGCGCTTTTTGATTTGCCAGCATGGCTGTCAATCCCGTCGAGGGCGATTTTCCATTTGTTTTTCCTTTTCTTGCTTTGGCAAAGTCCCAGGAAAATTGCCCGATGGGAGCGCAGTTCATACTGAGGGGGATTCATCCTCAAAGAAAAAAGTCATGGACCGCCGACCAAGTCGGAAGGCGGCGCTATCTGCCCGGGACGGTAGGTGATTAGTTCGCCCTTGGCAAGATATGTCGCCACCTGCCTTATCACCGAGAGCACCTCGTCCATCTTTTCTTTCGAATCCAGGGTCACAGCGCGTATAAACGACTCGCCAGGCTCTTTGTCTCCTCCGGGCAGGAAAACCTCGCCCGGTGTGAACGCCAGGAGCGGCAGGCCGAGCTCCTTACACAGCGAAACTAGCTCTGCGGCCTGACAGGGGTGCCCCTTGAGCTTCTCGAACCCGAAAAGAACGTAGAAAGCGTTGAGCCTCTCGGGCACAAGGTTTCCATAATCGTCGTAGACTGCCGGATGAAGATAGATACCCAGGCCTTCCCTGGCCATCTGGTCTAATTCTTTCATGAAGGAGTCAGTGCGCTCGATGTAGGTCGTGCGCCGTGATATCTTGTGCTCTTCATAGAGGCCGTCTTCGGTTGGAAGCTTGCACTTTTTTGCTACCTGCACCCAAGCGTGGTCGCCTGAAATGCCTTCAAGTACGAGCTTTCCGTCCTCGGACCTGTCCAGAGGGGGGACTTTCACCGAATCCGTGAGCTTGTAAAACACCAGTTTAACTGTCCTCGTGTCATCGGAGTATCTCTGATGGATGCCGAATTCCAGCTGCGTATCGTCTATCTCGCCCTTGATCACGTCGAACTTATGGAGTGGGGATTCCAGAAGTTCCCTTATCAGGTTTGACACCAATATGTCAATCCCGCCTTGGTCCAAGTGGATTCCAAGTCCCCTCAGGCTGTTCTGCAGGGTGATGAAGAGTTTGTGCTCTAGGTGGCCGGAATTGATCACGGAGCTGGTTAGTATATCCATCATCTTCTTGCGGGTGACTTCGAGCTCCCTCTTCTCGATGAACCCGGCTGTAACAAGTCTCCCGGCCACTTCCTCAACCTTTTTCGTATCAATATCAACATTATATTTTCCAAGCTCGGCGTTAGCAAGCTTCCGGGTCCGTTTGGCTATCGCAGAAGAGGTAAACCATATCTTAGGCTCTATACCAAGCCGTCTCAGGATTTCCTCCGGCACCGCTTCGGGCATCATTGTATGGGTATCCCCGCCGCCGCTCTTTTCCGTGAGGTCCTTGACCGCAGTGAGGACTGCGGCGACCGGTGCCAGCTCCTCTTCCACCGGCTGCCTGCTGTTTATCGCGACATACAGACTACCGACCGCCTTCTGGATTATGGTGGGGACAGGGCAGAGGCTGGGGCCGTAAACCGTGTTCAGTTGGATGAAGAAATCGTCCCGCTCGTCCCTGAAGGTGCCGCCATCCTGCCAGAGCGCACGGTAGAAGCCAAGCCGGTAGCCGGCCATGCCGAACATCTTTGAAAAACTCGACGTCTCGATTATGGGGATTTCCAGATTGAGCCGCAAGGTGCGCTGGATGGCGTCGATGCGCTCCGACCGGTTTCTTCGGAAATGTTCGTATATGACATCAGCCACGACAACGATGGGGTGGCCGTATTCCTTCATCTTATCATGTATCCTGCCCATCATTTCATCGAAAAGCGTCGGGCTCATCGCGGTGGCAAGGGGATTGCCCACGGTAGCCAGTATCACGGCTTGCGTGTTCTCATCCATGATTTCGAGCATGTGGTTGAGGTCGACCTGCCCGTTCCGCGTCAGCCTGCAGCTGCGCACATCCGCAAGGGCGAAGGCCGCTTCGGCGCTGTGTGAAAGGTAGGTCCATTTCGGGACGACTACATTGTCCCTCACGCCATCCGGACCCGGAGGGAGCAGTATCGCAGGGCATATCATGCGCAGCGCTCCGGCAACGCCGGCAGTCGGATAGACAGCCACATGGTCCGGCACCGGAAGGACAGCATCCTCAAGATAGGCGCTGCCGCGGCGTATCTGCTGCACGAACTGTGGGTCCCCCCAAATATTGTAGGATGCGCATGCCTGGGGGTTGTCATGGAAATTGAGATACCGCCTCATGAACCTGTGGACAGCGTCATATGGACCCATGTCCGGATAAAGCGAGGGGTCTCCAAAGCACATCTCCCGGACTTCAAGGCGGGGATTCTCGTCCAGGTATTTTTTTGTGCGGTCATTGACCGGGGTCTTGCCGAACTGGCGCCGGCGCATTTCGGTGAGGTGTTTACCCCTCTCCCTCAGTCTGGATGTCTTGAATATTTCCGATTGTTCGCATACAGATGGATTGGTCATTTATAGTCACCCACAATCATCACATCGTGAATCTTTTCAGCCTATCAAGAACCTCATCCACCAACCGATGTAGCGAATCTTTCGAGCATTCGCCCTCGTGCGGCGTCGCGACCACACTTTGGTGCTGAACGAATTTTTTCGTGAGGTCG
>JAZDMN010000046.1:0-4226 GCA_043800955.1 Microcaldota archaeon
GACGGGCACCAACATATTCAACGTGTATCGGGGCCTGGTTTTGACCATGCCGGAAGACAAGTATGGCGTCGAGATAAGGGAAATGAACGAGGACGACCTGTGCGCCAAAGGCGTGGTGGCCGTCTCGATTTGGCCCTCGTCCAATCATGCAATCTGCACTGCCGGGGACGGATCCGGCATAATCGTGCACGACCCGCTGCGCGACACTCCTATGCGCTTCGGCAAGGAAGCGCTCCGCGGACGTTTCGGGGGCGTGGCCGTCGTGGTGGGGCAGAAACTCCTCATGCATCCCAAGTGGAGGAATTTTTCGGCTGCTTGGACCGCCTACAAAGCCTGCGAATCTCCAGGTCTGAAAGAGGGGGAATGGAAGGAGGCATCGCGGATGTGCCAGGCATTGCTGGAAGAATGTTCGAAAAAGGCAATCGGGATGGAGTCGCTGATGGACGACGGACTTCTGACGAAGACGGAATACAGGATTATCCTCCGTTCGACAGGACCGGAAGCGATATGGGGACAGAGGGGAGTATCCGAGATCGCTGAGATGATGGAAGATGAGGCGATGGCTGCCGTAGAGGCGTCTATGCGTGAGGAGCACATCCATACGCAAGTCAGCGCTCTGGCGGATGAAATCGAGACATTGAAAGAACTTTCATCCCAGGTAAAATGCATTCAGTGGATACATGACAACTACCTGGCGCGATTCCGTAACGTCATCCAGGAACTCGAGAAGACATGCGGCAGCGGATCGGATGCAACGCCCATGAGCGAGGACGATCGAAATAAGATTTCACAAATAAAAGGCCTTCTTGACGAGTGCAAGTAATGGAGACAATCATGGCATCTCATATCCCGGCGATTCTGATCGCCGGGTTCCTGCCTACGAAGCGCAGCAGGGGTTTCGCTCGCCTCGATTGGATTCGCTTTCGACGTCTCGAAGTCATTCAGGCTTTTTGGTCGGCTGACAATTGACGGAAACGGACCTCGCAATCGCTATCTTCAATCGCAAGGCGGCTTGGGTTGAAGAGACACAGCAGCGTCGGGAGCGTCTTAAGGAGGTTCGATGAGGAACTGCGGTCGGACAAGCAGAAAAAGAGCAGACTTGCCAGGGTCGAGGAACTCCTTATGCGTCAAGCAAAGACTTGACCCCAATTTTCGGCATAGGGGGTGGCGAACGCCACGGTCCCCGGGTATCGCGCCCTTCTCGAGGAGGGCGGGATGGGAGCCGCGACTGTTTGCCGCATGGCCGCTGTGCAGTCCCTTGTGAAGCTCGCGAGGCTCCTCGCCTTCGGAAGCGGATGGAAGTCAAGTTCCATTGCTATTTCCATGCGGGAGCCTAGAATGGTTAATGGTGTGGTGGAGGTCTGCACGATGAAAGGGGCAAATGAAAAATCCTGGATGAAATACACGGTCATTTTTACCATCCTTCTTCTTGCTTTGCCTCAATGCGAGAACAAGTCATCCCTATCGCCTGTGGAAGGAGATGATATAGTAGTTGATGATTCATCTGAAGATAAAGCGGAGTCACTTCCAGTTGAGGTGCGACCGAACGAAGATGATATTCGGATAGCAAATGTCCTAGAGCAGGAATATGACGCTGAATGCGCTCCGATTATACCCCCGAAAGGGACAGAACAGAGTGTTGTTGAATCCGTCTTCGGCAAGCACTTCAGAAAGCTGTCAAGGGAAGCAGGCGACGATAGCGCACTGCTCTGCGGTCGTCAAAACATCCATATATACAGGCTATTCCTCTATGAACCTCATCCTAGTAGCAAACACCAGGAGTGGGCAGAACTTCTTGTCGAATATATCAATGGGAAAGTCGACAATGCTATGCTCTTCAACGTCGGGATAAATTGCGGGATGGACTATGAAAGCGCAATTATGCACGCGTCGGAATACTATCCCCGAGCTATTGGGATTATTCGAAAGTTGAAGTCCGAACTTCATGATAAACTTGCATCGGCTCCCTGGAATAAGAAGGATTAAGCATAAGCCTCTACCGGCAAGAGTCCAGTCGATGGCTCCTGCCGGGTAAAAACAATGGGGGTGCCTCGCGTGCCGGTGTGCTTTGACCAGCAAGGGCCGTGGTTGCTACCTTAGGGGCACACAGGCCCCCTTCCACAATCACGCCGTCGCGAAGCTATTCAGCCTGGCGCGGGGGCGACGAACGCCGCGGTCCTCCAGTACCGAGTTCACCTCGTGGAGCGTGGGATGGGAGCCGCGACCATCCGCCGCCGCCGCTTGTCGGGCCTCGTCTACGCCTGAGCCTCGAGACGTCTTACGGCGTGGCGGATGCCACCGCCATCGGTGGCCCCCGGGGCCATGTCCTTCCTTCCACGGGGTCACTTCTCGCGCCCATGCGCCTCCTGGCCTCTCACGCTCCGAGCTTGGTGGTGTCACCCTTGTTCGCCGCGGGAGTCACAGGCAACTGCCGCGCTTGCGGCGATTCCGGCGCCCTCGGCGGTCACGATGCGCCACCCCCGTGCCCGTCGACGCCGCAGCGGGCCTCGCGGCGCCGTGGCCAACGTGTCCCCGTAGACGCGCCATCACGAGACCTAAGTTGAAGTATATCCATGGTCGGCCAGAAGCTTCCCCAAAGCCCGGCAATCACGTCATTGCTTTTCCTACGCAGAAGCCCTAGAATGGTCTCTGGTGTGGCGGAGGTATGCACGATGAAAGGGTCAAATGGGAAATCCTGGCTAAGGGGAATCGTTCTTTAAATCCGGAGGTATTTATGCCGAAATCGACGCTTTTGCCTTCAATCTTCATCCTGCTGATAGTCTCGGTTCTTATCTACGCCCAGGACGAGGATCGGGAGGAAGACAGCGAACAAAGCCTTAGAATGGAAAACTGGGTCCTCAAGCAATGTCTTTTCAACCCGGGCGCGCACAAGCTCAAAGGTAGTGAGCATACACACAAGAATGTATTTGGATTCACCGCGATACCGGCGTCTAGAGACGTTTCAAGCTCAATCGGGCTCGGTGAAGGAGAGGGGCTGGTCGTCGAATCTGTCGAGCATGAATGCGCCAAAACAAGCGACATCGCCAAAGGGGACGTAATCGCCAGGCACATGAGCGTCAAAGGTAAATGGGTTAATGCGACGACACGTTCGATAAATGACGAGTATCTCCCTGGCGATTCGATTCGAATGGAAATCTTCCGGGGTTCCAGGAGGATTAATGCAGAGACATGGATTACCTGCCAGTGCGGTCGGGGAATATCCTGCCCGTACAAATCCCCATTCGCGGAGAAGGCGGCTTCCGGGGATCTGATTACCAGAAATGAATCATCGGCAATCGGGACGCTGAAAGCGATTTCCGCAGGCGAGGAGATGTTCAGAACCGCCTCATGCGTGGACTGCAACAACAACGGGATAGGAGAATATGGTTTCTTGACGGAATTGTCCGGTAGAAGAAATTGCAGACATTCGGACATCAACGTTTCAAATTCCCCTTATATAGCGCATTTGCTTGGAGACGTAGATGAAATAGGAAGGGCGATGAGAAGAGGCTATTACTTCATCCTCTACCTGCCCGGATACTCCAAGACCCTGTCGGACGGTAACATATCTGAAGGTCCAGCAGATCTACAGGAGGAGAGTTATGTATGCTACGCGTTCCCTGTCCGTCCCGGTATCACGGGGAAAAGAGTGTTCGCCATTTCTCCTATGGGTACGGTCCTGTGCCTTTTAAACAAGAACCTGAAATGGGGAGCTGATTGCATACCGCCTGCTGGCCTGTGCTGCAAGGATGGGATAGATATTTCCTCAGCGTCGTCGCAGTTTGTGAATGTCGGCGAGAAAGGGGGATCTGACGAGGCTTGGGTATCAGAACACACGCAGTTGGACAGCGCCTCGGAGGAGGATTTGATAAAAATGTATAGGGGGGCTCTTGATGCCTGGGGCAGGGATTTCAAAGCCGCCAATCCCGACAAGAGGATGAGAGTCGATTTCATGACATACTTGAACGATGCCTCCAAGAAACTCGGAGCTAAAGACTGGTCTGATTTTGTCATACAGTATGCACAACTTTTGGGAGTCGAGAAATTAAATAAAATAATCAAGGAATTGGTAGATTATCAAATCGAATACATGAAAAAGCTCCAAAAGGAGATCGAAAATGAGGGGAAAGGCAAATGATTGGGCAAGCGCCTTTAGCGGATATGGGGGGATGAAATTAATGGATTGGTAGTGTCTATGATATCTCGGTTCTAGTGGCAGAGGCCCC
>JAZDMN010000066.1:0-2558 GCA_043800955.1 Microcaldota archaeon
TTGATGCCGCTAAGTGCTGTTGAGCTGATTGAATTAGCTGCATGGTAGCTCCGGCTTCAAGGTAATTTTGCACCGGCTTATCGATGGCCGGCATCCGAAGTAAATTCAACGTCGCTTCAGCAGCCTTAAATTCCGCTTCGATCTTGGGTAAGCTCTGCGGCCAATATTTTCCCTCAGCAGTTAACCGACCGCCTTCAACGGCGTACCGTTGGCAAGAACCCAAAAGACTGAAGTCAAAGGCGTTCGGATAACCCTTCAACTCGTAATCGAGCCAACGTTGGGCCTCTTCGTCGCGAAGTAGCCGCGCCAGCCTCTTCGCGCGCATTAGCGATTGCGCCACAGGAACTGATCCAGTTTCTAACTCCTCGAGTAACTGCGCGGCGGTGTCCCGAGCCAGCTCCAACCTGGTCGAACGCTCTTTATCTTCATCAACCATTGTAATCTCCAATCATCACGGCGGGCTAACATTATATTTTATGCAGCGACTGCCTTTTTCGGCATCTTAATAAAGGACATGGGGTAAATCAAGGGGAAAACCGGCTTTTGGCAGGATTTTTCCCCTTAAGAAGCCGTGTTATGTTGCCGACCACGATGTTATGCAGCCACTGCATAAAAATGAGAATTCGTTATCCAAGGACTTTCAGGAATTCCTCGCCCGAAAGCAGGGCGTCCCCGAAAACCGTCTGTCTTACTATCTCCGCTGCGTCAGCCGTTTTGTTAATGGGGTCAGACATAATTATTGAGATTCTTCCCGGCACTGTCAAAGAACAAAATCCTCGTTACCAGCCCCGTACTCACGAGCCCATCTTTGTTCAACCCAATGTATTCCCGGTGACTGCTCCACCGATACTCCTCCGGTCGTCTCACCATCCCAGCTCTTTCTCCGGTGGCATAGCGGTCAGGTGGAACGCCTTTTTAGTTGGTCCGTAAATATCCTTTTCATATAATCATACTCCTCGCTACGCTCCAGGAAGAGGATATGCGCATCGGCAAACTTTTTCCTGTCCCAAGTCCCGTCGTCATATTTCTTGTGGAGATCCTGAAATGGCGTAGCCGAAATGATATACGAATCCAATGTTATGTTCTTTCGCCTGCTTCTCGCCCCTATCCCCTTCGCCAGGTCCGGCAGGGCTTCATGAAGGCGCGCTTTGTCGTCGTGTATGTACGCGTTTGCGTGAAGCATTCCATGAGGCTCCACAAACACGATATGCTGCTTCTTCCCGTCCATGATCCAAAGGATGAAGTCCGGATAGAATCCCCTTTCCTCAAAAAAGCCGATTCCCGTTCCTCGAGTCAGATTCCTCAAGAGGAACACTTCCATACGGGCCAGTGATTTGTTTTTTTCTTTTGCCCAGTACTCCTTCATATCCTGAACAAACTGAGATTCGTTCTTGTTTAGTCCCGGGGGAGTTATCCTCACCTTGTCCCCATGCTCTATGAGTAATGGCTGGTAAAGGTGCTGGTCGAAATGGATGCGAAGCAGTTTCCCGGTCTCTTCCTTGTATAGACGGTCAACTTCGTCCATGAGTTTTTCGACCTCGGATATCAACGCACTCTCTGACCGCTGGATCGCAACCACGTATCTGCTCGGCTCGGGCTCCCTGACAAGAGGGCGGTTGAAACTTAGGTTCGGGTCGCTCTCATCGAGGGTCTTGTAGACCATGTGTTTCGAATCCCACCGTTCCCGGTTCACTCGATAAAAAGTATCGGCGTATTTTCGCAGAATGTTGCCTACCGTCTCCTGCAGCAAGGCAGTGCCAGCGAACGATTCCGGCCTAACCACTGAAGCGTCTGCAACAAGGCTGTAGAGTCTCTCAGGCCCGGTAATCGCGAGGATTCTCTTCGGCACGTCCGGCCGGATAACCAGGTTTGTCATGCCTTTCCGCTCCTTGTACTCGATCAGGTCGAGATAGGCCCGTTCCCAGTTCACGAGATCAAGGCTTTCGAGCGGGATAAACTGTTCGCGTCCTGCCCGTGCGTCAACGGCTGTGACGCCTTCCGAGCCGCTTTCAAGTGCCTGGACCTTTAAAGACATGTCAGCCCGGACCCGGACTGCCGGGTCGGGCTCCAGCAGGATGGCCGCCTCCATCGCGAAATTGCGATCTTCCGGGACGCGAGGCACAACCAGTCCTTTGCCAAGGAATTCCTTATTGGGCCGGATGAAAAGGGGTAACTGCACCGGTGCCTCAGTCTCCACACCCTCCTTCTCCAGGTACTCCCGGAACTGCGCCATGTAATTGGCACGCACGGCGAAGATGTTCAGCGTCTCCAACAGCCCCACGTGTTCCGGATGGCTGCCGACAAGATTAGAGCTCCGCTTCAGTGTGAAGTCTTTGCCCCGCAGGCGTACGCCGCGACCGAAGAGCTGGATGATCTCCGAGCCTTCATTGCGGCCGATGTTGAGCAGGCCCATGTTCGAGACCCGCCAGGAATTCCATCCCTCCATGAACTTCTTAGCGCCGATGAGGATATCGATGCCTGTGTTCGGATTGTTGATAGCGTCGAACAAGGAGCCGGTGATGGCGTCTTCCTCCAGCGTTATTCCCGAGTCGTCTTCC
>JAZDMN010000016.1:0-3354 GCA_043800955.1 Microcaldota archaeon
TGCATATCTCCTTTATGTCGTTCCGGACGCCCATGCTCGTCTCGTTATAGACCATCGCGAGCACGCTTGCACCGCTCGCATCGATGTGCGGCTTCGCCCGTTCCAGGTTCCAGCCCTTCCCGTCTTCAAGACGCTGGACAATCGCATTCGCGTAGACCTTCACGGTCGTGGCCTGGTGATCGCCGAACTCCCCATTCGGCAGGCAGAGGACCTTGTCCTCCTTCTCGCACAGGTTCAATACCAGCGTCTCGAGCCCGAGCGCACCGGAGCCCGTGATAACATATGCCTCCTCGGCGCCTAGATATGCTTTCAGGCGCGGGACGATGTCGCCGTAGAGCTTCGTGAAATCCCCGCTCCTGTGCGATATCATATCCTTGCACTGCGCTTCTGCGATTTCCTTCAATAAGGGCACCGGCCCGGGAGCTAAGAGAACACCCATAACACTCACCAGTAGTCATTTCCTAGATGCATTAACGCAGATAGAAAAATAAATACTTACCATTCCCGAATCGGCCCGGTGGCCATCATGCAGGACACGCATCGCTCGGCACGGCATAAAAAACGTTTGTGCGAAGAATCTGCACAGGTGAAAGAAATGGTTTCTGATAACAAGGAGCTTGAAACGGCAAGGAAGAAGAAAATCGAAGGGACAAAAGATGCAGGCGCAAAGAGGGAGCCGGAGGTTATCGTGTACTCGACCCCGGATTGCCCGTACTGCACGATGGCAAAAACGTACCTGAGCGGAAAGGGCGTGAAATTCACCGAGTACGACGTCTCGAAGGACCAGTCAAGGGCCAAGGAGATGGTCATGAAGAGCCAGCAGACCGCCGTCCCGGTCCTCCAGATCAACGGCAGGATAATCGTCGGGTTCGACAGGCAACTAATCGACGATTCCCTCAAGAAGGCCCCGCCCCCAAAAAGGGAAGAGCTGCTGGGCAACCTGTTCTACGACCCGTTCAGCATCTGAGAAAAACTAATAGATGACTATCACGGGCTCGTAATATTTCCTTACGTTCCCGCCATAGACGCGGCTTGTCAGCATGCGGGCAAGCTCCTGCGTCGCCTCCTCGCGCGAGCGGTGCAGCCATCCGAGCTTCATGTTGAGCCTGATTATGCGCCCGGGAATCTTGTGCCTGGTGGATTTTGGGGGAAACGGCGTGTGTGCCTGGGCAGCCTTCACTATCTCCTCCTTCGTATAAGCCCTGCGATAGAGGACGGACTTGCCCATCGAGTGCGCCTTTTCGATTTCCTCATCCGGGATGTAATCAACCGAGCCTTTTTCGAGCAATGAGAAGACGTAGTTCTGCTCCTCGACCATCTCCATGAGCTTGTAGCTCCCGGGGTTGATGAGGTGGCATTCCTTGTCCTTCCCCATGAGCATGAACGGCGCCTTCAGGCTGTCAATCGCAGCCTTGCCAGCCGCATAATCGACCTTCTCGTGCTTGAGGGAATCGAGATGGAACACCTCGTCCGCGTTGAAGGAGACCGTCGGGTACCATGTGCCGACGCCGATTTCATCGCTCATATAATCGAGCGCCTGCACAGTCGCGTGCGGGCATTCGATTATTTCGAGGACCTTTAGGCGGTGGTTGCCGTCGAGCACAACACCGGTCTTCTTGTCGACAATCAGAGGGTCCACAAGATGGCCGATGTTCAGCATCGCCTCTTTCAGCCTCTTGAGGTTCTGGGAAATAATCTGCTCGTGCGAAAGAAGATTCTTGACTTCCCAGACCTCGAGGTTCTTTAGCATCTCCTCTGCCAGTTCTGACATAATCCCACTGTGGGCACATATGTTTAAAAGCTATCGGACATCCCTGCGACGGATGACGAATTCCTGGCCATATTTGCCTACTCAGGAGTAGCGCTCGCGCTCACTGAGGTGCGAGAACGCATCGACAATCGTCTTTCCTGCAATGAGAATCACGACAGGAGCGTTGATGAACGCGCCAAGGATTATCGCAATGTGCATCAGGATGATGCGGGCGTACGGGGCCGCCATAAGCCCGGTCACATTCGCCTTCAGATACTCCTTCTTCCCGAGGTAATTCAGCACGAAAGAGATTCCATGGCTGATGAAAAGGAATGCTGACCCCAGTAGAACTGAGAGCAGGAGGTCAAGCGAGAAATCCTTGATGAAGAATGCGATTATGAAAATCAGGTGCCCAAACATGAATCCGCCGTAATGCAGCACGAAGAATGGAATCATGAACACCTTGAAAGGGAGCAGCGCTTGCGGGGGCGCATTGCCAGGTGGCAGGCCCTGGGCGAGCGCCATCTTGATGAGGTTGAAGAAGCCGATGATTGCGCTTTCAGTCCAGTACAGGAGCATCAGCTCGGCAGCGCTCCAGCCCAGGGCGTAGGCTCCGTAGAGGGGAATCAGGTTGGCGATAATGAGTACGATGAGCGAGGGATACTTCAGCAGGTCCATCCAAGCATTTCTTGAGCAGGAAAAAAATAAAAATGCGAACGCCGGGAAAAAACCGGTGTCAAACCTCAGCTTTTGACCAAACCCTTTACTTTTGCCCGGAGTGAGGCCGGAGTCAAAAGTAATGGGAATGCGACCGCCGGGAATTGAACCCGGCCCGCGAGATTGGCAATCTCGAATCATACCGATAGACTACGGTCGCATGATTACTCATGTGGCAAGGAAAACAGTGTTTCCCTCTGTCGCTGGAAAGATTAGCGAGATTCTGATGGGCATAAAGTAATTAAATCATATCGCATACGGCACGGCCAACACCTGTCGGACTTGTGGGTAGAGGGTGGAAACTTACAAAGCACCACGAAAATAAACATTTATAAAGTGTTTCCGAGATACCTATCAATTGATGAACTGGCAGAAAAGACTGGTCGGAACAGTCAGCGGAAGGATGGGCTTCCCGATTATAGATGGGGCTCACCCGTATTTCCGGAAACCGCAGCTTGATGAGCCGATACTCCTCACACAGAAAAAGCCGGGCCAGCCTGCGGCAAGGTCGAGCGAGCCGACGCGCGAGCTCGATACGGGTGACCTTGAGATTTTAGAGGAGGCCGCACCCGGAGCGTCGCCCGCCCTGCCAAGGGCATCGGAGCCTACGACCGAGATTTCGACGAGCGACCTCCTTGAAATCGACGGGAAACGCGTCCTGCAGCTTCCGCCCCCTCCGAGAATAAGCGTCAGGCCTCCTCCGGCACCCAGCACGTTGCCGCCTGCAGGGGCAGAGCCAGCAAGAACCAGCGAGGAGTCGGGAGACTATTCCCTGGAAGACCTGCTTTCCGCACACAAAGACCGGATTGCCAATGATGGGACGGACGGAAAAGGAGCCGCAAGGGACACTTCATCGAGCGTCATCGCTTCCATGGAAGAGATCCAGA
>JAZDMN010000033.1:0-7273 GCA_043800955.1 Microcaldota archaeon
CGGCTCAGACACGTCCGAAGGCGCGAACCCCTTCACAGACGGCCTGACAGGAAACATCGGGCCGACTGAGGAGTTCATGTACAAGGTCGGCGGCGAGCAGTTCTCTGTATTTGCCGACAGCTCCCTCATGGACGACGACTCGGGCAACTCATACGTTGAGATGCAGGCTCTCTGGATTTCGGGTGACAACCACTTCGATTCAGACCCTGACGATGTCGTAGGCAAGCTGGACTTCCTCGCATACACGCTGAAGTTCGACGGCCCTGGCGGAGATGAGCTTGGTATACCAGAATGTACCGAGGCAGAAGACCAGGACTATGCAGCATGCAAGGATGATGTCGGAGAGACCACGATTGACGACGCGACTGAAACGCACCGCGTGAAGGTCTGGTTCCTCGGCGAGGAGTGGATCATCAGCGAGATGAACGCACCTACCGACTCAGACGTCACGACTGAAACTGAGGTCAGAGCAGGCGGCTCAGTGAAGCTGGCAAAGGAAGCCGTAGCAGGCATCCTGAACCAGGGCGAGTCACTCCCTGTCGATGGAATGAAATTCCAGCTGGACGACCTTGAAGCCCACGGCAATACGGTAAGCGCGATTATTTCGGTGCTTGATGCCAACGGCAACATCCTCAAAAAGGACAAGGTCAACCCGGGGCAGACCAAGGAGATGACGATCAACGGCAAGGCCTACAGGTTCCACGTGTACAAGGTAGCACCTGGTTACACCTTCGGAGCCAAGTGGGCTGACGTTGCCATCTTCGCAAAGGAGCTTGAGCTTGTTGACGGCCAGGAACTCAACCAGGACGAGAACAACAACGAAGGTTACGAGGTTGCTCTCGGATGGAAGAACCTTGACGCAGCGACGGGTGTACCTGCTGACGGAGACCCGGAGAGACCTGACGCCCTCAGAACGGTTGTCATCTACTCCGACAGCGTCGAGGACATCACGAGCACCGGAGACGACATCCTTGAGGAGGGAGACTATGTCTCAATCGTTAAGGATCCGGAAGTCTGGAAGCTGAGCTACAAGGGCCTTGACCTCACATCCGAGGACAGGAAGAGCCTTAAGTTCGAGATAAAAACGACGGACAAGGAAATCTCGGCTAGCAAAGGACCGCTCACAAGCTGTTCTGATGGAAGCTCGCCTACGGGCCAATTCCCGACTACGTGCGCTGGTCTTGCATCTCCCGAACCGGCAACATGCACTATCTATGCCCCATATATCCAGGTGACCTCGGGAGATAGCGGTTCTGTCTTCGATGTCGATAGAAGCGACTCGGGGGGAACTCTGTCGGATAATGAATTCCTTGTATCCCTTTGTGTGGATGATGGAGTGAACGACGCGTGCGCTCCAGGAATACTCAGTGCTCCGTTTGAATCCGTAGCATGCGATGCTAATAACGACGGCGACCCAGACGACGATGGCATTACACCATACTTTGGACCTCCGCCAGCTGGGGCTGACTTTGGCCTTGCTATCGGGACAGTCTTCATGCGGATTTCCCAATCCAGCAATGACTATGGATTCTGGGAGTCCAACGATCCGAGCGATCCGACTGCCGCAGTTGGCTTAACCAGCATCGTAAGATATCCGGATATTGCCGATGGGGATGATGGATTCGAGTCTCCGGAAGGCGGGGTTATCGTCTTCGAATTTGCCAGGGAAGTTGATGGCGGAGGCGACGGGCTTATTGGCGACATGCTGACGTCTGGGGGTGCATCTTGCGGAGGCTTCGTCTGCGGTGATAGTGGGCCGCCAATCCCTGGTAACAACATACCTGACTGGTATTTCGCGATTGCCGAGAAAGCAGGAACTGGCTCGAGCAACGAATTCGTGAACTACTGGGTTTTTGGCCTTGATGGAACAGGCAGTTCCACTCCTGGCGATGCCACGTTCGATTTCGCATCAGATGATGGTTCAGGATTCACACTGACCTCGGACGATGCGGAAATCCGCTACGGCCATGCACTTGCAAATGACGCTGCCGCAGGCTTCTATGGCGGCCCTATAACAAGCGGTCCTGTCACCGAAGACATGGAGATGGTCGAGGAAGGCTACATCTCCGAAAGGGGCTCTGTCTTCAAGACCATCGACGAGGACACCGTGCAGTTCGACATGGCGCACAAGCTGGCCAAGGCCCAGTGGTTCCTTGCAGCAGCATCCAGCTCAGCAGCTGATGCGAGCAAGACCATCGCGACCCTTGGCGAAGGCGAGTCCACGACCGTTAGCGGCGTGACTGTCAAGGTGCTTGAGATAACCGAGGATGTCGGCGCATGCAGCGCAGGCACAGGCTCGGTATCGTGCACAGCCGACATGAGCGGCGTATCGGCAGTTATTATGCCGAACAACGCAGCATCTGTCGCTGTCGCAACGCCTACGGCCTATGCGAACCTGGTCGTCCTTGACTCTGATGCGGTCGGTGTCAACACCATCGTGTCTGTCGGAGGCGACAAGGTCAACACGGTGTCTAAGGACCTGCTTTCCGCAGCCCCAGTAGATTGGGCGAGCGAGAAGAAGGTCGTGCGCGAAGTCGTTGCCGGCTCGAAAATCGTGGTTGCGGGCGCGGAAGCGGCCGATACGTTGGCGGCGGCGCAGGACTTTGTGTCCCAGGTAAAGAAAGTTTAGACGGATTCGTCCAGTTTACTTTCTTCCTTTCTTTATTTTTCTTTTCTATTCTCTTCTGTTTCTCCTGCCAATTCCATCGCGACCGTCCAACCGCAAGCCATTATATTTTTCCCCATCCAATCCCTCCTCATGCAGAAATTCGACCTTATCGTCATTGGAGCAGGCTCTGGGCTGGATGTGGCCGCAGCGGCTGCCGCCCAAGGGATGAACGTTGCTATTGTGGAAGAAGGGCCGATGGGCGGCACATGCCTCAACCGAGGGTGCATACCTACCAAGATACTCATTCACAGCGCGGACGTCGTCCAGACTATAAAAAAGGCATCGGTATTCGGTGTCGACGTCAAGGGATATTCAATAAATTTCAAGAAAGTCATGCAACGCGCCCGTTCCGTGGATGCCGATGCCCGAGAAATCGAGGCGAACCTCCGGAAAGCGAAGAATATCACGCTTTTCAGGGAACGGGGTGTTTTTTCCGGGCCCAAAACCCTGAAAGTGAAAAGCGGTGAGATATCGGCAGACAAGATTGTAATCGCCGCCGGAACCCGCCCCGCAATTCCTCCTATAGAAGGTCTGGACAAGGTTCCGTATATGACGAGCGATGAAGCCCTGAAAGCGGATAAGCTGCCGAAGGAACTCATCATCATCGGCGGCGGGTATATCGCATGCGAGCTCGCGCATTTTTTCGGGTCCATGGGCTCGAAAATCAGGATTCTCCAGCGCAACGTGCGGCTTCTTCCCGATGAGGACGAGGAGATCTCGCAGAAATTCACGGAGTTATTCTCGAAAGAATACCCGGTCCGCCTGTCGTTCGCCGTGAAAAAGGCGAAAACGCGGGGCGGACGGATTATGGTTTATAGTGCGGACGGTACCGAAGTTGGTGGGACCGACCTCCTGATTGCCACCGGGCGCGTCCCGAACAGCGACATCCTGCAGGTGGAGAAGAGCGGAATTAAGGTAAACAAACAGGGGTATATCGAAACCAACGAGTACATGGAGACCAACGTCCCGGGCATATGGGCCTTTGGCGATATCGCCGGAAAGTACCTATTCAAGCATTCAGCTAACCTTGAAGCAGAGTATGTGACAATCTCCATCCTGACGCCAGACCACCGACACAAGGTCGATTATACAGCTATGCCGCATGCGGTCTTCTCTCACCCTCAGGTAGCCGGGGTCGGAATGACTGAGCAGGAATTGAAGGCCAAGGGCGAGGACTACCTTGTCGGGAAATACATGTACAAGGACACCGGCATGGGCGAGGCGCTGGCAGAGCGCGAGGGCTTCGTCAAATTCATCGCGGATTATAAGGGGAAAATCCTTGGCTGCCACATCATCGGGCCGGAGGCATCCACCCTCCTCCATGAGGTCCTGGTTTCCATGAAGGCAGGCAAATGCCACGTCAACGACATCATCAACACGGTACATATACATCCGGCCCTGAGCGAGGTCGTGCAGAGGGGCGCAGGGTCGGTCTGATTATTGAAAAAGAAAAATCCCGTCGGCCTGATTTGAACAAGCAACCTGCCGGTATCTACTGAGGACAGTAGGTTCAACTCGATAAAACCGAGCAAATCAAAACTACAGCCGGCCGCTCTACCGTTGCACGCCTTGAGCGGGCTATACTTGAACGGAACGCCGTTCAAGGCATTGAGCTACGACGGGTTATGGGGAAAAGTAGTGGGTAGTCCTTAAAATGCTACCGCCAGCTGCATTTGCCTTGAACGCAGCCGCAGCTGACGCCGTACTTCTGCGCATCATAGCATTCCGTGTACTCGCACGTCGTAATCACCGGGGGCTCGGTTGCCGATTGGCATACCTGATTCGAGCATCCGCCTGAAATGCAGTCCGAATCCTTGGAGCACGTGCTGTTTGTTGACCTGCCGCAGAAGCCTGAAGGCGGGGTACCTCCGCCATTGCCGTCACCGGGCTCCGTTGCGTTCCCTTCGCCAGCCACTGCGACGCACCTATTCGTCTGGCATTCCCCATGCGAAAGCGCTATCGCGCACTTGCATTGCGGGCCGGTGCATTCCGGATTCTCCTGGTTGTAGGTGTTCACATATTCGCCGAGGCCGCAATCGCAGCATTTGTTGAGCCGGATGCAGTCGCTGTCCTTCTGGCAGTAGTCCTTGACCTCGAATCCGGGGGGAACCGAAGTGGTATTGTTGGCCGGCGGGGTGATATTCGTCGAATTGTTCGCCGCAGGGGGCGGGGGCTGGATACATCCTGCAACAACCAGGACCAGAATGACCAGACATGCGAGCGTTTTCATGTAATCCAGTTCGTGTCCGGACTTTATAATCAATTGCGGAATCCGAGTTTCTGAACGACCCAAAGGCCATTCCATCCTACTGAATATTGTGCGACTGAGCATGCTGAGGCATGCATCTGAAGAGAGGCCCTTATTCAAAAATCCAGGAAAAATCCAAATATATCTATATTTTTAACCTTAATGTTGGATATTATCCAATATGACTGAAATAAAGCTGGATGAATTCGATTTCAAACTGCTTCAGGCTCTTAAACAGGACGCAAGGAAGACCATCGCTGAGCTCTCGACAATGCTAGGCATCCCCCGTGCGACAGTGCATGAACGGATTTCGCGGATGAAGAAGGCAGGCGTGATAAGCAGGTTCACTATCGAAGAGGATTATTCGAAGACCGGGCTTCCGACGCTCTCTTTCGTTTTTGTCGAATACGACCGGCACTCCAGGCTGGACCAGCATGAAGTCGCCCGCAGCATCGGGAAGATAAGCGGCGTGCTCGGTGTATTTATCGTCTCGGGCGAATGGGATTTGCTCGTGAAGGTCCGCGGAAAAAACATCGAGGACATCGGGAACATCATTCTCGAGCGGATTCGCACGACGCCCGGCGTCTTCAAGACCTACACGATGGCTTGCTTCGAAGTCGCGAAGGATATTATTTGACTTGTGCGCCCTATGCATGCGCTTCCCTGCCACCGATGACCCTCCGCATCAGGAGATGAACGCTTTGAGGACCTCTATTAGCTCTAGATAGCTTTTTTTCGAAACCCACTCGCCATTCGAGTGCTCGCCGCCGCCTACCGGCCCGTATGACACGACCGGCACGCCCTGCATCGCAATCAGGTTCTCGTCAGCGACCGACATCCCGTAGTTGTATGCCGCAGGTGCTCCGAGAACCTCCTTAATGACTCCCGTGAGCCGGGCGACATCAGGATTATCCTCCGGCGTGACAAACGGCATCAGATAAGGGACTTCGCGGGGCATCACCCGGACGGTGGTTATGCGTCCGTCTGCCCCCTTCATCGCACCCGCCTCGTATAGCGAGCGTATCCGGTTTTCAATGTCTTTCCCCGCGCTTTCCGCATCCTCTGGAGGGACGAGGTGCCGGTCAACAAGCAGTTTCGCCGAATCCGGTAGCGAAAGCGAGACGCTTTCCGAATGGAACGAGCGAACGAACATGTGGCCTTGCGCGAGATTCGGATGCCTGGGAAGCGTATCGTTCATGCGTTCGATTTCGAGCGCGAGTTTCGCAGCCTCGGTGACGGCGGAAATGCCTTCAGACGCCCGTGCGGCATGGAAGCTGCGCCCGGGCACATCCACCTCGTATTGCGCCCTTCCCCTCCTGCCGAGGGTTATAGTCCTCGTGGCCTGCGATACATCATGGACATCGGAAATCTCTGCAGCGAGCGCGAACCCTGCGCCCTTGACGAATCCGCTACGCGAGGCCTCGAAGCATCCGCGCGAATCATTCTCCTCGTCGCTGACGAACATGATTTTGAGCGGGCGGTCGCTCCGAACCTCTGAAACCGCCTGCAGTATGGCCGCAAGGCCTGCCTTCATGTCATATGCCCCAAGACCGTACAGTTTCCCGTCCTGCTCTTCGAGACGAAATGGGTCCCGCCCGGTCGCATCGTATCCGTATGGAGGCACGGTATCCATATGGCCATAGAGTAGAAGCGGCCTCCCGCTTCCTGCTCCCCGCGTGGCAAGAACATTAAATCTTTCCCCGCCGGAATCGACGCCGAACCTCTGTATCTCAACGGAAAAGCCCGCATGCTCGAGCTCTTTGGCAAGGAAGTGGGCAAGCTCAGCTTCATGAGGGAAAACCGAGTTCATCCCGACAATCCTGCGCAGAAGTTCTAGCGATTCCATCTCAAGCTCCTCCCGATGGCATGTGCGCCCAGACGTTCAGGTTTTCGAACCTGCCCTCCTCGCCGAAATCCCGATCACTCACGATGACGCAGTGTTGCATGAGCGTGCCGCAGTATTTCATTCCCGCCCTCTGCGAGGAGCGGTTGACCGCCATCCAGGCAGCCCTGTCTTCGGCGTAGATGATAGCCCTCTCCCCACTTGGCATTTTCCTGATGGTATCGATCGCTTTCATCTGCATGAGCGTAATAAGCCCGTTGCCGCGGTGCGCCCTGAACGTCGCATAGTCGCTGAGTTCATAAAGATGCACCGTCCTGCCGTGCTCGAGTGCTAGCTCCACGTGCTCAGCGATAAGGGCAGATACGACCTGCGCCTTCTGGTCCTGGCCGACAATCACGATATTCCCGTTATTCAGCATGTCGCTAACCGTCTGCGGGGTCAAAGTGAATGTATATTCCTGGTAAGCCTCCTGATAGAGTTCGAGAAGACGGCCTACCTGCTGCCTGCCATCACC
>JAZDMN010000048.1:0-2267 GCA_043800955.1 Microcaldota archaeon
AGGATCTCACGATAGCCCGGGCTTCATCCGGAGCAAGGCGCACGGGGGTGTAATCGATCGCTTCATAGAGGCCGTAGATCCCTCCGGCTCCTTCGCCGGATAAACGCTCGAGATTCTCGCAGGCCTTCTCCGGCTCAACCATCAGGGCCAGCATCGAAGCATACGGGGCCACGACCAGATCCTCCGCGAGGCCCCGTTTGAAACCCATGTCCGGGACTCCGAACGATTGATACTGGTAGACCCTGTTCGCGTCGATCTTATTGTAACAGGCCTCTGATATCCCCCAGGGGATATTGTTCTTGGCCGCATACCGGATCTGACCGCTGACCGCGGCCTTGTAGGTCTGGTCCAGCAGACTCCCTGCATAGTTCGGCATCACCAGGAGAGGCATCAGATATTCAAACATCGACCCACCCCAAGAAACCAAAACAGGATCTCCTTCGAATTTTGCGATCATCCGGCCGAGCTTAATCCAATGATCCTGAGGCATTTTCCCCTGGGCAATCGCGACAAAACTGCAAAACCGGGCCTCGGACGCCAGAAGGTCATAACAACCCCGATCCACCTTGTGCTCGCTGACATTGTATCCGATCGAAAGAAGGTGCGTGCCCTTGTCATACAGGAACTCATATTCGATGCCGGGGATCTCGTTGCACCTGAGCACGATATAATCGATCGCCTTGATCCTTTCGGCGGACCGTGTCCCGGCATCCTTGATCGTGTCGCGAAGTTTCATAAACCATTCGCAGGCCCTTTTCGACTCGTCATCCGTGACACACATGGCCCCGGTTATCTCCGCGATAAGCGGGACCAGCTTCTGCTCAAGCCTCGCGACTTCACCAAGTGCGGGGATCTCGTCCAAATACCGTAAAGCCTCCTGGAGCCGGGCAAGCCGCTCCTGCTGCTCCTTATCCCCCCCCTCCCACATACCCGGTATTTCCGGCGCGAGCAAGATCCACGGAGCTATAAAAGACATGTCCTCCAGAAGATCGTAACACTGCCGTTCGAAGGCGCGGGCCCATTTTTTACATTGCTCGTACTGTTTCTGATCCAATCCTGAAAGGACCTTTGAAATATCCGTTGAAAGCTGTCGCAAAAACGCATAGATCTCCGCAAGGCACGAGGGGGAAAGCCTGCTCTTTTCCTGGAACTGTTCGATCCTTTCGGAAACTATCCGAAGGGATCCGGCGACACCGCCCTTTTGGCTTTTCTCAAGCTCCGCCACACTTCCATGCATGACCTCCAGGGTATCTTCGAGCCCGTCAAATATCTTCCCGGAGATGATCTTCTGAGAGTTCATTTCCGCGAGCCCCGAACGTAGAACCATCAAATGACCGGTCAAGTTTCCGCTATCTACCGATGAGATATAAAGAGGCGCCAGAGGCTGAAGCGTCTCCGTATCGTACCAGTTATAAAGATGCCCTCTGTACTTTTCCATAAGATTCAGGGTGTCAAATGTTTTTTCCGTCCGGTTGAACATCATTCCCATCGAAACATAACCGAAATCATAGGCCGTCAAATTAGCAAGAAGCGACAGGCCTATATTAGTCGGCGAAGTCCTGTGAGCCAGGACGCTGACGGGCTCTTCCTGAAAATTGTCCGGCGGCAGCCAGTGGTCCTTCTCGGTCACAAAATTCTCAAAGAACGCCCAGTTCCTCCTGGCAAGCTTCCTGAGAAAAAGGGTCTGCGCTTTGGAAAGAAGGATCTTCCGGGGAGCAGAGGGTCGGCCGACCCCATAAGCCGCCGCGGGAGAAACGAACCACAGGCTTAAAAAGATCAAAACCAATCCGTCGAGGCGCGGGAATAACACCAGGAAATAAACCAGCATCAGAACGGCGGCAACGGGCATGAGCGCCATGCTCTTGTAGCAGTCTGAAATATGATTCGACAAGGAGCCCTCCTTTTCAAGGAAGGTCCGCCATCTCAACAAATGTCTCCGCGACACGAACATTCTCCACAAAGTCCTCGCGATAGCGTCCAAACAATAGAACGCTTCGTGCAATAAAAAAACAAGCGAGAAGAAGAACCGGAGCGTGTTCTCCTTACATAAAGATAACAACAATGCGAAATGGGTCTTGAAGGTCAAATTCTCGGATTTCCTCACAGCCTCCGCAAGGGACATCAGTACGAGGGGAAAACCGAGGAGCGCGATCATGAAAACCGACCATATCCATGACGGCTGAAAAAACATCCATCCTAATAAAAGCAGCAGAACTGTCGCTAAAGGAACGAGACTGCGCCTCAAG
The DNA here is from genome assembly GCA_043800955.1 of Microcaldota archaeon. GTDB lineage: Archaea > Micrarchaeota > Micrarchaeia > Anstonellales > Bilamarchaeaceae > Bilamarchaeum. The sequence continues at coordinate 2,247 of JAZDMN010000048.1, forward strand.
TTATCCGCGATCTTCCATTGC
>JAZDMN010000042.1:0-29917 GCA_043800955.1 Microcaldota archaeon
GTCACCGGGGCCGTCGCCAGCACATATCAGAAAAGCCGCATCGATTCAATCGCCAAGGAGCTGAGCATCCCCTCTTTCGCCCCGCTTTGGCATGCTGGCGCGGAGAAGATGGAGCATATGCTCAGGGATTTCGAGGTATACGTGACTGCGGTCTCGGCGGACGGCCTCGGCCCCGAGTTCTTGGGCGAGCCTCTTGAGAAGCTGGTGCGAGCCAAAAAGCCCGGCGTCCATCTGTTCCTTGAAGGCGGCGAAGGCGAGACGTTCGTGGCCAACGCGCCTTTCTTCAGGAAGCGCATAGTCATCCGTGGCTGGAAGAAGACGTGGGATGGGGTTCGGGGTGTTGCCGAACTCGAAACCGATGGCTGATGTCGGCCTGCATCTGCAAGCTCCCGTATGCCCCTGCCCGGGTTTCCACGCACACGGTCCAGGAAGCCGAAACGGTTCTTATCCTGTCCATTATTATCTAATTAGACCGCTTCTCCAGACTTAATATTCTTAATAAACCTTGTCTCGGATAACGAGCGCATCGGCTGGTTTCCTGGCGGTGCAGTTATTATGAAGGGTGTTGCGTTCTTCATCGGTTTGCTGATGTTGGCAGGCCTGTCCTTTTCCCTGACGACCGTTTCAAGTTGCGGAATCCTGAACGTGAGCGGCGAGACCTACACCCTCGACACTAATCTAAGCGGAGCCCCCGTCGACGCCTCTCCGCTTGGCGGAAATGCGTGCGTCAAGATAACCTCTTCAAATGTCATTTTCGATTGCAACGGCTTCAACATTTCCGATAACGGAACCTCGGGAACGACCTACGGCATACTACTGAACGGCTCATTGACCAACGTCACCGTCAGGAACTGCCCGGGCGTATCAAACTACAAATATGGGATTTACTCCCTCAGCTCGAATAGTAGCGTTTTCAGTAACAACAGCGCCTACCTGAACTCCCAGGCCGGCTTCGTGCTGAACATGGGCTTCTTCAACAGGCTGGAGAACAACAGCGCATTCAGCAACACCCGCTACGGTTTCAGCCTTCTCTCAAGCTCCAACAATACGCTTGCCAACAACAGCGCCTATAATATATCAGACCCGGACGTATCCAATCCCGGATCATGTTACGAACTCAGCTCAAGCTCAGGCACCATTTTGACCAACAACACCGCATACAACAGCTCGATCGGATTCTACCTCCGCTCTAGCAGCAACAACAATCTCTCGGCCAATCTCGCGCGCAACAACTCGAACACCGGCATACTACTTTCAGCCTCAAATGATAACTCGCTCACGAACAACACCGTCTATGGGAACCCGGTCGGCTTTAGTTTGTCCTCGGGCCAGAGAAACAACCTCTCCAACGATAATGCGTACCTGAACCTGTACGGCTTCCAGATAAGCGACACGAACGACACCCTGTTCAACGAATCCGCGTCATTCTCGAGCATCGGCATCAGCATCTACTCGGCAAACAACACCATGAGCATGAGCAGGTCATTCAGCAATTCTTACGCCGGCTTCTCAATCAACTCCGGATCGGGCACCCGCCTCTCGGACAGCCTCGCCTACAACAACTCAGTCTACGGATTCTACCTCTATTCAGCCACGAACAATAACCTCACAAATGACACGACCTATATGAACTCGCAGGGCTTCTCGGTAGGCGAATCTAGGGTCAATTCGCTGATAAACTGCACCGTATTCAACAACTCCTACGCCGGTACGACGATCTTCAATTCCAATGACACGCGGGTTCAGGGCGGGCACTACTACTCCAATGGTAATGACATGAGAATCTACGACGCCGGGAGCGGCAGCGTCTTTAACCTCAGCCTCATCGGAGTAATCCTTGATAACCCCCCCGGAGATATGCAGTACTACACGAATATATCTCTCAACGATACCGTTCCAGCCGGTCAATCGTACGCGATAACATGGGCCGGAGTGCCGGCGTTACCGCCTGCAGGCAGGAGCTCCTTTAGAGCAAAATTCGTCAACATCTCCAACGACAGCGTCGGCGTCTCGATAGATCGCATAGTCTTGCACTGGGCCGATTCCGAGCTCGGCGGCTATAACGAAAGCCGGTTCGAGCTGTGGAAGCGGAACGGCACCTGGGCCAGGCTGAACAACACCCCGGACACCCCAGCTAACGAGCTCTCACTCGCCAATCACAATCCTGGAAGCACCTACGGTATTCTTCAGCTGAACGACACTACCCAGCCGACTGTGACATCAAGCTCGCCTGCGGACGGCTTCCTGTCTAACAACACGTCGCTGAATTTCAGCTTCAATGCGACTGACGACGCCGCGGTGACAATGAACTGCTCGTTTTATCTCGATAGCCTCCTCAACCAGACCAATTCGTCAACCCTGAACAACACCCCGACCACATTTACTGTCCTTGGCATTCCACAGGGCCTGCACACCTGGTACGTTGCCTGCAGCGATGAAGCCAATAACACGGGAAACAGTACTCCTAGGAACCTCACGATAGACACAAGCGCACCATCGATATCCCTCAATCTGCCGCCCGATTCAGCCACCCTCTATTCCACGAGCTCGGCATTCAACTTCACCGCCACCGACAATATCGTCCCTGCGCTGAACTGTACAATCTACCTTGATGGCAGTCCGAACCAGACCAATGCGAGCGTCCTGAACAACATCCTGACGAACTTCCAGATTAGCGGCATGGGGGCGGGGGCTCACACATGGAGGGTAGGATGCAGCGATGGTGTGAACATCAACACGAGCCTGACCAGGAGCGTCTTCGTGGACATCCAGGAACCTTCCATAAACCTTAACGCACCGAACCAGAGCGCGGCGCTCAATTCAAGCACGGTCGCATTCAACTTCACCGCAACGGACAACTATGCGCCTATCCTTGACTGCAGCATATACGTGGACTTGGTCCTTCGGGACAGCAGCTCCTCTGTCATATCCGGTTCGCCCTTCGTATTCACTATTAGTGGCATAGGTGATGGCAACCACACTTGGCTCATCAACTGCAGCGACGGAGGGAACACCAACGTAAGCGCTACCAGGAACTTCAACGTGACTACTGCCGTCCCCCAGCCACCTCAGGAAGACGATGATGAGGACCGCCCGCTGACCCTTTCGGCAGGCACGTCCTGCAATGGTACCATCGTCAGCGTTAAAAGCTACGGAAGCGCGGTATCTAACGTAGAAATCCGCGTTGATGGCAGCCTGGTCGGCAAGACCAATTCAAGCGGCCAGGAAACATTCGACGGATGCGGAAAAACAGTCGAAGTGCGTGCAAGCAGGGCGGGCTATTCGACCGCAACGGAGACGATATCCCTCATCGATTGCGATTCATGCGAAGTCAAGCCGCCCAAACCTCCGGAAAACGTCACCTGCGACTGCGGCGAGGTTATAGACGGTACGTGCGCCCCATTCGGTTGCTGCTCCGACGCCTCGTGCAGGAGCAACGAGCGCTGCGACATCCCGATTGGCAAGACGGGCGGGCAATGCAAGCCTATCGAAGGCCAATGCGGCGAAGCGATAAACCACACTTTCGTTCCATATAGCTATGAGTGCGGCGATGAACCTGGATGCCCCTCCTGCCCGCAGGATGAACGCTGCCAGGCGCATGTCTGCCTGAGCAATGACCTCAAGGGCCCGCAGACCGGTTTTGTCGGCCAGAACAGCACCGTCCAGGCGCTTGAAGGCGGCGCCCCGTGCGCTCTTTGCGATGTCGTTGTCACCGACCCGCTTGGCAACAATCTCACGGGCAAGACCAAACCGGACGGAAGCTTCACTCTGCCCCTCACATTGAAAGGTGCATACTCGATTGCCCTCCTTCGGGATGGAGCTGTGGTGAAGACTCTCGTGATAAACGCCCTTCCGAAGACCGAGCCCATCGAGCCTCCGAAGCCACCGATTGTCCAGACCGAAGACTGGTCATGGCTGTGCTGGTCGCTCATACTCCTTGCGCTCATCATATTCGGGTTGATATACTGGAGGCACCGGAAGAAGGCCGAGGGTCATATTGCCGGAGCCCCATCCGCTCCGGGTAGTGGCGGAAAAACTGCCGGCATTAAAAAACGTTAAAGTGCAATATCTGTAGTTATGAGGAAATTCATCGCGGGCGCTCTGGCTGCAGGCATCATCAGCGGAGCGATTCCGGTGAAATCACTGGCCAGCGAGCCCGCAGTGGAGATGCGCGCATACGAGGGGAATGAGGCTTTGGCACGGATTGCCCGGAAATACCTGGACATGCCATACAACTGGGGAGGGAGGAACACGGCCAAAAACCCAGGCCTCGACTGCCTCGGACTGCTTTTCTCGACTATCGAAGAGAGGCATGGAATCAGCTGGAAAACCTGGAGCATCAAGCCTTCTGTCCTGATCAAACAGCTGAATACGCGCGGGGGCAAGACAATCCTGATTCAAAGCGAGAAAGAGCCTGAAAAGAGCCTCAAGTCCGGGGATTTCATCTTTTTCCTCTGGCGCGCGAAGCTGAAGGACAAGCCGGTCGCCAAGGACGATTCGGGAAAAGACCTCTACGTCTGGCATACCGCAATCTACTCGGGCTCGGGGAAGATAATACACGCATCCCCATTCCGCGACAGCAGCGGCGAAGAGGTATTCCGCGTCATAGAAGAGCCCCTTTCAGACTTTGCGAAAAGGAACAATTTCGCCGGATATATATCTGTTCAATACGAGGGGTCATAAATGCCAGTTGAATCCGAACTCCCAACAACCAAGGCTCCGCCCCAGGGCCTCACCCACAATCCGTTCCGTGATACCGCCAGGGAGGCAGTATTCGAGGCAATCCGCTCGACCATCGAAGGAAACAGCACGCAAAGGAGGATTGCGACAGTATCCGGGATTCCGATAATCCAAAGGACCAACGTGGGGGCGAGCCTCTCCGGGCTTGGAAGCTCCCCTGGGGAGTCCGCAGCATACGCATCCGGGAGGGATTTCCTGATTGTCCGGCATTCCAAAGGGATGCTCATGATAGGGCTTCCGGCCGAATTCGGCCTGACCCCACAGGTGCAGCGGTCGCTCTCAAGAGGAAGGTACCAGGAAGGGCAGCTTCCGGAGCTCGAGCGGCTAATCCGCAACTACAGCCAATCCAGTTATTCGATAAGCGCAATCTATATCGGCCGCCCAATCGACTGCCTCCAGCTCGTCAATTCAGCAATCACACCGACCGGAGCCAGGCGCGTCAATCCATCAACAGGGGTGGATTTGGCAGGAGCGCTTGGTCAGCCTGGAATGGCTATCGCCCGGACGCGCCTTTCACTTGTTGGGAGCGACCGCCGGACTCCGGATTCCGAGCAGACCCTCGCTTTCGTGCGCGATGCGCGGCCCGGCGACGTGATGATGTTCCTGGCGAGGGTGCCGGGTGTCCGGACTGTCGCAGAGGCCCGTTCGTGGGAAGCGGCGAACGGGGACCATATCGTCTGGCTTGATGCCCAGAACCAGCCCATAGACACTCGAACGTTATCCCCGCGGACAAGGCCTGCCGGAACGCCATACCATGTCCGGCACACCGGTGTTTATGCCGGCCTGGACAATGAAACCCAGCGCCCTCTTGTCGCCCAATCCCATGTAAACACCGGCTCCATATCCATGGGGCCTCTCGATACGTACCTGGCCACTGGCGGGCGGGCGTTCGATGCAATCGCAATAGTATCTAGCGACTATTTTGCACAAAGCCATGTGGCATCGACGCAATAGCTTATTCTATCTTGAGGCGAAATTGCACTGGAACGACTGTGTCAGCCAGCCCCCGAAACACTGTTCCGAAGTGCCAGATGGGGCGCATTTAGAGCCCTGGATGCACCATTGGCATCCCGTTCCGCTGAGGCAGAACGCGCAGTTGGTCTGGCTTTCGCAGGTTTTCCCGCCTGAAGCAAGCAAGCAACCGCTTTCAGTGACCGTCCATTCGTTGCTCGGACAAGTGATATCTCCTGCCGGTCCATCAACATCCCCGAAATAGCAGGCATTCGTGCTCTTGCACCATCCGCAGTTGGCCTTTGCCGTGCAGATGCCGCAGTTCTGGCTGAGTGTTGCGCAGTCCTGCTGGGATGTCGCCGGCTGTCCGGCAGTCGCCCCGCCCGATACGCTTCCGTTCCCTGCGCCGCCTGTTGCATCGATGATGGTGCCGTCGCCCGTCACTGGCTGGGAAGGCTGGCCCGTTGCGGTTCCATTGCCCCCTCCGCTCGTCTGGTTAGCTGCTCCGGCGCCAGCGGCCTGCCCGCTTCCGCCCGGGGCAGGTGAAGGCAGAGTCTGGCCGCAGCATCCTGCCACGATAAGGGACAATACTATCGCTAAAATAAGAAAAAATCTCATGCTCAGGCCTCCTTTATGCTTATGTCTGTCTCCTTTTTCCCCTCGCACAGCCAGACTCCCTTCTTCTCGGTGATGCTGCCTATGACAGACGCATCGACATTATGCTTCTTGGCGATGTTTATGACAGTGTCCGCCCGGTCCCCTGGGAGAATGATGCACATCCCGATGCCCATGTTGAATGTCCGGTGCATCTCGATATTGTCCTTGACCTTCTCGCGGAGGGCCTCGAAAATCGGCTTCGGTTTCGGCAGGGCATCCAGCTTGTATCCAACATCCTTGTTCAGCCTGGTCAGCTTGGAGAATCCGCCACCTGTTATGTGCGCGATTCCATGGACATCGCACGCATCTATTGCTTCAAGCACTGTGCTTGCGTAAATCCTTGTGGGCTCGAGCATCTGAGGGCCCCATTCCTTGACATCCAGGGCGCTCCGGGCGAGCGTATACCCATTGGAATGCAATCCGGAGCTTTCCAGCCCGACAATGACATCACCCTTGGCTATTTCGCTTCCCAGGACGAGCTTCTTGACCCGCCCCACCACTGTGAATGTGAGGTCGAAGGGCTTTTTCGTGCCCTTTATGATATCCGGAATCACTGCGGTCTCCCCGCCTATGATTGCGCAGCTGCTCTCTTCGGCGCCCTTTACGAGCCCGTCCATGATATCCGAGACGAGCTCCGGGTCTTCCCGGGAAAGCCCGATATAGTCCACGCCGACAAGAGGCTCTGCCCCGACGCAAAGGATGTCGTTGACCGACATCGCCACAGCATCAATCCCTACCGTGTTGTATTTCTCCATCTCCTGGGCCACAAGCAGCTTCGTGCCCACCCCGTCGGTATGGATGACGAGCTTCTCGTCGCCGCACTTGAACAGGCCCCCATAATGGCCGAAGACCGGCATCGGCTCGCCATAGCCCTTCCTGAAAGAGAATGTGGATTTTATCTTGTCCCAGATGTTGCTCTGGATTTTCTTGACACGGCCCACATCAACCTGATACTTCATAGACTCCCTATGTTCCTTTGTTGTTTAAATTGATTGTCCTCGCCAATCGATTTATTAAGCTTACCCGCATTAAGCACTCTGAAGTTCTATGAGGTTCATCGGAGCGTTTTTCGAGTTTTCCAGAAGGGTTCTGGATGCGTCAAAGAAGGGCGGCCTCCCTTCAAAAGACCTCATAAAGCTTGACAACCTGCTCACCCGGACAGGCAAGCGCAACGCCGTTCTGGCAAAAGGCATCCTGACAGCACTTAGCGCGGGGGGCGCGAGCGAGAAGGACGTTTCCAGGTTCGGGGCGCTCCTAGCCAGCGCAGAAGGTAGGATAAGCGGGAACAAGGAGCCATTCACCGAAAGCGAGCGCAAGGAGCTTTCCGACATTTTCAAGCGGGCTTACGTTTCTACAAAGACGGCCAAGTGGTTCTCCGCGCAAGTGGACGAGCTCCTGGCCGAGGAGATAAACGAGTTCATATCCGGCTCCAGGCGCATCGAAATCGGCGTGCCTTCACGCAAAGGCGTCCGCTTCGATACTGAGAAAAAAGCCGAGGAAGATGAAAAGAAGAAGAAAATAAAGATGTGAGGTCTGGCTCCTGCCTTAGACCGGTGCGAGGATATGAAAATCAAACTGTCCCCCGAGCTTTCCTACCTCATCGGCCTCTGGCGCAAATCCCGCTGCCCTGACGGACTCGGCGTTGAGGGGGACAAGGAGGTTCTCGAGATATTCTCGCACGAGGTTCTCGAGCGCCAGCTTACGACCTCGGACAAGCTGCTCACAGCCGGGGACAAGGTCTATTTCTATCATACCGCTTACCGGAAATTCTTCCAGCAAATCGAGGCCGAGGAGCTCGAGCGCTTCAAGTATCTAAATGAATACGCGGCAAACTACCTGGCGGGGATGTTCGATGCCGTCGGCTCGATTGACGAGCGCGGGGTTGTGTCGCTCGGGTACCCCACAAAGCAGGATGAGATGATGCTGCTGCGCCTGGGCTTCCAGAGCAGGCGCAAGGCCGCTCGCCTCGTCATCGAGAGGCCGGTGCTGTTCCTGACGTTCATCAAGAATTATGTGAGAAAGTTCAAGGGGCACAAGGTCTTCGACTACATCCGGACGCAGGAGCGTGCCCCGAAGAAAGATTAGCCTCCCCTTCTTTGGCCTGTTGTTGTAGCCCGCGTTATGGCGAATGTACCCAAGGGGTCTTTAGAGCGCATCTCTATATCCTGGGCGAGAGCAAGGCGTCTCTCTTGGCTGACCGGAACGCCGTTCTCCATAACAACGAATCCTTCGGGCGGGTTCCGCATGGCTGCGGCGAGCGGTGTTTCCGAATATATCGATAGCGGTGTGTTGGAGACCACTGTAAATGTGTTCTGCTGCATATCTAGGACACCATACGATACCGTATACGTGTACGTCTCCTGCCTTGCCGGGGCCGGCCTCGTTGTCTCGGCAATCTGCGTTTCTTCCCGGGGCTGCGGAACTCGGCCTTGGCCCGGTCCCCTAAGGAGCAGGCCTAGGAACATCTGTGTCATCCCACTGGTCCCAAGCTGACTGACTGTCTGGGTGGATGGCGAAACCCTGCTCCATGCATTATTTATCTCGTTAATGTCGCTCTGCCACAACGATTGCCTTGGGTTTAGCGCGACATCCTGCCCAGACCGCATCTGCTGGACGATGCCCAATATCTCCGTGGCCTGCTCAGGGCTGTACCCCCTCCGGACAAGCCTGTCGGTGAAGGCCCGCTCGACTTCGGTTTGAGTAGTTTGGGTCCTTGGCTCCTGCCTTGCAGGTGCTGAAGGCCTGCTCGCTCTCTGTTCAGATGCGGGCCTCTCGGCGGGCCGCTCTTCCTGCCTCGGTACGGGAGCAGACTCTCTCTGCTGAGCGGCCGGCCTCTGCGCGGCCCGGTCCTCGGTCCTTGGGGTAGCACTGGCAACATAGGATTCCTGCATGTCCCTCAACGTGCTTGTGAGCCGCCCCTGCTCGAAGCGCCTTCCGACAACCGAGCCCCCCTCCATCTCGGCCGGAATTGAGCTGAAAATAAGGCTGTTGAAATTGTTCCAGTTCACGCATTCCCTCCAGTTGACGTTCTGCCTCCACTGCTCTGACCGCATCATGCCCAGGTTCGCCATGAACTCCCCTGGGTTCAAGCCGTTGCGCTGGCAGAAATTCTCCACAACATCGAGTGCTGTCCTGCGCACCCCTTCCCATGAAAGGCCGCGAAGCTGTGCTGCTGAAGTGACTACTGGCTGCTCTTCCCCTGGTCTTTTTTGTGCTTCTGGCATAATTCATCCCTCGTAGTATTGTCGACTCAACCATTATAATCCTTATAAGTCAATCCCCAGCATGGTGGAGTTCTCCAAGCCTGATGCCTACCTTAAGCAGATAGCAGTCTATCTCAAGGAGCAGATGAATAAGCAGGCTTACAGCCTCTGCCAGGATTTCGTGAAGAAATTTCCCCGGGAACTGCTCTCGCACATCCTTCTTGCGGAATCGGCATTCCGCATGGGCCGCTACCAGGAGTCGAAGGTCGAATCCAAAAGAGCGCTGAAGCTGTCACAATCAGAAAGCGACATCAGGTTCTGCTCCCTCGTATTCTCCACCGCGTGCTTCCAGCTGAAGGATTACATCGAAGGCTACAACACGCTCAAAAACGCCATGAAAGGCAAATTCCTCCCCGAAGCCGAGGAATCGCTCCTCGTCCTGGCGCTTGCGATGGCTGACGAGCAGAAGGCGCTCCATCACATGAAGAACCTCATGGTGCTCAACCGCGAGAGGGCCATGGAGTTCATGAAGATTTACGCAAAGAATATGGAAGCGGCCCGCCAGAAGTGATTTTTACATACATTTTTAACCCGTTTTCGATTGTATGTAAATTTGACAATTTACATGCGCACAAAATTATGAAATTTTGTGCTGACATAGCATCGGGATGTTTATGAGAATTCTTACCATACACGCTGACTACATCGAGGTGGAGCCCAAGAAGCAGGCCATCAAGGACGCCGAGCCGATTTCCAAACCCGGAATCGAGCGTTTCGAGGAAGTCCTTGTCGTGTTCACAGCTGTCGAAGACGGGGACGAAGAGGCTGTCATGGCCGAGCGCCTGGCGCAGGAAGCCTCTGCCGTCGCCGAGCAGGTCAAGGCCAAGAGCATTCTGCTTTACCCCCTCGTCCACCTCACATCGAAACCTTCCAAACCCTCCATTGCGAAGCAGGTCATCCTGAAGGCCGAAGAGCTGCTTAAGGGGAAGGGATACGCGTCCGCGCACTCGCCTTTCGGCTGGTATAAGGGATATACCCTCAAGTGCAAGGGCCACCCATTATCCGAGCTTTCACGCGAGCTCCATGGGGCTGGCGCGGCGACGATAAGCGCAAAGCCCGGAGAGCTTGAGGTCGTGTCCAAAAGCCTCCAGCAGGAGAACGCGCTCAAATCGCATTTCCATATCATGGACCTTGATGGCACGCTGCACGATGTTGATAGGTTCGATTTTTCTAAATGGCCCGCCCTCCAGAAGCTCGCGACCTATGAAACCAAGAAGGTCCGCGCCTATGAGAAGGAACCGCCGCACATCAAAATCATGAAGGAGCACAGCCTAATCGACTACGAGCCCGGCTCGGATTCTGGCAACTTCCGTCTGCTGCCGAACGGGCGCCTGATAAAGAAGATCCTCGAGCGCTCGATTACGGACTGGTGCGTGGATTACGGCGCGTTCGAAGTTGAGACCCCGATAATGTACGATTACGAGCACCCGTCCCTCAAGAAGTACCTCAACCGCTTCCCGGCAAGGCAGTATGTCGTCATAAGCGACGAGAAGAAACTGTTCCTGCGCTTTGCTGCATGCTTCGGCCAGTTTCTGATTGCGCATGATATGGTGTTCTCGTACCGCCACCTGCCGCTCAAGATGTTCGAGCTCACAAGGTACAGCTTCCGCAGGGAGCAGTCTGGCGAACTTGCGGGCCTAAAAAGGCTCCGCGCGTTCACGATGCCTGATATGCACACCTTCGCATCCGACATCCCGATGGCTTGCGCGGAATTCGAGAAGCAGTATGACATGGGCTTGGAGTGGAACCGGATGGTGGGGCTTGAGACAGAAGTCGCGTTCCGCATCCAGGAGGACTTCTTCGATGAGCACAAGGCCTGGTACCTGGGCATGGTTAAGCGCGGCGGCAAGCCCATCCTCGTGGAGCTGTTCAAGGAGCGCTATGCGTACTTCATCACCAAGTTCGAGTTCAACTTCATCGACAGCATGGACAAGGCCAGCGCGCTTACGACCGTGCAGATTGACGTAGAGAACGCCGACACCTACGACATCAACTTTGTGGCGCAGGACAACACCAAGAAGCGCCCGCTCATCCTCCATGCCTCAATCAGCGGAAGCCTGGAGCGCGTGATATACGCGCTGCTGGAAGCCGAAGCGATGAGGATGGCCAAGGGCAAGAAGGCTATGCTCCCAATCTGGCTCTCGCCAACGCAGGTGCGTGTCATACCTGTGGGGGGCAAGCACAAGGAGCACGGGATGAACGTGCTGATGAGGCTCCGGGCAAAGCCGGTCCGGGCCGATATCGACGACCGCGACGAGCCGCTGGGCAAGAAAATCCGCGACGCGCAGAAGGAATGGGTCCCGTACATCGTTGTCATCGGGGACAAGGAGATGGAGACCGGAATGCTTTCTGTGAATGTCCGGGCGCCAGATGAGAAGAAGGAGCTTTCGGTCGACGCTTTAATCGCAATTGTCGAAAAAGAGAACCACGGCAAGCCGTTCGAGAAGCTTACGCTGCCTGCCGAGCTCTCGAAGCGCCCGATTAGTTGCTTCCCCTATTTAAAATTTCCCAAAGTAATCCTGCCCTATGGCGGGCTCAGCATCAATGCTCAATCCAATCCACGCCGCTCGGGAATCCGGGCGGCCCAGGTTCCGCCAGCCCGCCCTCGTAGAAGCAAGCCTGACAATGCTAGGGCGCACCTTTACAACCACCATCCATGAAGGCGCAACCACGAACGAGCTCATCGAGAAGGTGGCGCGTGAGAACGGCGGCGATGTCACTAGGAGATACTATCCTGAATTCAAGACCTGGGAGATAGTGTCGGTCCGGATAGGCGATTCTGCGCTTGTCAAGTCTTCCGAATCAGGCATCCATTTCTCCCTCGGCTCCGCCGGCATTCCCATGGCGCTGACGCAGGAGCAGGGCATCGTGTTCCCGAATGCGGAAGAGCTCAGAATCGGCCGGAACACGCGGAACATCGCCCTTTGGACGACATCGGCCAATTTCGACCCCGGGAGCATCGGCGACCTTGACCGGATGTATTCCGGCCGCGGAGGGGTCGCACTCAGCAAGGATGCCAGGGACGAGATTTCCAAGGCACATGGCGGCATCCGGAGCGGCAACGGAATCCTCCTTGAGGAGAACATCCTCGTCCTGAACAAGGATACTGGAGAGATACTGACGGTCTCCCAGCATGCCGCAAAGGAACCGGAATCCATCGCATTCTCAGGGGGGGCAATCCAGATTGCCTATCAGTCTTATATCGAAATCCAGCCTGCTTTCCGCGAGATTATCGGATTCGACCCTGGAATCTGCGACGCGTTCCGCAGCAGGATGACCGATGCCAAATCAATAATCATCAAGACGTTCGACGGCTCGATAGCCGATTCGGTCACAGTCCGGTTCAACCCGTTTTCCCAGGATGTCCGTGAAACCATCCTCCCTGCATTGCCGCAGGCACTGGAAGCGATTGCGTCCGATTCCCTCAGGCCGCAAGCCCTTGCAAGCGCCCCGGCCCAGCGGCTCTCATTCTGCCTACTGGCCTTTGGCACTGTCTTGCCGACAGCCGCCTCTTCCCAAGCGCAGGAGTATCCCCTCAATCCGCGGCCTTCAACCTCAATGAAACAAACCACTCGCCCGGGTCCTTCGTCCCACGAAGCCATTCCGGTGTTGCGGCAGAAAAGGGCAATGCCCGGCAGACAGGAACTCCCCGCGGCGCCCTCATTCGAATCTGCCTATCGCGCATGGAAAGCCCCGCGTTTCATATCGGCAAGGCTTGATGTCCCGACCGGCTTCCAGAAACTGGAAAAACCCGGCAAAAAGAAGGGCGGACGGGATGGCGATGCGCAAACCCGGGAAAGACTCCGGGAAAAAATCCAATCAATCATTAATCTCGCAGCAAAGATGCTGTCAATCCTGAAACTAATCCAGAAAACCGCGAGAATGGCCGCTCAGAAAACCAAATCCGAAGTCCCCATCATCCAGAAAAGGCCGAAATATACGCTAAAGGGCAGCCTACGTGGCAAGCGCACCAAACCGTCCGGGGCTGAAAACGCGAAAAGCCTGAAACCGGAGGGGCTGCCAGCTAAAAAAGCGAAAGAAACAGAACAATCCAAGCTCTCTTCAAGGAAACGCAAGGCTGCTGCAGGTGGCTCAGCCAGATATCCCCGGGCGTTCCTCACCTCCCAAACCACATGGGCACGTGCGCCCTCACCAAGGCTGGGTGGAAAGAAGAAGCTCCCCGCGCACTTCTTTTGGGAGATGCTCGGCCTTCACTGGAAGAAGCGGGGCAGGAAATTCAGGATGAAGAAGAACAGCGCGCCGTAGCTTACCGCCTTCACAATCATCTTGTTCTTGACGTTGACGTCTATTATCCTGTAGCCATCGAATAGCGGTATCGGGAGGATGTTCACTGTCCCGACGACGAAGTTCAGCGCCACGCTCAGGCCGAGTATAACGTATATGAACTGGAGGGCCGGGTTGGAATACCTCGAGAACAGGAAGTCTTTGCCCAAAAGGTAGAACTCGACGCCGAGCTTCCCGTTCTCGTTCGTTTTCCGGACGACCTCGCCCTTGTTCGTAAGAATCCTGACATCCTCATTTGCCGGCAGGCTGAAAGCCGTCCAGTTGATGGCATCGGCAGCCATTCCGTTTATCTCATACACCATCGTCCCTTCCGGAAGCGGGTGGGTTATGTTCGTGGAGTTGTAGTGCACATACAGCACGCCTTCGCGCATATCGGCGCTCACCATGAAGAATGCCATGAAGATGAAGAACGAAGCTACGGCGGTGAGCATATTCGCCGTCGGCCCCGCGACAAGGACGCGCGTCTGCCTGGTCCGCTCGGTCCTCTCAAGCTTCTTCTCGTCCGGCTCAACAAAGGCGCCAATCGGGATAATCCCGAAAAGCACGATGCCGGATGATAGGAGCGGGATTTTCGCTATCCTTGCCAGGATCGCGTGCGCGCCCTCGTGCACAATCATGACTATCGCGAGCGCGATGATTCCCTCGAAAAACGGCAGGTTGATTCCAGGGAGGAGGATGTCCCCCCCGGGGCTTATCCTCGATATCGCGTCGGTCCCGAAAAACAGGCTCGTGACAAGCGCCTTGAATATCACTATTCCGTAATACACGATGCCGAACAGGATAAGCAGGAACAGCCCGCCCAAAAGCAGGATGCCCCCAATCAGCACGAGGCCGATATCCACGCTCCCGCCCACGCTTTCAGCAGCCGAGGTGCTCGTGCTCCCTATCCCCACAACGAAAAGGAGGAACGAAAGCGCAACGGGCGCGACGAACCTCGATAGCACTATGAGGATGGCAAATCCGCAAAGCAGGCTTTTCCAGGACGTGTTCTTCCTCATGAGCGGTATGCTGAGCAGGCCGTAGGCTATCGTTGACCCGACATCTGCCATGAAATTGAACGCCTTCTCGTTTTTGGCCATGCGTTCGATGAGTTCAATGCCCTTCTTGCTTTTGAGTAGGACGAGCCCTATTTCGCTCGGCATCTTGTATCTCCTGATGAATATCTGGTTCAGGGCTATCATCTCGGCCGCGACAAGGATGAATTTCCAGAGCCCCGGGATGTCAGTCTGGAAGACGATGTAATAGAAAAGCCCGAGGGCTATGGCTATCAATAAGAGGAGAACCATCATGGAGAAGGATTGGATGTCAGGGATTTTAATAGCTTTGGCGGGATAAAAAAACATGGCGGAACTCTATTGCGATATCTGCGGCAAATCGCCTGTCCGGGCCCAAATCCTGCTGGAAGGGGCGAGGCTCCTCGCATGCGGCTCGTGCATGCGCGGCGGGAAGGTGCTGCACCGGTTCGATGATTTAGGTGCACCTGTGGCGAGGCCTGTTTCCGCAGCATCAGTCGAGAGCAGCGAGGAAATAACCGAGAATTTCGGGAAGCTCATCAAGGGCGCACGCGAGAAGGCTGGCCTTCCTCTGGCGGTTATCGCCGAGCGCGTGAAGGAGCAGGAAAGCTACCTGCAGGCGCTCGAGCACGAGAAGTTCATGCCGACAGTCGAGGTCGCGCGCAAGCTCGAGAAGGAGCTGGGCATCAAACTCGTTGAAAAGACACAATCAGTCGCCGGCCCGGCTGCATCAGGCCCCAAAAGCTTCGTCCCGCCAACGCTTGCAGACATGGTTGAGACGAAAAAGAAAAAGGGGAAGTAGCGGAATCCTGGGCCTTGGTGATTTGGAATGGGAGTCGAGTTGGGGGATTTGGCCATCAAGCATCCGATAGGCCTCGATTCGCTCTCAAATAAGATCGTGGCTATAGACGCGTTCAACATCCTATACCAATTCCTTTCATCAATACGGCAGGAGGATGGCACCCCCCTGATGGATTTCAAGGGCAATGTCACCGCCCACCTCTCCGGTCTATTCTACCGCAATGTCCGCCTGCTTGAAAGCGGCATCAGGCCGGTCTATGTTTTCGACGGAAAGGCACACCGCTTCAAGGAACGCGTGCAGGGAGAGCGGGCGGAAGTGAAACGGCAGGCCGAGGCGAAATGGAAGGCCGCCCTTGAAGCTGAAAAATTCGAAGACGCGAAGAAATTCGCCCAGGCCACATCCAGGCTCACAGGCGCCATGATTGAGGAGAGCAAGCAGCTCCTCGATGCGATGGGGATACCGTCCGTGCAGGCGCCATCGGATGGAGAGGCGCAGGCCGCGATGATGGTCCAGCAGGGCCTTGCTTACGCGACAGCATCGCAGGATTACGACGCGCTTATGTTCGGCTCCCCACTGCTTGTTCGCAACCTCTCGATTACCGGAAGGCGGAAAGTCCCCCGCCAGGACCGTTACATCATGGTGGAACCCGAGCTCATTGAGCTCAAGGAAACGCTCGCATCGCTGGGCATTGACCGGAGCGGAATGGTGCTCATCGGAATACTGCTCGGAACAGACTTCAACGAAGGCGTGAAACGCGTCGGGCCAAAGACCGCGCTCAAGATAGTGAAGGAGCATAAGTCGCTCGATGCAATCACCGCTTATGTCAAGGAGAAGTACGATTACCAGTTCGAGGTTGATGCCGAGGAGGTGCTGCACCTTTTCCTCGACCCGCCATATGCGCCGCCAGGAGAGCTGAAATGGCGTCCCATCGACAGCGAGCGCGTGATGAAAATGCTTGTCTCTGAGCACGATTTCTCCGAGGAGCGCGTGCAGAGGACGATTGAAGGCCTCCAGAAAATCACGAAGGAGCGCTCTGCCCAGAGCAAATTGGACAAGTGGTTCTGATGGCGGCCGCGTCTGACCTGCTAACGGGTGCCAGCCGCCTTTACTGGCTTGCCCTGTGCGTTCTCGTCGCGCTAAACGGAATAGGCGCATTGCCTTTCGCCCCGGAAAATATACTACTGTCCTTCTTCGGCATCGCTGTTTTGGCATTCCCCCTCTCCGTGATGGCCCTTTTCCAGAAAAAGGCAAGCGGGGCCGACATCCTGACAGCTTTCGTCTCGATATTCGGGTTCATCTACCTGGCGATGTTCCTTACCTCGCTCCGCCTCCTTCCGCTTTCCCTGCCGGATTATGCGGTAATTTTCCTGCTTTCCGCCGCCGGGCTCGTTTTCGGGAAGAAGCGGGTTGACATATCCCCGGTCCCGGACGCGTTCGTCATCGGTTTCCTGTTCACCCTCGTGCAGTTGTACAAGCCGGACTTGTTCAAACTGGTCTTCTTCCATCTTCTTGCCGTCTTGGGGATGTCGGCCATGATGTGGTTCAAGCTGAAGTCAGGGCCCCGCAACAGGCTTGTCATCGCCATCATCCTCTGCCTGGCGCTGGTCGTCCTTCTCAACATCTATCCGTATTACGTCGCGATGCTTTCGCTCTTCTATCTTGCGATACCAGAAATCGTCAAAAGCGACGCAACCGATGAAAAATAGGTGGATTGCGGGCTCACTTAGCGCTCTGCCCAGAGCAAGCTGGACCAATGGTTCGGGTAAACCAGGGTAACGTCGTTTTATTTGGCTATCCCACCCCTTTTTATATACATATATATAACACTTATATAAGTGGTTATATGTCTTATACAACGATTCAGATTACCGAAGAGACAAGGGAGAAATTGGCAAGACTGAAGATTTACGTAAGGGGCACATATGACGAAGTGCTAAACGCCCTTTTGGACCTTGTCCCATCGGGCGATGACGAGGGAGAATATAGCGAGGAATTCAAGGCGTCTTTGCTCAGGGCGTTATCCGACATAAAGCGTGGCCGGGTTTATTCTTCCGAGGAAGTCAGGAGAAAGCTGGGGCTTAAGTCATGACTTTCAAGATCGTCTTTTCTGAAGAAGCCCTGTCTCAGCTCAGAAAATTGGATAATGCATCCGCTAAAAGGATTCTTGATAGGCTTGATAGCACGCTCGCAAATCCGGCACACTTTTTCGAGCGGCTTGCCGGACGCGAAGAGTACAAATTACGGGTAGGAGATTACCGCATTTTAGCCAGGCTGCTTGTCAGCGATAATATCGTGTTTGTTTTATCCTTGGGCCATAGGAAAAACATCTACAAGCGGTTGGAATAGCGCTCAGCGCTCAGGCAAATCGACAAGGTCAATCCATCCCTTATCGCCCTGCCGGAGCATTTTCCTCTCGACAAGGTCGATGACGGTCGATGCGGCTCCGTATTTCGTTGGCCCTCCGTCGATTGAAAGGTCGACGGCAGCCAGCACCGTCTTATCCACATCCTCGAAACGCGTCGGCGGCGCCTTGGAGGTCGGGTTCGCGCTCGTGGTCAGTATGGGCCTTCCGAATTTCCTGCACAACGCCTGGCAGAATTGCGAGTCCGGGATGCGGACGCCTAGTCTGTCGGTAAGGGACGCGGGAAGCCCCCTGCTTTTTTTCAGGATGAACGTATATGGGCCCGGGAGGTATTTCCTAAGTATGATGTCTTCCCATACCCCGCTCTCGCAGAAATAATCAATCATCCCAAGGTCTGAGACCATGACCGACAGCGGCTTCCGGCCATTTATCCCTTTGATTTTGAGGACCTTTTCCACCGCGTCGTCCGATGCGGCGTCCGCGCCTATCCCGTACACCGTGTCGGTGGGGTAGACAATCGTGCCGCCGTTTTTCAGCAGTGCAGCTGCTATGTCCACCGCCGCCTCGAAATCATCCTCGGAAATCTTCAGGACCGTCATGATGCTCCCAAATCCTTTTTCACGCGCGAAACGCCTAGCGCCGCAATCAATTTCCCCAGCCTCGGGCCTCGTTCCTTCCCAAGAAGCGTCTGGTAAAGGTCGGCGAAGAGTTTTTTCGGTTCGATGCCGTTTCCCTTCGCGAACTCGAAAATGGCGTTGTGGACGGCGAGCGCGTCCATCCCATCATCAAGGCTCGCGACCAGCTTCATTGCCATCTCGCTCGGCTTCACCGCACCGGGCTGGTACTTGAAGCGATAGTCGTCAGGCATGAAATCCCGTGCTATCCATTCCTCCACGAACGGGCGCAGGTATGCCACGCCTTCCCCGTCCCCGGTAAGCTTCGTGACATTCTCCCAGTCATGGTATATCTGATAGTATAGGAGCACGTCCAGGAACGGAACCTTCCAGTTCAGTTTTTCCGTAGAAAGCTCGTATGCAATCGCCATCTTCCGCTCGTGCCGGTTCAGCGCTTCGTGGTCTTTTCCCGAAAGCTCCGATGCCTTCTGGAAGTCGTCCATTGTCTTGAGCATGCTTTCCGCAGTCGGGTTGATGTCGACATTCTCCTCCAAATCCGGTTTGACGAGGATGTACTTGATTATCTCCGGAGGAACGAGCCTGACGAGTTCCGAGACGCCCATCCCGATTCCCTTCGATTTGGAGTATTTCTTCCCCTGGAAAAGTATGAACCCGTACTTGAACGGTATATGGTAGTCCGCCTTCATGAGGTTGAGGGTTATCTCCTTGCACGTATCTTCGGAGCCGCCCTTCGTGTGATGGTCCATGTCCGCGCCCTCGATGCTTGTTTTGAAAATCTGCTTCCAGGCCGGCCAATGCAGCCTCCAGGTAATCTTGTAGCGGTGGTCGGCGATTTTCGCCTTGCCCGTAAAGCCGCATCCCTTGACGTATTTCACGTCCTTGTCGCAGGCGTATTCGTAGTTCTCGCCATCGTGACTCAGCACTCGCGTCGTGGCAATCTTCCCGCAGCTCTCGCAGATGGGCATTATGGGGGACCAGTCTTTTTTTTCGCTCTTACCGCTGCTTTCCTCGACAATGCGCCTCGCCTCGGCCTCGTTCTTCAGATAGAACCGCGCCCACTCATCGAACTTTCCCTGCGCATACAAATCATTCATCCTCATGACCGTGGCTTTGACCCCAAACCTTGCCATCAGGAGCTTGACTTCGTCAAGGAAATGGTCGCCGAAGCTTCCGGCCTTCCCAGTCGGATCGGGTACGTCGCAAAGTGGCTTCCCTAAGTGGGGCGTAAGTGCCTCTTTATACGCCTCCATGGCTACGGGAACCGAATCGAACGCGTCGAGGATGTCCGCAAGGAAATAGAACGTGACCTTCTTCCCGCTAGACTCGAGCTGCTTCCGTATCGCGTCGGGGAAGAGGAACTCGCAAAGGGTGCCGAGGTGGGCCGGGCCGGAGGTGGTTATCCCGCTCGTTATTATGTACGGCTCCTTCTTTTCGGCGACGACGCGCTCGGCGAGCCACTCGGACCAGTGTTTGTGCTCTGACATAGAATCGAACCTAATCTCTTCGAAAGGTGTTATTATTGTTTCGAAAAAATCCAAAAGAAGGCTATTGAGGCGTGCAATCGCAGACTTATCTCCTTGACGCCCTCTTCTTGCTGGGCACGGCAGGCGCGTCCACGGTTGGCACGACCTCCCGGCCCTCCAGCCTCCTGAAGAAGAAGTATATGAAATTGGTCATCATCAGCGAGACCAGTACGCTTTCAATGAGCGAAAGCGCAAGCGAAACGCCGAAAAGTACGGCCGAAAGCGCCAAATCCGCCCCGGAGGAGGCTATGACCTGGCCTATCATCTCCTGCGGCACCGATAGCACTACTATAATGCCGAGTATCGGGACCAGTATGATGATGTCGAAAGCCAGCACCGCCCAGAAGTTCTGCCTGGCCATGGTAAACGAGTTTTTCAGGGCGCTCACCGCATCCATCCCGCGGACCGCTATCATCGTCATAGCGAACTGACTCAGGAAAACCCCCGTAATCATTCCGATGAGGACGAGCAGCATCAGGAACGCCCCTCCGATGCCAGCCAATACAGTTCCGCTGAGGAGCCCCAGGGCGAGGACCACGATGAATGCTGCGATTATAATGCCGCAAAAAACAGCTATGGGCCTAACGAGCTCCCGTGTCTTACTGATGATATTGATTCTCTTGCCCTCGGTCATCTGGTCGACGATGCAGAACTGGGTCGCGGACAATGAGCTGCTTATGATGAAAAAGGCGA
The DNA here is from genome assembly GCA_043800955.1 of Microcaldota archaeon. Taxonomy (GTDB): domain Archaea; phylum Micrarchaeota; class Micrarchaeia; order Anstonellales; family Bilamarchaeaceae; genus Bilamarchaeum. The sequence continues at coordinate 20,945 of JAZDMN010000042.1, forward strand.
TGCCGGCAAGAAGCGTCACTGCGATTGCCACCAATGAGGCGGCATCAGTACCCGGTTCCCTGCCAAGCCCAATTCCGATTGCGGTTATAAGCAGCACGAGCACCATCTGAAGCGCCATGCCCATCGCGACGACTTTGACGAATTCAAGGGTCAGCCTCGCAGGGTATTTCATGAAGAAATTGACGGCGTCTCTTAATGTGTCAACTACAGTGTCGAATGCTCCGGCCATGGCTTTTTTCCATGAGCAAGATTTAAAAAACGGTTAGCACACTATAATTCCTGTCAGCGGTCATAGGGAGGGGGAAACACCTGATCCCATTCCGAACTCAGAAGTTAAGCTCCTTCACGGTGTTTTGAGTACTGCTCTTCGAGCGGGAAAATACACTGCTGCTGACACTTATATTCATTCTATCTCATTCTATCCCGTTATCACCCGCTTATCAGCCCTCTTGCCTCCAGTTTATAATCATTTTGATATACCATTAGACACATGGGGGGATGTAAATCGCGCAGTGTCAGAGACACTTCGGATTCTATCGGAAAAAGGCAGGAACGGGACAGGCCCGGTGCATCCAGGCTGTCCGGGTTTAAGATGGAACCTGAGGATATCGCATATCTCAAGGGCGGGTTCCTGAATAATCAGGCATCGGACGCTTTCCGTGCGGTTTCCTGCATAGTCCTCGAAGGAAATGCAATGAAAAAAGGGTGGGTCCCGACCGTTTCAGAATCCAGGGCGATTGGAAAACTGCTCATCGAAGCCAACGAGGTGGATGCTATCCTGCCGTCGATTAGGACGAAGGCGGCCACGACAGTCTTTTTCGGCTATTACCTCTCGGACCCGCATATCGAATTCAAGGCGCTTGAACAGGAATTCGGGAAAACCAATGTCACCGGGGCGATGGTCTCAGTCAGCAGGCTTCTTGGCCGGTGGTGCCGGGAGTACTGGGGCAGGATGACTGGACCCCTCCTCTCGCCGAGACGGACGTACCACCTTCAGCCAATGTCCGAAGGGCAATTGATGAGGCTCGCGAAATCGCCAAACCTGCCAAGCAACTGGGCTCCCTCGGTTCCTGCTTCCAGGGCAATCGCGGGGGTACTGGCAAGGGCGGGCGAAACATGCATTCTTGAGTCCCAGATGGGAACGCCGGTCATGAAGGAAATGCTCGCAGGTTATTTCCTGTCGGAACCGCCAATTCCATTCAATGACTTTTCCAAGAAATTCGGGAGGCCGAGCTGCCAGGGGGCCATTGTGATGATTAGCCGCAGGCTCGGCAAGTGGTACAGGGAATACCTGAAAAAACAAACACCCGCCAATGATAATTCGCAGGATTAGTCCTGCCTTCTCCCCTGTTTTTATCGTTTTCCCTCCTTTATTTCGCATGGACTTTTTCGAGACGGTCACGAAAAGGCGCTCCGTCCGTGTTTTTCAGGAAAAGGACGTGGATGCCAAGGATGTCAAGCAGATAATCGAGTCAATAATGCAGGCGCCATCCGCCGGCGGCCTCCAGGCATATAAGATATACCTCGTCCGGGACAAGGCGGCGCTTGATGCGCTCGCCCTGGCGGCACACGGACAGGAATTCGTGTCCCAGGCGCCTCTTGCGCTGGTTTTTACAGCCGACCAGAAACGCTCGGCTTCGAAATACGAAGAGAGGGGATTCGAGCTCTATTCTATGCAGGATGCAACAATTGCCGCGGCCTATTCGCAGCTTGCCGCAGCAGCGCTCGGCCTGGGTTCGGTCTGGGTGGGGGGCTTCGACCCCCTGGAAGTTTGCAGGGTGGTGAAGGCCGGGGCATATGAAGTGCCGGTTGCCGTCATCCCCCTCGGGCACCCTGCCGAGAACCCGGCGAGGCCCCAAGGCCGGAGCATGAAAGCCATCGTTCGGGAGGTATGAGCATGGACGAAAAGACGAGGGCGCAAAAAGACCTTGACAAGCTCGACAGAATCATCGCGGTGTTCAAATCCTACGGGTTCGACAGGAAGTATCCAGCAGTTTTCGAATACGCTAAAAACTACGCTTCGGACGCGTTGCATTATTTCGAGAAAGGCGATTTTTTCACGTCGTTCGGCTCGGCCAACTATGCATATGGATTCATCGATGCCATCCTCGTCATCGAGGGGAAGAAGGATGAGCATATCATATGAGCTGTCGCAGTATTTATAAACACTATCATACACATATAATAACATGAACTCCGATACTTCCAAAAAGAAAAAGGTCTGCCCGACCCAGACGGTCATCGCAAGGACGGAACGGGCTATCGTCGCGCCTATTAAATCATCCCTCCTCCAGGCATTGGCCGAAGGCCCGGCCGGACAGGTCTCCGCCAACCGTACGCACAATGGGCTGCCGGTGATATCCACAGAGGAATACGCACGTAATTACAACACACAATCAACTGATTCGGAAGTCCGGATTTTCGATTTCCGGGGCTATGTCGAAGGGGCGGATGGCTCCCTTCGCTTCCGGGATGTGACCACCCTCAACGGCCTTCGCGGCGGCATCCACGTGGGCATCAATGGGACGACGGATTACTGGGATGGTAGTCACTCGGTCAGAGGCCCGGAAGACCTCGGTGAATTCGTCATGTACGTCCTCGTCCCATCCGCGACGCAGAAAAAGGAGGGGGTCATGGTCTCATGCGACAGCTGCTACAATGCCGATGAATACCGGAGGAATCGGGCGCAGTTATCTTCCGATGAATGCCTGTCTGAAGAAATCGCTTTGGCGCAAAGCAAGGATGGGTATATCGTCACACGCCTCTATATCGACCCCCAGGAGCCTGGAGCGCGCGATGGGATAAGGATTCTCAGCCTTGCAATCAGCGAATACATTAAGAGGGGTTATCCACTCGACGGACTAACGAATTTCGTGTATGCTGCGGAAGAGCGCATCCTTGCATCCGGAGGCTCCGGCAAGATCCCCACAATCGAGGAACTCTGCCCGCGCTGATCCGGAAGCCGAACCTTCCCTTTCCGCTCACAAGCTACCCATCCGCGTCTACCTATTGCTTATTATCCTTCCCGAACAATCTGTTATCCGTGCAACGAAGGAAGTCCCTCGGCCAGCATTTCCTTGAGGACAGGAACATCCTCGCCTTAGAGGCGAAACTCGCGAACCCGGAACAGAAAACAGTGCTCGAAATCGGCCCTGGCGACGGGCGCCTGACAGATGCCGTCCTCGCCCTGGGCCCGAAAAAACTCATCGCGGTCGAGAAGGATTCGCGATTCGCCGCGCTTCTTAGGGGGAAGTATCCTGCTAAGGCCGACGGCTCGCGCGTCGTGGAAATAATCGAGGCGGATTTCCTCGAATCCAGCCCGCCAGCATTCGACATTGCGGTCGGGAACATCCCATACTACATATCCTCAGACATCGTATTCCGCCTCGCGGGGATGAAATTCGAGCGCGCAATCCTGATGGTCCAAAAAGAGTTCGCATTGAAGATGGCTGCAAAGCCTGGTGAACGGAATTACGGCCGCCTTTCGGTCACGTCCCAACTCGCATTCGACATCAAATTCGAGCGTGTCGTCCTGCGCCATCTCTTCCGCCCGGCCCCGGAGGTCGATTCGGCAATCATCATCCTCAAGCCGACCGGCTTGCGCCTGGACCAGTTCCAGGAGAACGTCATCCGCTGGCTCTTCCAGCACAAGAACAAGACCGTCCGGAACGCGCTCCTCGATTCGAAGATGTTCGTTGACGCCGAGCTCAAGCCTCTCGGCCACTTCCTCAAAAGGCGCGCCCGAACCCTGACGAAGGAGGAATGCCTGGAAATCGCCCGCCTGCTCAAGAAAGCTTAAAAATCCCAAACGGGTTAGCTCTGACTGGTGAAACAAATGGTAAAAACGATAGAGGAATTCCGGGATGAGCTTCGCTCACTAAGACGGGAGATGTTCGAGAACGCCGAGACGGCTGACCTCAAGCTTGTCGCAAGCTGGGTGGACCGGCTCGTCATGTCGCTTGAAGGCCTCAGCGACGCCCTTGAATTGATGGATGAAGGCGTGGATGCGGTTTCCGGCGCAGACGAATGCTGCTGCTCATGCTGCCACCCTGCGCCGAAGAAGGCGGCTCCGGCCAAGAAAGCAGTCAAGAAGGCAGCCAAAAAGGCGAAGCCGGCAAAGGGTAAAAAGAGGCGCTGAGCGTGAGACCCTTACTTGTCTTTCTTTCGGTTTTCATTCTTATGGTGGGATGCATCCAGCTTCCGGGCGGGGCGGCAAAGCCTTCCGGGGGCTCATCCAATCCGCCGAGCACGGGGGGAGCGACACCTGCAGGGCAAAATAATACGTCCGGCACACCCCCTTCCCAAGACACATCTGATACGGGCAACGAAACCGAGCAGGAGACCGAACCGCCGCCGCAGGATACTAGTACCGGGGAGACCGAGGACGCCGGAACCGGGGGTGCAGACACTGCTGGGCAACCATCCGAGACCTCGCTTGAATCAATGGAGATTTCCTACTCATCAGGGGCATGGAAGGTTTATGGTACGCTCTATCCCTCAAAAATCAAGACGCCGACCAGGGCCATCCTTCTCCTTCCCCAGCTGGGAAAGACGCGGGACAGCTATCCGATAAGCTTCATAGAGAGCCTGCATGAGCAGTTCCCTGAATCGGTCGTGGTCGCCCTTGACATGAGGGGCCATGGCAAAAGCACCAATCTCGGCACATACCAGAGCTTCGATACTGCCGGATACAAGGACATGAAGACCGACGTATTGACCGTAAAGGAATACATCGAGCCGAACTACCCCAACATCGAGTCGTACTATGTGGTCGGGGCGAGCATGGGTTCGTCTGCGGCGATTCTGGCCGGGGCGCAGGAAAGTAAAATCCACAAGATTGTGATGATTTCCCCTGGCATGGAGTATCAGGGTGTGAACATCGAAAGGGCGTGCGAGGATTACCAGCATGACGTGCTTGCGGTTTCCTCATCCTCTGATGCCTATTCGGTCCAGTCCTCAAGCGAGATGGTCTCGATTCGCGGAACGGCGCACACGCAGGTGAAGACATACACCGGCTCGGCCCACGGGACCGACATGTTCGATGCGACCGAGAACGAGCCGCAGCCTATGGCAGCCGCGATAGTCGAGTTCCTCAAATAAACCCGAAGAATCCCTTCTTTTTTTCCTTATCCTCAGTTTCGAGCTCCTGCAGCAGCTCCTTCTGCCTCTTGTTCAGCTTTTTCGGCACCTCGATGACCACTCGGACGAGCTCGTCCCCCCTGCCGCCGTGCCCCATGCGGGGCATCCCCTCGTCCTTCATCCGGAATACCGTGTGCGACTGGGTTCCTGGGGGGATGTGGAGCTTGGCCTTTCCGAACAATGTCGGCACCTCTATCTCGCCCCCTAGCGCTGCACGCGCGAAGCTTAGCGGCGCTTCAAGATACAGGTTGTCCCCATCCCGCTCGAACAGCGCATGCGGTTTCACGTATATCCGGACAAACAGGTCGCCGGGCCCGTCGCGGCCATACTCGCCAAGCTCATCCAGGCGTAATCGCATGCCACTTTGCACACCTGCAGGAATGCTTACCTTGATATGCTCATTCGTGCTCTCCTTCCCCTGCCCTCTGCAGCTATTGCACGGGTTCTCGACAATCGTCCCTTCGCCCCTGCATTTGCCGCATGTCGTTACCGTGTAAAATGCCATGGGGCCGGCCCTTCTCGTCTGCTGTACCTGCCCCCTTCCTGAGCACGCGCCGCAGGTCGTCTTGTCGCTTCCGGGCTCGCTTCCGGTCCCCCTACATTTTGAGCATGCCTTTGTCCGGTTGTAGCTGATGTCCTTCTTGAGGCCCTTTGCCGCCTCTTCAAGCGTTATCTCGACCGCAGTCTCAAGGTCAGCACCATACTCCCTCCGCCTTCCCCCTCCCCCACGTCCCCTTCCGAACCCGGAGCCGAACATCGAACCGAACACTCCGAACGGGTCGCTACCGAATCCGAAGCTTGAGAACACATCCTCGAAATCAGAGAAATCAGCATTCCTGAAGATGTCCTCACGGCTGTACATCTGGTCGAAGCCTGCATGGCCGTACTGGTCGTACTTGGCCCGCTTCGAATCGTCGCTGAGGACCGCATACGCCTCGGATATCTCCTTAAACCGCTCCTCGGCAGCCTTGTCCTTGTTGCGGTCGGGATGGAACTCGAGCGCGAGCCTGCGGTAGGCCTTCTTGATTTCTTCCTTGCCCGCGTCCTTCTGGACGCCGAGCACTTCGTAGTAATCGCGTTTCTGTGCCATTCGCTCGCCTTGGAAATATCCTTTAGGTAATCCTAGCGGTACATGTTATTGTGCCTTTCCTCATCGATGTTCTTCCATACAACGGCTACCCGGAAGGCCCATGCTTCCTCGTCGCTCATGTTCCTGCCCACATGCTGCCGCATTCCCGGGTCGGGTTGCGGCTTCTCCTTGCCGCTGAGCACGGCATAGGCCTCGTTGATTTCCTTGAATCTCTCTTCGGCAAGGGCATCCTTGTTCCGGTCGGGATGGAAGATTAGAGCGAGGCGGCGGTAGGCCTCCTTGATCTCCTCTTTGCTGGCCCCCTTACGGACTCCGAGCACCTTATGGTAGTCTTTCGCGTCAATCACCGTGAGCCGCTTCCGTCATTTCATCCTTCATCCTACTTCTTATCGTCAACCTTCTCGTACTCACCCTCAACGACATCCTCGCCGCCGGAGCCGCCTTTCTTTTTGCCCTTCTTGATGTGCTCGTACCCCTTGCCGGAGCCGGCACCCTGTTTCGTGTTTCCGGCGCCGCCGGTTCCCTGTCCCGAGTTTCCGGTTTCGGGTCCTGCGCTTCCGCCCATCCCCGGGCCTCCGGTCCCGCCCTGCTGCTGGTACATAGAGCCGCCGATTTCCTCTAGGGCCTTTTTCAGCGCTTCGGTTTCGGCCCTGATTTTTCCTACGTCAGTCCCGCTCATAACATCCTCAAGCCGTTTCTGGGCAGCCGAAACCTTGTCGAACTGCTCCTTGGTCAGCTTGTCCTTGAACTCGTCAACCGTCTTCTTCGCCACATAGACGATGCTTTCGGCTTCATTCCTAGCAGTCGCAAGCTCGAATGCGGCCTTGTCCTGGTCCGAGTACCTCTCTGCCTCGGCCATCTTCGACTTGATTTCGCTATCCTGCATCTTCAGGGGCGCCATCACGCGCATGGTCTGCTCCTTTCCTGTGGCCTTGTCCTTCGCGCCCACATGCAGGATGCCGTTCGCGTCTATGTCAAACGTCACCTCGACCTGCGGCACGCCCCTCATCGCAGGCGGTATGCCTACCAAAGTGAACTTGCCAAGCTCGATGTTGTCCTTTGCCATCGGCCGCTCGCCCTGGAGGATGTGGATATCGACCGCGGTCTGCATATCCGCGGCAGTGGAGAACACCTGGCTCTTCTTTGTGGGTATGGTGGTGTTCCTCTCGATGAGCTTCGTCATCACGCCCCCCAGCGTCTCAAGCCCCAGCGATAGCGGGGTGACATCCAGGAGGAGTATGTCCTTGACCTCGCCAGAGAGCACGCCGCCTTGGACAGCCGCGCCCATCGCGACGCATTCCATCGGGTCGATTCCGCGCTCGACCTTCTTGCCGATAGTATCCTCGACGAACTTCTGCACAATCGGCATCCTTGTCGGGCCACCGACCATGATTATCTTTTCTATCTCGTTCTGGGTCAGCTTGGCATCCCTCATCGCCCCCTCGACCGGGCCGCGGCAGCGCTCGATGACCGGCCTGATTAGGTCCTCGAGCTTTGCCCTCGTCAGCTTGTACACGAAGTGTTTGGGCTGGTTTCCAACGGATGCCAGGAACGGCAGGTTCACCTCGCTTTCCAGCGTGGTCGAAAGCTCGATTTTCGCCTTCTCGGCACCTTCAAGTATCCTCTGCTGCGCCTGCCTGTCTTTTGAGATGTCCACGCCGCTTTCCTTGCGGAACTGGTCCGTAAGATAATCCGCGATGATGCGGTCCATGTCCGTCCCGCCGAGCTGGGTGTCCCCGCTGGTCGACTTCACCTCGAAAACGCCGCCGCCAAAATCCATGATTGTGACATCGAGCGTTCCTCCTCCGAGGTCGAAGACCAGGATTCTCATGTCTTTTCCGGCCTTGTCCAGGCCGTAGGCAAGGCACGCGGCCGTCGGCTCGTTCACAAGCCGCACGACCTCCAGGCCGGCAATGGAGCCGGCGTCCTTTGTAGCCTGCCTCTGGTTGTCGTTGAAATACGCGGGCACGGTGATGACCGCCTTGTCCACGGTCTCGCCTAGGAATTCCTCCGCATCCTTCTTTATTTTCTGGAGGAGGATTGCAGAGAGCTCCTGCGGGCGGTACTGCTTCCCCAATATATCATACTTATAATCCGTGCCCATCTTCCTCTTGAACGCGGTTATCGTCCCTTCGGGGTTCGTGACGGCCTGCCTCCTTGCCGGCTCGCCTATTATCCTCTGCCCGTCCCGCGTGAACGCCACATAGCTCGGGAATGCTTTCCCGTACTGGGTTATGCCTTCCCCGCTCGGGATGATTTTCGGCCTGCCGCCTTCGAGGAAGGCCGCTGCTGAATTAGATGTACCGAGGTCGATGCCTAATATCTTACCGCTCATGTTTTATCACCCATCAAATAGTCTGAGATTTCCTCGACTACTTTCTTCTTTTTAGTATGAAACATATGAACACCTATCTCCTTCGTCCATTTTTTCATAGATGATTTCGGTATGCTGATTCTGTAAATTTTCTTTTTTGATTTAACTTTTCTTCCTTTTAGGTAATATTCGCGTCCTGGTTCAAAAGTTAAACGAGTTGAATGATCTATTTTCTTTTTAGCCAGAAATTCTTCAATTTTATCTAAAAGATAAGTATCCGAGTTATACAGGTAGATGTGGAAGTATTTCCTTTCTCTTCTAACACTTCCTTCCGCATCCCAGAACGCAGCAACAAATTTTCTGGCTAATTTGTCTCTTTTAAATATGTAATTAATTGTTTCTTCGTTTATTTTTCTATTTTTCCTTACTA
>JAZDMN010000043.1:0-2295 GCA_043800955.1 Microcaldota archaeon
TTCAGGACCGTTCGTACCTGGCCAGACGGCGCGTCGATGCGCTGCGCCTGCATCCCGACGGCGCGCAAGGCCGCTTCAACCGGCGCAAGCGAATCGAGCTTATGGCTCACAGACAGTGTCCGCTGCATCAGGTTGAAATCCAGTCCTGCAACGCCGTCGAGGGAACCCAGCTTATTGCGGATCAGCGCCTCCTCGGTGGGACAATCCATGTTGTCGATGCGGTACAGCGCCTTTCCCGGACCCACTGGGGATGGCTCCATAAGTGTCAGGGGCACGGGTGAACAATTGCACCCGCCGGCTTTGCATTCATCCATGCTGGCCATAGTGAGTCCCTGCATCGGCTTGATTCTCTCGGCGACGCACTGAGAAGCTCCCGGCCGTGCATCTTCGGCACGCTGCGCGCTCATGCCGGCACGTTCCACCGCCGCGACAACGGCCCGATCGTCAACAGCGCCTTCCGCGGCCATTACCGTCATGGTGCCGTCGAGGAGGTTGAATTTCACATCCGTAATCCCGGACAGCGCGCCGACCGTTTGACGGAGTGCATTCGTCTCCTCGGCGCAATCCATGCCTCTTACGTTGAAAATTTTTTCGCTCATGTCGCTTATTCCTTCGCATCCGCCGCATTTACTGAATCACATTCAGTCTCGTGCGTTTTCAAAGAAGCGCAAATTCACCTTCCCGCCTTTGGCAGAATCGACGATATATTTTTTGACCCCTGGCAGAATCTTCTCCATCGTTTCCAGATACAACCGTGTCCGCGTGATATTCGACGATGGATTGCCGTCCCTTTTCTGGTACTCCGCCAGCATCTGGAGAAATCTTTCGGTGTCCCCCTGCGTTTGGTTGACAGTGCTGACCTGATAACCTTCAGCCTCACGCAGCAAGCGTTCCGCTTCGCCTTTGGCAGGAGGAATCAAGCTGTTGCGGTAGCTCTCCGCCTCGCTGACGGTCCGGAGTCTATCCTCCCTGGCGCTTGCCACATCGAGAAAGGCCCCTGCCACTTCATCGGGCGGGTACATTTTGTTGATATTTACGGTGACGATGGTCAAGCCGCTATCGTAGGCGTCAAGAAGGCTCTGGATCTCCGACTGGACCATGCGCTGAATCTCATCTTTTGCAACGGTAAGGATTTTGTCAACGAGCATATTGCTCCCGATGCCTGTGACTGCATAACGAGTCGCTTCGTTGATGAGCAGGCAGTCACGGTAATCGATCTTAAAGAGGTATTTAGCGGGATCTGTTATACGGTATTGAATGACCAGTTGGAGATCGACGATGTTCTCATCGCCGGTCAGGATCTGAATCTTTTCCGGAGACGAATGCAGGACCTTATCTTCCGGAAGAATAAGTCCCACCCCTTCGCTTCGGATTTCTGAGACATTTACCTTATCGACCTGCTGAAGGGGCCAGGGCAGACGGTAGCGGAGGCCTTCGGTGATACCTTCCTTTACTACGCGCCCGAATAGGCGCTCTACGGCCTCTTCGCCGGGATTGACCATATAGAAGCCAGAGACCAGGTACATCAGCAGCAGCACCCCGACTCCCATCATTGCGATGCGCTGCATCCGTAGATGGCCGAAAGCGGCACGAATATCCTCCTTTACTTTGAACGTTTCAGCCCTGCGCAGGTAATTGATGAGGATGAGAAATTGCGAAATGACTCGCTGCGTCACTTTCCAGGAGCTTCGTAACCATCCGCGAAGCAACCGCCCGTATTTATCCAGATTCACCCGCCTCTGCGGCTTCTCTTCCTGGGGTGGAACTTCGTTTTGACCTAAGTTTTCCATCGACCTTTCCCTCCTTTATTTCTGATTTGGTTTTTCGAGATATTTTAAAAGGTCCGCATTAGAGGGCAGAACAACCGTGGTCTTCTCATTGAAGACTTTTTCGTATGCCTGAAGCGAGCGAATGAATTCATAAAACTTGGGATCCTTTTGATAGGCCTTCCCGTAGATTTTGATCGCCTGGGCATCCCCTTCGCCTTTGATCTTCTCCGCTTTCTCGTAAGCGGCTGATAGGATCATGGTCTGCTCTTTGTCGGCGGAGGCGCGAACCTTGGAACTCTCTTCGGTCCCCTGGGCGCGATAGAGTCGTGCGATCTTTTCACGCTCTGCCCGCATCCGCTGGAAAACGCTCAACTTGTTCTTCTCTGGAAAGCTCAGGGCCTTCATTCTCACATCCGAAACCTGAACCCCATAGTCGAGGAGTTTGCGGGCGGTCACTTCTTTCACCTGGGCCATCATCTCGGCCAATTTGATCTTCTCCTTATCCACATTGACCAGTTGGTCCAGG
>JAZDMN010000024.1:0-13329 GCA_043800955.1 Microcaldota archaeon
GCTCCGTCGCGTGCGCAAGCGCCTCGACGCTCCCGAAATGGTTCAGGAGCGCTTTTGCGAGCTTGGGACCGACCATCGGAAGCGATTCCACTATGGAACGCGCGGTCTGCGATGGGGTGAAGGTGCGTTTTTTCGCATATATCCTCATCGGCTGCTTCTTTGCGACTTGCTCGTGCTTGGCCAGATGGAACACGAGCTCGGCAGTGCCATTCTTATCGCGCGTGAATATCAATGAGGCGCCGAAATCCGCGAGAATCGTGGCATACGCACCAAGGAGGGACTCGCGGCTCAGGCGCTCTTCGTCGCTAAGCCCCTCGACCACGATGACAACCCGCTCGTAATTCGAGACGAGATTCGGCAGCTGGGAGAAAAGCCTCCCGTCTATGACGGACTGCTCGAAATCGCTCCGCGTCTTGCGCTCGACTGCCAGCCGGGAGGAGCAGAGGAAATCCCCGACTGAGAGCATACGCCGCTCGACCGATGCCCCAAGAGCCTGGAAGGTTTCATCGAAAAAGCGGTCCTCCCTCTCGTCGACAGCTATAATGATTCGCGAATTCTCGGGGGGGTCCAGGAACTGCTGCATGGAATCAACAGGTCATCGTTGCATATCGATGTATCCCTTTATCTCGTCGAAACTGATGGAGCAGCCGGAGTATTTCATCTTGTAGAGGGCGGCTTCCAGGGCTTCCCTCTGGAGGTTGGAAAAGTTCTTGAAATAGCCGTTCTCATAGGCAAGCACGACAAGCTCGCTGCTGCGCAGGACATTCAGTTTCGATATCCTGGATGATAGCTCGCGGAAGCTGTTCTTGTTGACCATCACATTTACCTGGAACTCTTTCTCGAGGTGCTCCTTGAGCTGGAACGGCGCCTCTATGAGCATCCGGGTCGTGCGCTCGTCGATGATTATGTCTTCGACCCCGAGGGCCGATGCGAGCGCGAGCATCTCCGATTCGCCAAACTGCACGAGGCGGATGGGCTTGCCCTGCATGTAGAACATGTTGTTGGCAGCGTGCATCAGCCTTTTTGCGTCATCCTCGACCTTCGCATCGACGACTTCTATCACGCCGTCCGCTATCGCATCCTTGATTCGGATGGCAGAAAAGAGATGCTTTTTGAGGCCATTGTAAAGCGGGCGGGTGACCGTCTCGTATTCGACGGATGGGGGGATGACGAAACGCACATTATGGTGCTCGGAAAAATGATACAGGATGTTGTCGAGGCAGCCGGCCGTCAACGAGATGAGCACCCCGGAATCGCATAGGACGTCGCGTGTCATGGGTGGGTTTACGCGCCTTCAATTATAAAGATTCTCCCGCCTTCTAGCCGCCAAGAATCTTCCGGGCGATTTTCATCCGCTCGTTTATCGTCTTTTCGGCCTTGAGGCGGTCGAACATCATCGTTTCGCCGGCATAATCGAGGATTTCCTGCTTCTCCAAGCCGGTCATTTCCGCTGCAACGCCAAGGCTCATCCCCTGCGCATAGAATGTGGCGGCCATCTTGAGCTTCCCTTTCGTAACAAGGTCAACTACGAATCGTGCGTCCTTCTCCTCAAGGTGCGCGATGGCAGCCTCGAGCTCGGAAAAAATCTGGGTGAGCTCGGCTTCGTTGGCGGAATCCAGGCGCTCGAGGAGGCGCTCGAAGACGCGTTCAATCCCGATGAGGCCGGACTTGTATTCCGGGCGGAGGAACCGGGGTTTGGAAACAATCTTCGACATTACATACGAGAAGACGGCCAGGTTGAAGCATGCCAGGTTGCAGTGCATCGCCGTCGCCTTCAGCACATCGTCGTTAAGCTTGCGGAGAAGGCGCTGGTTCCGCTTTCGGAAAGCGGAGAGGATCTTGGCAGCCATCGATGAATGTGTTTCCAAATGGACACCTTGGGAAGATGAGAGATAGTTTTATAAATGTATCATGATTATGTCATGACAGTTGCGTGATTTCATCGCAATCCGATGGTGATACCAATGAAGGAGAACGACGACAAGGAATATAAACCTATTGACTCCGCGTTCACCAAAGAAGTACGAAGCGACCTAGAGACCAACATTGACAAATTCAGGGACCCCGTGGTCCTGGGCGAGCTGGTGTACCGCCTCCTTGAGGAGCGCGAGAACACGAACCGGCTGCTCAAGACCCTGCTCCAGAAACTGGAATCACTTGAAATGAAGATGGGAGCGGTACCCGTGACACCTTCGGGCGTTGCGGAAACCCTCCTTCCAGAAATCGACGAACAGATAATGAAGTTCGTCAAGACAACGGGGAAAGCGACTGCAGAGGAAGTTCGAGTGAAATTCAAGTACCGTGGCAAGAATGCGGCATCCGCGAGGCTTAACCGCCTCTGCGACATGGGCCTGCTGCAGAAGCAGCAGGTAGGAAAGAAGGTTTTCTTCTTTCCGTGAAGGACAAAAATCCAGAATTTTTGTCCATATTGGAACATTGTTCCAATGTAATGAAAAAAAGAAGCAACACCGAGGGGGGCCCCAAATGCGGTTCCCTTCGTAACACTGATGGCAAGGCGAGAACGGATCAACCTCCCGCCTCTCTCGATTTTTTGGTCCGTTCTCAACTTGTTATCCTCCCACAAAAAGAAAAAGAAGGCTAGAAACTCCGACCAGGGTTTCTAGATTCCTCTTTTTTTATTTTCATAGATTAAAGGGGAAGAAGGTCTCTTCTTCCGTCATACGCATGGCAAGGGGCGCAGGCCGAAACCTCCCGCCTCTCTCAACTTATTATTTTGGCCCATAACCCCTTGCCTTAATACTCCTTTTTTCCGCGAAGCAGGAAGTACATCAGCAGGATTAGCACGAATATTATTGCAGCGCCAGCCAGCACCAGCGGCAGGTTGTCCAGGATTGGGCCAAAACCGAGCCTTGAGGGGTCCGGCACTGGATTCTGGTATTGGACGAGGAAACGCATGACGGATAATTGAACTGGCATTAATAAATACTCGTTACCGCATATTACAGTCATGGCGAGCAGGGAATTCGAAACCACGAAAGACATAGTCATACCTACCAATCCATTCGATAGGATTATCGGCCAGCCGGAAGCGGTGGCCATAGCAAAAATGATCCCGTACCAGCGGAGGCACCTGCTGCTCGTAGGCCCGCCCGGGACCGGCAAGAGCCTGATAGCGCAGGCGGTAGCGAGCGTGCTGCCGAAGCCCAAATTCGAGGTCTCGGTGCTAGACAACCCGGAGAATCCGGAAAGACCGATTGTCCAGATACGGGACGAAAACCAGATGAAGAGGGACAAGAAGGACGAGAAGCAGATTGGCACAGAAGTCTCTCCCATAGACGTTCCGACATTCGTTTCCGAGAGGCTTGGCTTTCGGTGCCGCAGGTGCGCGGCCTTAAGCGCGTTCACGGAAAGCATCTGCCCCCAATGCGGGGCTGCCAAGAACCAGAAGAATCTGTTCGACAAGTTCGGCATGCCACCCCAGGGAGCGGCGGCGCCGGAGCCTGACAAGGCGCGAGTGGCCACGACCAGAAGGTCGATGGACGGGAAGGAAGACATCATCATCTACGAGAGGAGCAATGACGGCCGGATTATCATGCTCAGGCAGGAAGAGATAAAGAAGCTGGAGGAGATGGGCAAGAAGTCCAAAAGGAAGATACTCGTCCCCCTCAAGCGCTCGACGTTCGTGCAGGCAAGCGGCGGGAGCGAGACCGAGCTCCTTGGCGATATCCGTCACGACCCATATGGCGGGCACCAGAACCTCGGCACGCCGACGTACCAGCGCGTCCTTCCCGGAGCCGTCCATGAGGCGCATGAAGGCGTGCTTTTCATCGATGAGCTATCCACCCTCGGCAACATACAGAGGTACATCCTTTCGGCGATGCAGGACAAGGCGTTCCACATCGTGGGGCGCAACCCGATGAGCAGCGGCGCGGCGGTCCGGGTGGAGGCCGTTCCGTGTGATTTCATATTCGTCGGCGCGTGCAACATCAACGACATCAAGCACATACTACCGCCCATGCGCTCGAGAATCCGCGGCGACGGCTATGAGTGCCTCATGAACGCATACATGGATGATAATGATGCGAACGAGGAGAAGCTCGAGCAGTTCATAGCCCAGGAGATTCTCAAAGACGGGAAAATCCCGCACGCAGACCGGAAATCGGTCAAGCTCGCCATCGAGGAAGCCAGGAACATCGCTCGCAGGATAGACAACATGAAGGGATTCACGCTGCGCCTGCGGAACCTGAGCGGGATAATCAAGATGGCCGGGGACATGGCGGCGACGCAGAAGAAGGAGTTTATCGAGCCCAAGGACGTGGAAATCGCGATAAGGGAATCCAGGCCGATTGAGGACAAGCTCCGCGAGAAATACGGCAACTGGTGGAGCGCCGAGGTCGCGGACTACGGCGTTAGGAGCGAGAAGGCCGGGCCTGAGACCGCGTGAATAGAGCTGGCCCGCCCACAATTTTACCGCCCCTAGGCTTATTTTTTCAGCAGACTCCCCAGCAGCGGGGGCACGATGAAGGTCGTCAGAAGGGCCATCGCCGAGATTATCGAGTACTGGGCTGTGGAAAGCACACCTGTGGTGAGGCCGAGAGATGCGATGATAAGGGCAACCTCGCCCCGCGGGGCCATGCCGATGCCCACCATCAGCGATTCACGCGCACTAAGCTTCGCCCAGAGCGAGGCCGCGCCGCATGCGACGACTTTCGTGACGAGTGCTATAACGGTGATGATTATGATGGGAACTGCGAATTCGCTAAGCGCATTTATGTCTACCAGAATGCCGAGGGTTATAAAGAATATCGGCATGAAGAGCATCTCAAGCCCATATGTCTTTTCCTCTATCTCCCTGATGTGCCTGCTGCGGTTGAGGATGACCCCGGCTATGGACGCGCCTACGATAGCCGAGAGCTGGATGAACTCTGCGACATATGCGTACATCAGCATGAATGCGAGCACCATAAGGAATCTGCGGGCGCTCATCTCTTTCCGGTCCAGATAGCGCAGGAAATGGTCGCCCGCAAGCACGCTTCCAAGGAGGAAGACGACCGAGGAGATGAAGGTGAAAACGAGTGGCTCGAGGGAACCGCTGCCCCCCGTCACATTGATGACGAATGAGAGGACGAGTAGGCCGAGGACATCGTCGATTACTGCAGCGCCGATGATTATTTTTGCAAACCGCTCTTCAATCAACCCGAATTCTTTGAGCAGCGCGACTGTGACTCCTACGCTTGTGGCAGTCAGGGCTGCTCCGACGAACATGGAATATGCAAAATCGCCGCCCGTGGATACCGCATAAAGATACCCTGCGAGGAACGGGAACACGACACCCGCCGTCGCTACGACGAGGTTGTCTACGGCGAAAATGCTCTCTATCTTGTTGTGGAGGCCCACCTTGAAGAGAAGCACAACGGCCCCGAGCTGGGCAAACACGTGGATAACCTGCTCGAACCGCAGGATGTTGGGCGGCTCAGCCGGGAGCGCGAGGGGCAGGTTCAGCGATTTGATGGCGTCCCATTCAAGTACGAGGAAGCTGTGGCTCATCAGCATGCCCAATACCATAAGTATCATGACGGACGGCTGGCGCAGGTAGATTACCGCAAGCTCGCCAAGTACCGCGAGCAGGAGAAGAAACACGATTTCGAAATAGATGTGCTTGCTTTCTTCCACAGCGCCGAAGATGCTTGCGCGCACCACAGATAGCAGGAGAAGGGCGAACACCCCGAGCACTATAAGCGGGGCTAACCGGTCAATCACCTGTTTCATCGGAACAATCAACCATTAATAATTTATATGAGTTTCTGTGGTGATGGACGTTCCCGTGGTGATTGCCGCCCAGGAGATCCTAATCCTGGTAGTTTCTGTGATAGTCCTTTCGCGCGCATCAAGTGTCGTTGTGGACAATATAGTAAGGCTGTCCCAGTTCTTCAGGGTTAGCCAGGTGGCGGTTGGATTCATCCTATTGGCAGTGGCGACCAGCCTTCCGGAGCTATCGGTATCGGTCGTATCATCGGCTCTTGGCGAAGGCGCCATCGCTGCGGGCAATGTGTTCGGTTCCAATATAGCAAATATTCTGCTCGTACTCGGGATTGGCGCATACCTTTATGGACTTAAGATAAGCACGCGAGACCTGAGAGACATTGGGCTCGTGCTCCTCCTCACGACGATAATATCCGTTTATATCGTATTCAATAGCTCGATAGGACAGAAAGCGCTCGGTTTCGCTGAAGGGATTCTCCTGCTTGGCGTGTTTGCGGCGTATGTTTGGTACACGCTAAAGGGAAAGGGGGCTGAAACCGTTGACGGTAACGGGCAGATAACAAAAAAAGAGGCGCTGAACGCATTCCTCCTATTCGGGGTGGGCGTACTGACGGTTCTGGTCAGCTCCGGTTTCGTGGTGAGTTCGGCCGTATCTCTCGCCAGGTCGTTCGGCATTGCCGAGAGTTTCATCGGCGCTACGATAATAGCAGTGGGCACATCACTGCCGGAGCTGAGCATCGACCTCCAGGCCATACGGAAAAAACGTTACGGGGTCGCGCTTGGGGATGCGATAGGAAGCAACATGGTGAATATCACACTCGTGCTTGGCGCTGCCGCGGCTATAAACCCCATTCAGATTACACTTCCGGTTTTCATAGCGGCCCTATTATTCGCAGTGATAGCAAACAGCCTTCTGCTATATGCAGCCGCAGTGAACAAGGGGCTGAAGAAAGCAGGCGGCGTTCTGTTCTTGGCCGTATATGCGACCTACTTGATAGTCGCATTCGCGCTCCAAATCAATGAGATGTCCGCTTCTTAGGCCTGCTCAGGTAGAGCACCGCACCGCAAAGCAGGATGGCTCCCTCAAGCGCGAACAGATGGACGGGGAAGAAGGCGAGCATCAGCAGGGCGGTGAGCGCTCCGGCATATGCGAGCACCGGAATGCCTGCGAATCTTGGGCTGGCGTACCCCCGTTTTATCCTGGCCCCCGCTAGCGCGATAAGGGAAATATTCACAACAAAATACGCAGTGAATACCGCCAGGTCCGTAAGCTGGGCAACGGTCTTGATATCAGCCAGAGAAGCGATTAGCGCCGCCAGAAGGCCGACAAGAGCGACTGATATGAAAGGCGTGCCGCGGAAGCCGACCGCCGAAAAGGGTTTTGGCAGCGAGCCCCCCGCCGACATCCCGTAAAGGATGCGGGAGGGAACGATAAGGAACATCAGCACAGTGTTGGCCGTTGCGAACAAGGCGATATATGACATAAGCGGAGCGTAGCTTCCGAGCATCCGCGAGACAACGAGAGTCAGTGGGGCTTTCGACTCAGAAAGCGCAAACCAACCCACCTCCCGAACCGCCGCAATAGCGACGAGCATATATAGGACGGTGGATATCGCGAGTGCGAGTATCAGCGCCTTCGGAACGATTTTCCGGCTGTCTTTAACTTCCTCGGAGAGGTTGGCGATGTTCTCGAACCCTATGAAAGCGAAGAAGATGACAGATACAGCGGCGATGATGCCTCCGATTCCATCTGAGGGAGGCTCGAGCAGGTTCACTTCGGTTTGAGAAGGGGTGAGGAAGCCCGCGGCTATGACGATTAGCAGGCCGAGCATCTCCAATGACGTCGCTACGTTGTTGAAGTTGGCGGATTCCTGTATCCCCCAGTAGTTCAGGACGGTCATGGCGCCTATCAGCAGAAGGGCAGCTACGGCGATATCAATGCCTATGAGAGCATGGAGATAACCACCAAATCCGAGGGCCACGGTTGAAGCGGCTATTACCGTGCCAATCGCCAGCACCCACCCGACCGCGAATGAGAGCCATTCCCTCTTGAATGCCTTGCGCGAGTAATTGTATTCCGCAGCCTCGCTCGGGAACATGCTTGAAAGCTCGGCGTAGCTGAGCGCAGTGAAGATGGCGATGAATGCAGATATGAGGAATGCGGCCCAAAGCATGTTTCCCGCAAGACCCGCGCCTATGCTTATGAGCGCATAGATGCCCGCTCCGAGAATCACGCCTATTCCGTAAAGGGTTGTGCTGAACAGCCCCAGCCCGCGCTTAAGACCCATCCCATCCACCCGCACATTCAGGATTGCGTTTCTTCGGTGATTTTCTTCTCGGCCTGGTTGAGGGCGACGCGCGCGGTGTCGATCAGCAGCTTGCTGAGCCCGTTCTTCTTGAGCGGGGGGCGGGCCATGTACATGTAGTGGGCAGTCCCGCTTATGATGCCCTTCTTCCGGTCCCCCTCAGAGGCGAATCTGACGTCGGCTTTCGACACCGCTATCATGAACGGCTTCCTGCCGCATTTCTCCTCGATAATCTTGGCGCAGGCCTCGATAGCCTCTTTCAGATTCTTGTCTTCTTCCATGGCGTGGTTTCCAGGTCAAAAATTAAAAATGCATTCAGAACGCAGCATAAATGGCCAGCGGAATGCTTCCGGAACAAAAGGGCACTTATTTTAATATTTATTGAAGGAAGGGGATTCATGAGAACCTTTCTCGCGTTCGGACTGATCCTGATATTAGGCTTATACGGCTGCATCGGCCAATCGTGCCCAAGCACGGGTGACCCGGTTTGCGGTGAAGATGGTATCACTTACACCAACGCATGCCTGGCTACCCAGGCCGGAACAGAAGTCAAGAGCAAGGGGGCATGCGAAGTGAACCTCTGCGAGGACTCCGACGGCGGCAAGGACCTGTTCACCCAGGGAACCGCTTCCGCTCGTGCAGGAAGCCTGCAGGACAGGTGCAAGGATGCGCTTACGGTGACAGAGGCATATTGCTCGGCAAATGCGGCGGCCTCCGAGGACATCTCTTGCCCGAGCGGCTATGCGTGCACAGCCGGGGCTTGCATCAGGGCCCCATGCCAGGATTCGGATAACGGGAAGGACGAGAAAGTGAAAGGAACAGTCACATCGCCCGGGACTACCCAGAGCGACGAGTGCTCCGGTTCATATTCGGTAAAGGAATATTATTGCAGCAATAACGAGGCCAAATCAGAGGATATAGACTGCGGCGAGGGGATGCAGTGCGTCAGCGGCGCATGCATAGAGGCTGCATGCCTGGACAGCGACGGCGGCAAGGATGCTGCGAAAAGCGGGACTGTCACCAAGGCCGGGGACTCGTTCGAGGATATATGCAGCGGCTCCTCAGCCGTGAAGGAATACTTCTGTGATGGCAAGACTGTCGAATCCGAAATTGTGGATTGTCAGACTGGTTTCACATGCAAGGACGATAAGTGCGTGAAGGAGATATGTCTCGACAGCGATGGTGGAAAGGACATCGCTGAGAAAGGAACGGCGACATTCCAGAACAAGACCGGGACCGACAGCTGCTATAGCAGCACCGCGGTTCTCGAGTATTTCTGCTATTCTGAGACATCGATGCAATATGAGAAGATAAACTGCGGAACCGGGAAGGAATGTTTCGATGGCAAATGCCAGACAGTACAATGCGCCGAGAACCTAACGGATATAGACGATACCGACGAGAGATACAATATCGCGAGCTACGACGATGCGGACGAGCTCGTCCTCCGCGTTGGAGAGATAGTCGAGATAAACGACGAGTTCATGGTCAAGCTGTATTCCGTCAGCGGCAACACCTCGACATTCAGGATGTACGAGAATTACGCGGCTCTCAAGGACAACGACCACCTCTGCAGCTTTTCGCTCGATGCGGGTGAGGATGACAACGATTTCTGCAGCGAGAATACTGAGACCATCGAGGTCCTCGATGTCAACGACAGCGACGATTTCGCCGAGCTCTCGATAGGGGAGTACCACGCAGTTCAATACTACGACCAGGAGGGCAGCGTAAGCGACTGGACGAACAATCCGATATGCCCCGATGACGAAACAGTATACGACCTGTTCAAGGCTGAATTCTACCCCCACCTGGACACTTCGACCTCAGGGTTGGACCTCGAAAGCAAGAAATTCGAGATATTCGACACCACGGCAAAGATAATCGAGGTGACGAGCGATACGGTTACAATCGAGCTCGATGGTGAGGAATACGAGCTTGAAAGCGGGGACGAGTTCAGCTACCTCGGGCAGGATTACGAGGCCACGCTGACCTTCAACGATGGCGGGCTCATCAAATTCAACGCGGAGCCCACATAATTCCTTATTTCTTTTCTTTTCATTTCCATTTTTTTGGACCTGCGAGCAATGACTGCCGCCTCTCCCGCAGTCTGCCGGATTATTAATTATAGCTTACAATCCGAGATTTGGATGAGTGGATGAAAATCAATTTTACCGCCCTGCTTGTTATTTCCCTGCTCCTAATAATCTGCGGCTGCGCGCAGAAAGAGGCAGAAGCCCCTGCCCCGAAATACGGCAAATATACGCTGCCTATAAGCGAACGAGATTATTACATCGGCGTCATTCCGACCCCGAAAAGCGTCCCCCCAACAACCCAGCAGGACTTAATTAACGCATACGCGGAAACCGGAAAGCTCGGTGAGGTATCGATGGTATGGCCTTCTGGCGGATGGCACGGTGCATGCAAAAGATTGCAGGACAGCAGAACTGTGGAAGCGGTCCGCAATATGGGCCTGAAACCGATAATCAATCTGAATTTCTACACCATTGCGCAGGTTCCCGCAAAAGGGCTGCAGCTGATTCCTGATGCGCCCACAGGTGTGAACGCCTCGCTAAAAGACGCGGAATTCAGAAGATTGTTCGTGGAAGAGGCACGCAACTGCTCACGCATGTTTAAGCCCGAATACCTGTCGCTGGGGAACGAAGTAGGCGCATTTTACGCGACCGATCCCGATGCGTTCGATGATTATGTTTCGCTTTACGGCGAGGCGTACGATGCTGTTAAGCAGGAATCCCCCGACACGAAAGTGTTTGTCGTTTTTTCGCAGAACCAGCTTGAGGATGCGAATCAGTGGCAACTCATTGGGAAGTTCGGGCAGACGCTCGACCTGCTTGGCATCACGACTTACCCTTGGATGGATTACAGCAGCCCGGATGACATACCGGACGATTTCTATAAGAGACTGCAGGGTTACACAAACAAGCCTATTGCATTCACAGAAATCGGCTGGGTTTCCGCTTCTTCAGCCGGAAGCTCGGAAGCCGAGCAGGCGGAATACCTCGTCCGCTTCCTCAACCTGACAAAAGGCATGGATGTCGAGATGGCGAACTGGCTGTTCCTCTATGAGCCAGCGAACATTAGCGGCGTGGCCGGAATGGTTTCAGGGCAGGAAACGAAGACGATAGCGCTGAAGAACGCTGATGGGACAGAGAAGGAGATTTATTGGGTGTGGAAGGATTTGTACGGGCTTCCGCTCCGCAAATAGCAATATCCGGGGGAGTTTACAAACCATCGAGAAGGGGTAATCGTCTAATAAGCGTTCACGCCGTGCCGCATGCTCAGCCAGTTGACAAAAACGCTCCTGCCGCGATTTGAACGCGGGTTCACGGAGTTATCCGCGCCGATAGCACCCCAGTTTTGGGGCGCCTTTTCCTAAAAGGCGCATGAGAGTCCGTTGTCCTTGACCGGGCTAGACTACAGGAGCTAGGAGATTAGCGACTAATCATGGCAACAAGGGTTTTAAAAGATTAAAGCAACCCCCTTTTCCTCAGCTCCTCGGCGATTTTCGGCGGCGCGGGTCTGCAGTTGCAGCTCCGCGAATGCGCAAGATGCCATTCAAGACGCTGCTCGAATGTCGCCCCGACAGGAATGCGATTCTTATCGTGCCAACCAGTATTTATCCTCAATACCATACCCCCACCCTGGGAGAATTAGAAAAGAAAAAAAGAAAAAGCTATGCTGGCTCCACAATGTCCTCGTCGCTAATAGGGAAGTCGTCCTCCACCATATCGATGGCGATATCTGACACGTCTAACGTCAGGGTGGAAGAGGTGTTCTTCGGAACCTCGTCGGGGGGAGGCAGCAGGTCTTCGTCTGGAAGCACTTCTGTCTCGTTCTCCTCCTCGACCGGTGAGATATCCACATCCCCAAGCTTTCCGCCGAACTGCTTGGCGGGCTGTTGGACGGATTGATTCTGTTGCTGGGTTCCGATTTGCTTATCCTGCAGCTTTTCCCTTGCTCCGCTAAGGCATCCAAAGAGGAGCATCGCAGACAAGCCGCTTACGACGAGCAGCGCGATGATACGCGAATCCATCAGCTCGCCCTCAGCGTGGAGATTATCTCCATTATGGTGTCAGCCGCCGAAAGGAGGTAATCCTTGAGGTCTTCCCCCTGCTCTTCGGTATACTGCGATGTCCCGGCTTCGTCTATCACGGCCTGGGCGGCATCTATATCCTCCTGTGCGCTATCGACATCGTCGCCAAGACCAGCAGCTTCCGCATCATCCGCTATGAACTCGAGGATGCTTTCGAGCTTCTCGGCCTCGAATTTCGCGGCGAAGTGGAAGTTGGTTCCGTTGGGGCAGCCATTGAAGAGGCAGTACTGGGCTATGGCATCATGAACCTCGGTGCTGTTATCCGCGTTCTCCAGAGCCTCGCTGAGGGGATCAACTATCTCCTCTCTTGCGTCCTCAATCAGGGCTGTGAGGCTGCTGGTGTCCACGCCTTTCCCACTCAGATTCGCGACCTTGTCCTCGGCAAGCTCCAATACCTCTTCATAGCCGTTGAGTTTAGCTTCAGCGAACCTTTCGAGCGAATCGAGATTACACGCCTCGTAGTCAGCTCCTAGCGAGTTGTAATCATCACGAAGCTCTGCCTTTATCTCAGGTGTGATGTTTGCTTCGAGCCTAGCGTCGTGGATGTCGTCTTTCGCCTCGCGCATATGCGGAGCGTAGCTATCACGCACGTAATCCTTGAAGCTTTGCCCATCGCCTTCATCCGCATATTCCTGCAGCTGGGCCTCATCAGTGTTGAGCACGTCCACGTGGTCGTTGAGATAGTCGACACCTTCGATGTTCTCGACCATGGAATCTATCACTCCGACCATGAAATCCGTCTTGCATTCTACGTTGTCCATTGCAGCGTTGAGGGCTGCTTCCCTCTCCACATCGAGTCCCTCGATGGCGCTGGCGAATGGAACGAGCAGCAATGCAAAAAGCAAGGCATACTTATATTCCATATTTTTCACCTCATTTCTTTTTTTTGCAATCCGCAAACACGCAGATGCGATTTGACCTTTTTGGAACGCTATTTATATTTTCCGTGGAACGAGTGGAACGATTCACGACGGAACCGCATGGAACAAGCAGGAAATCCCGGGAAAATGAATCACGCGTGTGCGGCTTAGGTAATCGTATCGGTAAGCGTGATTAGATTCCGGTTTCCCTTCTGCGATTTCTTGATTATTCCGCGGTTTTCAAGCGAGGATATCCGGCGCGAAAGAGTCGCTTTCGGGACATGCGTATTTAGGTAAAGGTTCGCCTGCGTTGTCTTTCCGCCCTGCC
>JAZDMN010000053.1:0-12042 GCA_043800955.1 Microcaldota archaeon
AGTAAAAGAAGCCCCTCTCTATTCACAAGTTGCACAGAATGTCGCTGATCGTCTTTCCAAATCCCTCAAAGGGATGATCTCAAGAAAGAAAGCTGGCAAGAAAGCAGGTTTCCCCAGGTTCAAATCAATCGAACGCGTCAGATCATTCACCTATCCCCAGTTTGGCTTCAAGCTGACTGAACGCCTTGAGCTCTCGGGAATCGGAAACGTTTCAATTAGGAAGCACAGGATGCTCAAGGGTAAAATCAGGACCCTGACGATTCAGAAATCGCCTTCAGGGAAATGGTTTGCTGTTTTCACTTCAGAAGTCGAAGAGCAGACAATTCAGAAGAATGCCGGACCAAAGGTCGGCATTGACCTTGGAATCGAAACGTTCGCATATCTCAGCGACGGCACAAAGATAGAAAATCCAAGAAATCTTAGGTTGGTGGAAGAAAGGCTGAGGCTTGCCCAGAGGAGGATGTCAAAGAAAAAGAAAGGAAGCTTCAACAGAGCTAAAGCAAGGAAAGCGGTCGCTGTGTCCTATGAAAAACTCGCAAATAAGAGGAGAGATTTTCTTCACAAGGCAAGCCGGACCCTTGCGAATAATCATTCGCTCATAGCAATGGAAGACCTCAACAACGAGGGTTTGGCACGAGGTTTCCTTGCAAAAGAGGTATTGGACTGCAGTTGGGCAGAATTCTCAGGCATGCTTCGTTACAAGGCTGAAAGTGCTGGTTGTGAAGTCGTGTTTGTCGATCCTGCCCATACCACGTCGACGTGCAGCAGCTGCGGCTTGATACAAAAGAAAATGCTTGCGGAGAGGTGGCATGAGTGCCCTTGCGGGGCATCGATGCCACGAGACCTCAATGCAGCAAGAAATATACTCACACGAGCTACCCCAGGAATTGGGGGACGTCAAGCCTGTGGAGAAGGCACCTCTGCTCATTCCGAGCAAGTTTCTTCAACGAAGCAGGAAGCCCAGGGCTTTAGCCCGGGGTGATTCACAAAGAGGAAATCGACTTTGGCGGGGTTGGCAGATTCAGCGTCGGGACTTTGCGAGGCGCTTGAATTTCCGCACTTTCGACGCCTTCCCCTTCTTGCTTGGCAGCCTTCCGTGCTTGCGAACCTTCCTTGAAGGTCTGGCCCGCGCGGTTTTCGCTGCCTTTTTTCTTTTGACCATGTGCTATCACCAAAAATAGATGCCTTCGATATCTGGACTCGGTGAGGAAGTTCCTCAAGCGATTATGGATTACAATCTTAACCCATCCACGCACTTTAGAGGTTATCTTCATCGCGCCAAAGCGAGCTTAACAAGCACGGGTTTCGTACAGTGAGTTATAGTCCAGACACCGTATTTATGGCCAATTGCTTGACAGAGGCTGCAAAGGACGCATCCTTTCCAGGACAACCGAAATGCCCGAAACAAAGGCATCAGGAGATAGTAGATGTAGCGAAAAAACCTTAACACTTTCTACAAAAAATTTATAAATTTTTCCTTTTTATGTTAGAAAAAGTCTATTATTACGTATTTTTAGCATGGCAATAAGCGTATTTATGTGAAATATCTGTTTTTATATCTTTCCAAAATCGGCCTCAGGCCAGAAGATTCGGCGCAAAGAGGAGTAGCACGCCTAAAAGCAGCATCACGGCGCCGCCGATGATTTTGCAGTACCTGGCGTACTTCTCCCCGGTGTTGCTCATGATGAGAAGGGCAGACCCGAAAACGAGCAGGTCATCAAGCATGAAAAAGAAATCATAGAGCGCGATATAGCCGTAATACTCCAGCGTTGAGAGTTTGCTCAATGCCAGGACCTGTGTGAATACGGCAGGGATAGCCGATGAGCAGACGAACTCAATGGAGTTTATCGTGAAGGCCAGGAACACGATGCCGCCGAAAGTCACCCATGTGAGCGGGGCGGCGATAAGCGCCTTCATTCTTGCCGAAAGCTTTTTCTTATCCTCAACGCCGGTCACTTTACATACCATCGCCCCTTTCGTCTCCATGAATTCCTTGATGGAAAGGGCCCCCCCACCTAAAGCGATGAGGCCTATGAATATTGTCACCCCGCGCACATAGCCCAGGAAGAGGAAGGCATTGAGCCAGGCAGTCATGAATAGGAAATAAAGCACCCCGGAGGAGAATACGAATGTGCCGACAATAAGCGCAAGCCTGCGCTTGTCATTCAGGTTCATGAGGAGGCTGATGAGATATACGAGAACCCACATCGCGCACGGGTTGAAGCCGTCGACAAGGCCGAGCACTGCGGCAAGGACCGGAAGGGACATCTTCGACACATCAGTCCGGCCCAGGATGGGGAGGTCCATGCCCTTAGTGAGGAAATCAGAGGAGGTTGATGAAACAGGCGCACCACTGCAGCCTTCATTCAGGCATTTTCCCACCGCATCGTGAATCAGCGCACCGGTCGTGTTTTCGGACTGGAAACCGACGAAAATCCTGTTTCCGAATATCGTGGTGGGCGTTCCTAGGCTTTCTGGAGCCATGCTGAAGTTCTGGGCCATAATCAGCATGAGCCGCGATTCTGAAGGCACGGTCACATCATGCTTGACGATGACGATATCCTGGAAATCAGATTGCAGCTCCTCGTTGAAAGGCTCCTGGGCCGCACAATGCGGGCAGGTGGGAGAGTAGAAGAAATGTATGACGAGCTTGCCTGGATAATCCGCTTGGTTGGGAACGGTGGACTCGGCCGCAAGAAGCACAAGGCCCAAAAGGAGCAGGATTATTACCAGGGTTCTGTTGAATGGGGTGGCCAGGAAACCCGATACCTCGTCCTTGATTTTCATCATATCCGCCCCTTACTTTCGGCCGAATCGCTTATGGCGCGCATGTTCTTAAGGGTGTACTCATTCAGGAGGCGTTCGTCCTTCCTGCCCAGCTTTTCGATTATCATCCCCCAGTGGACCGAAACAACATCCCCTTTCTTCACTTCGGACACGAATCGCATTCCGCCCCGCTCGAGCGAAACCTGCGATTCCTTTTCTTTTATGACAAATCCACCATCGTAGCCTATCGAACGCCGGAGAATGGCTGCATTTTTCCCGGATATCGAGAGGACCTTCCCTGAAGTGACGCAGCAGGAATCGTAATTCCGAACAGTGCGCGGGACCACGTTGCTGACGAAATTCACATAGAGGACGTTGAAGCTGTGGTGCGGGAGAATCCCGGGGGGCAGGCCATCGCAAAGCCGTCTTGCCCTCGTTGGCTGCTTTCCCTTGAATAGGTCTTTTTCGATGAATGAGCGCAACGCGCCCTGGCGGACGGATTCGAGAAGGCTGTTTCCGGTCCAGAATGCGCGCACGACCTCCTTATCAAAAGGTTGGAGGCCGCTTTCGCGCGCAATCAGTGAAAGGTACGCGTAATGGGGGCAAAAGCGCGCCAATTCCGAACGAAGCGCATGCGAACCGGTTTTTCCCTCCTGGAATTTCCTGAGGGTGGCGCAGAAGCCCCGCGTACCGCAGTAACCGTGCCGGTTTGGTGGAAATGCATATAATGATGCGAGCTCGGCACCGTCCATGTAATCAGAACCCGTTATTTTGCAGGCGCAGCGCCGTGGGGCGCGAGAAGACCGCGAGCCCTACGATTGCCGAAACGCCCAGAAGTATCAGGAGAAGCCCGGCAGCTTCTGCCAGAGCGACCGCCTTTCCAAGGAAGGATGCGTCCAGGACCGCAGTCACGATGCCGCCGAGTGCTAGGATGCTAGCGGCCTTGAGGACGGGGAGATATTTCAGCGAGGTGTACCATGCCATCATGAAAGCCCCGAGGGCAACCGATGTCAGCAAAAGCCACTGGATGGTTTGGGTGGTGATGAGCGCGAACGAGCCAAGGGAACCATCGATTCCCATGAAGGCAAGAAGGAGTACTGAACCGAACAGCATCCTCGACGCCATCACGGTCCGGGGCTCAATGTCCGAAAGGGCCTTGCGGGAAAGGGTATATTCCAGCGCCCAGAGAATAGTCGCGCCCAGGACGAGGAACTGGCCAGTGCCGAATTGCAGGTCGCCAGAAACGAGCAGGGCATTGCCTATCAGGATTGCAAAGCCAGCAGCCACATCCTTGGGCTCCGGTTCCTCCTTGAGGATGAGATAGCCAAAGACGCCCGCAAATACGAACAGCGAGCGGAAGATGAACGAGCTGACGGCTGCACCGCCGAGCTTGAGGCCATAGAAGAACATGGCGAATGGGATGCTTCCTCCGACGATGCCGATGAGCAATAGGCTAAACCATTGCCTGCGGGAGAGACTCCGGATGTTCCTCAATTCGCCAAATGCAAGAATGATTGCGGCCAGCAGGGCGAATGCGCCGATGTTCTTGAGAATCGTGTAGGCAACCGGATCGGCGAGCTTGACCGCGATCCCGTTTATGAACACCGAGAAGCCGCTGATGAGCGCGGCAAGCAGGGCAAGGGCGATGCCCTTGCGGAAATTGTTTTCCATGAATGTGGGATTGCACAAGAAAATATTAAAGGATGAGGCAGGTATTGAAGGGTCATGGGAAAGAAGCTCCGCATCGGCTGGTTCACTTTCACGTGCTGCGAAGACAGCTCCATAATATTCATCGAGATGATGAACCGGCATTATTTCGAATGGAAAAAGCTTCTCGATTTCCGACACTGCAAGATGCTGAAGTCGAAAAACGTCCTCGACGAGCTGGATGTGGCGTTTGTTGAAGGCGCCATATCCAACGACCGCGACAAGGCAAGGCTTCTTGAAATCCGGGGGAAAACCAGATACCTCGTCGCAATCGGCTCGTGTGCATGCACGGGGGGTCCTTCGGCGCAGCGGAACACGTTCCCGGAGCACCTGAAGCTGAAAATCGAACCGTTCCTCCAGAAATGGGATTTGTACAAGGACGTCCTCCGGCTTGACCAGGTTGTTGAGGTCGACGACAGGGTTGACGGCTGCCCGATGATGGAGCAGCGGTTCCTCCAGGTCCTTGATAAATATCTTGTCGAATTCGGCGTTAAGAAGCCCGAGGCGGCTCTGCCCGGGACCAAACCGGGATGAACGAGGGAATCAAATGCACAAACAAAGCTTCGACATAACGATAAAGAATCTGAGCAAAATCGAAGGGCATACCGACCTCGACGTAGAAGTCAAGAACGGGAAGGTCGTCAACGCGAAACTGAGGATTGACGAGAATAAGAGATTCTTCACTACGGCTGCAATCGGCAAGCCGGCTCTCGGCATCCACCAGGTCGTATCGAGGATATGCGGAACTTGCTCGATTGCGCACCTGCTCTGCTGCATCAACTCCGTCGAGAACGCTTTATCGGTCGTGCCATCCGAGCAGACGGTCAAACTGCGGGACCTGCTCCTCTACGGGCTGAACATAAGGGACCATGCCATGCACCTGTATCTGTTCTGCCTTCCTGACATTTTCGGGAAGGATTCGGTGCTCGATTTTGCGGATGAGGGATATGAGCATGACCTGGTTCACAAGGCCTTCGATGTGAAAAGCGCCGGAAACGAGCTGTGCGTGCTGGTCGGGGGGAGGGCGGTCCATTCTCCGTACCCGCAGGTTGGCGGCTTCCTGAAGATACCGAAGAAGGAGGATGCGATAAAAATCGCGAAGAACCTCCGGGAGATACGCAGTTCTGCAATCGAGTTCGTGGACATATTCAAGAAAAAGGATTTCCGATTCGATACGGAGACGACATACATCGCTCTCCGCAACAGCAGGTTCAGCTACCTGGATGGGGACCTGATGACGTCCGACGGCGTGTGCATAGCTCGTGGCAATTTCCGGGACCACCTCCAGAAATTCGTCGTACCGTATTCGCAGGCCCCGGGTTTCGAGTACAAGGGGAGGCCGTACGTGGTGGGCGCACTGGCCAGGATGAACATGAACCGGGACACGCTTCATCGGGAGACGAGAAAAGACCTTTCATCCGCGATTTCCGTCTTCCCCTCGGACAACATATTCCACAATAACCTGGCCCAGGCCATCGAGATTATCCATTGCATCGATTCGGCCATCGAGCTCCTTGAGACGATGGATTTCAAGGACGACCCCAGGAAAGTGATTAAGCCCAAAAAATCCGAGGGGGTAGGCGTGCTAGAAGCCCCGCGCGGAACCCTATATTACCATCTCCACATAGACGACGAAGGGAAGATAGAATTCGCCGATCTCGTGATACCGACATCCCAGAACCAGATAAAGATGGATAAGGACATCGGGGCCCTCGTCCAGGACAGGCTGGATAGGGGGATTCCCAGGGAACAGATGCCCCTTGAAATCGAGAAGCTCATCCGCGCTTATGACCCCTGCATGAGCTGCGCGACGCATTTCCTGAAAGTAAACTGGAAAGGAAGCGCGAGACCGCTGGGAGCGCCTTCCGGAGCGGCATCGAAGAAGGCACGGCGATGATGCGGACCGAATCGATTGCGCCCATCTTCTTGAGCAGTTTCAATGTCAGGGCAAGGTCAAAGTCATGCATGGAATAGACCTTTCCGCAATCAAGCGCGTCCAGGTCCTCAAGGAGCGCGACCGAGGTAAGGCCAATTGCGGAATCAATGATGATGAGGTCGCGGCCTTCCTTTTCCAGATTCTCGGCTGCGTCGAATTCCCTGAATAAGTGATGCGGGAATTCTTTCTTCAGAAGGGGCATCAGTCGGATTGCTATTGAATCTGCATCTACGAGCGGATTGCCGAAAACAAGGATATTCCACACCTTCAGAGTATTCAGCCCCATCCTTCCATCCGGAGTTTTTTCGGGTCGACCGAAAGCGCAATGAGGCACTCGCGCATAGCCTTCACCATCCCCTGAGGCCCGCATACGAACCAGCGGAATTCCTTTGCGGCCTGGACGTGGCGGGAGAGCATCTCGTGGCTCACCCGTCCGCATTCCCCAGCCCATCCATCGGGCGTTTCGCGCGTGAGTGTGATGACGACCTTTATCCCGGGATGCTTTTTCTGGAGGGCCTCCAGTTCATCCGAGAAAAGTATATGGTCGCGCGTCCTTGTGCTGTAGAAAAGCACGAACCGGCCCTGGATGTTTTTTTCAGAGATATGCCTGAGCATGCTGATGAACGGCGAGATTCCAGTGCCCCCAGCAACGAAGGCGGCCTTAGGCTCGTTCTTGTATGTCATGTGCCCGGCTGGCCCTTCTGCGCCCAGGATGTCTCCGGGCTGACGCTTCTCGAGCTGGCTGGTCATCTGGCCTCCGACCATATCTATTGCGAATTCGAGATATTCCATTGACGGGGAAGATGCGACGGAGTACGGTCTCTTGAGAATGCTGGACCCCGCATCATCGAGCATGTGCAGGAAGAAGAACTGGCCGGGAAGGTATTGGGGGATTGCACCTGAAACGGGTTTCAGCCTGAAAATCCGGACATTTTGGACCGAGGAGTCCACCTTGATTATTTTATATCGTTCTATTGCCAAATAAACACCGGAAAAGTGCGTTCTACGCCTTGATATTAAGCTAAATATTTAAAGATGCACAACAGATAGATGTATCATAAGGCGCAGCGTGAACGCCCCGGATGATAAAAGAGGCATCCACAGGGAGAATGGCAATGGTTCTTTGCATTATCGCGTTTTTCGTCTTCGCAGTGATGTCCATATTCTCGGCAAAATACAGGCCGCTGGCACGCGAGGGGCTCAAATGCGTGTTCAGGACGGTCACATTCAGGCCGTGCGATACCGGGCTTGACGACCGCATCAAGGCCGAGATGGTCAGCAGGCTGCTGAAATTCTCGCCAGGCGGTGCCAAGCTCCTGAACAGGCATTTCGCCCTGTTCTCCTGGATTTTCGTGTTGCTGACAATCGGAAGCCTCGCTTACAGCGTCTATGGCATCTACAACTTCTATTTTTTCGGTAACTGCGATGGGCCTGCGAGCACGAACGCCTGCGTGCTCAACCAGATTACCGGCGATTACGGGAGGTTCAGCGAGCCGAAAGACCTCGTCCCGCCTACAATCCTCGACGGCATTTCGGCCGGAAAGGCCGGGGCCCCGACAACAATCGTAGAATTCGGATGCTTCACATGCCCGTATACCGCGAAGGCCGAACCTGCTGTCCAGCAGATACTGGGTAAATACAATGATTCCGTCTATTATGTGTTCAAACCGTTTCCGCTCCCGAACCATAACAACAGCTACGATGCCGCCCGCGCCGTGCTCTGCGCAAACCGGCAGGGGAAGCAGTGGGAGCTGCGCGATGAGATATTCCGCCAGCAGGAGATCTGCTCGACCGAAGGCTCGATTGCCATTAGGGAGCTCGCGCGGGATTCGGGGCTGAACATGACCGCATTCGATTCGTGCTTTGAAAACAACGAAACCGGGGCTGAGCTTGAGGGGTATATCCAGCAGGGTAAGGATGCGCATATCTATGCGACGCCGACATTCTTCGTGAACGGAAAGGCGGTCGTAGGCCCGAAGACGCTCGAGCAATTCGAATGCGCCATGAAGAAGGAAAGGGGCATCCTTGAAGAGCTGGACTGCTGGATAAAGGGGATGGGCTGATGAAGGACGTGCGAAAGGATTTCCCGATACTTGCAAGGCACCCGCAGCTTACTTATCTTGACAGCGCATGCACATCGCTGAAACCACTCAAGGTGATTGAGGCCGAATCCTCGTATTATGCCGAACTCGGCGCCTGCGCTGGAAGGAGCTCGCACAGGCTCGGCCGCGAGGCCAGCAACGCAGTCGAAGGCGCAAGGGAGAAAATCGCGGCTTTCGTAGGCGCAAAGGCGGAAGAGACCGTATGGACGAGGAATGCGACCGAAGCCCTGAATATCGTGGCATACGGGCTTGACTATTCGAAAAGGAAGAAGGTCGTGACCAGCGCGCTCGAGCACCACTCAGTGCTTCTTCCATGGATGGACCTGCGGGACAGGGGCATAATCAAGCTCGATATAGTTGGATGCGATGGAAGCGGACATGTCAGCGAGGATGCATGGGCCAAGGCCATCGACCGCAACACAGCGCTCGTCGTCACAAACAACGGGAACAACACAAGCGGCGTCAGCCAATGCTCAAAAAACCTCGCCAAACTCGCCCATGACATAGGGGCGCTCATCTGCATAGACGGGGCGCAGGGAGTGCCGCACCGCAGGGTCGATTTCAGGAAGGAGAACTTCGATTTCCTATGCTTTTCTGCCCATAAAATGCTCGGCCCGACGGGAATCGGGGCGCTGGTGATGAAAAAAGAGCAGATGACGAAGCTGCAGCCGCTCGTAAGAGGGGGAGGGACTGTGAAGACCGTGAGCCTCGACAAAGTTGTGCCGGTCAATGATTTCACCAGATTCGAGGCGGGCGTGCAGCATTATAGCGGGATTATTGGTTTTGCCGCAGCATGCGAGTATCTGAAAGCGTACGGCATGGAGAATGTCGAGGCGCATGAGAAAGCGCTTGCATCAGCAATGCTTGGCGAACTTGAAAGCGCCGGAGCCATGGTACACGGGCCTAAAGGCGGGCCAAGAAGTGCGCTCTACTCGTTCAATATCAAAGGCGCAAAGGCGCATGATGTAGCGCTCATGCTGGATAAGGAAGGCATCGCTGTCCGGAGCGGGTTCTTCTGCGCGCAGCCTGCCATGGAAGCGATGGGGGCAAAGGATGGAGCGGTGAGGGCAAGCTGCTACATCTACAATACATCCGAGGATGTAAGAAAACTCGGTGAAGCGCTGAAAAAAATCGCGGCGCTTTATTGAACGTTCAATCGTCCGCCGGTCATACGTCGATTTCGCAAAGGACGCGGACACCTTTTAGGGCAGGGTCCAGCATCTCGTGGGCAGGCCCGAATTTCGCCCGCACCTGCACTTTTGAGCCTTCGGGAACGCCCCTTGAACGCAAATCCTTCGCCAATTGGGTGTAAAAGGCCGGAATCACGGTGTCGTCGGCAATCGCCCGCACCAGCTTGAGCGGGACCTTCGTATCCAGTTTCAGCGGTTTCAGCATCTTCTTGTCGTCCCGCTCGAGAACTAGATAGAATACAAGGTCGACCTTCTCAAGTGCCAGGTTCCGGTCAAGGTTTCTGCGGGAGACCATGAAATGGATTGAGCAATAGGGTTTATGAAAATGAGCCAGCATATGCTTGTATGCCAGAATGCATCTTTTGCAGGATTGTGAGAGGGACGCAGACGACCACGAAATTGTTCGAAGACGAAAACATGATTGCTTTTATGGATTTCAAGCCGATAACAAAGGGCCATATCCTGATTATCCCCAAAAGGCATGCGGAGCTTCTGACCGAACTCGAGGATAACCTCGCAGGAGAGATGATTGTCCTTGCAAAGAAAGTCGGAAAAGCCCTCAGGAAGTCGAAGCTGAACTGCCATGCCGTCAACTACATCATGTCCGACGGAGCGGAAGCGGGCCAGAGGATTTTCCACGTGCACATGCACGTCATCCCCAGGTACAGGGGGGACGGATTCGGACTGAGGATGCCCGAGCGGGACGAAGATGAGATGGATGAGAAGAAGCTGGAGAGGACCGCCGCGAAAATCCGCAAGGTTTTTGAAAAATAAGGCGCGGGCTATTTAAATCTGGTCGACCTACTCAGACTTATGAGACCCGAACAAATCGTTCCTACCGTCTTGTTATTTTCATTCATTGCCATAGCCATCATCGTATTCGGCTGTACCCAGCAGCTCCCCGGAGGACAAACAGGCAATGGCACGCCCTCAGGCACCAAGACACAATTCTGCGGGGATGGCGTTTGTCAGCCCATCGAAGCGTCACAACCGGATATCTGCCCTGCTGATTGTCCAACACAGAACAAAAATCAGTCAGGTATCTGCCAGAATGCATGCGGAGACGGAATCTGCCAGGAAATCGTCTGCCAGGGCACAGGATGCCCGTGTGCAGAGACAAATAGCTCGTGCCCACAGGATTGCCTCGACCTTCCCCCTCAGCAGAATGCCAGCACGAAACCGCAAAAGAACCAGAGCGGTGTTTCTGAAGAGAACAAAACGAAGGTTCTTTATCTCGGCTACATGGTCCATCTCGAAGGCTGGAATGACCAGATGAATAAAGGGCAGTTCGATACGCATAGCAAGAAAATCAGGGATCTTGCAGACCTTTTCGAACAATACGGGGCAAAGCTCACCCTTGAGAGCAAGGAATATACCGATGGTTGCATCAAGTGGAACGACAATGTCCTCAAGGAGATGGAGGATCGCGGACATGGAATTGGCGTTCATGCGGACGAAGGGGGCAACATCAACGAAGGTTTGACTTACCCCGAGATGGTTCACAATCTGCAAGTCAAGAAAGCCAAACTCGAATCCCTTAACGTAACTGTGAGGCATGTCTCAGGGATATGCTCTCATTTGGACTGGGTTAATGCTGCTGCTGATGCTGGATACGGCTTTACGACGGGCCAGGTTGCTTATTGTCTCATGTCCATGCCAGAATCAGAACGCCCACCAGCATTCAAGGAATGCGAATCACCATCGCTATGTCACGAGACTTTTCCGCCTGAGCTCGAGAATCGGCTTACCCCATATAGGGCAGAAAGCGGCTCGGACTGGCTAAGCGCTTCAGAAAACGGGCGACTTGTCCTCATACCATCAAGCGCAGGATTCAAATGCGTATATGAAGAGCGTAACGACCTGGGCTACAAGAACTGTGTTTTCGATGAGGATGACATAAACGCAAGCATAACAGAACTCGAGGAAGCGATCGCCCTTTCAGAATACGGTCAAGTCAATACGTATTATCTTGGGGATAGCCTCGGAGATGCACCTGACCTAGTGTTGATGGAAAAATGGCTCAAAGCTGTCAAACCGTTTGTCGATTCGGGGCAGGTCGAGTGGAAAACGATGCCGGAGATGTATGATGCGTACATAGACTCTGGCGGATAATGGGACCGGAAACCCGAAACCACTGAATTAGAACTGTTAAGTGTCGCAGAAAAAATAACAATTTCGAAAAGCAAAAGATTACTTGATGCTCTGTGTGACTACACCTTGAATTCCTGTAGTCACATCTTTTTCTTCAGGCTTTTCCTAAGGCGTCGGTATTCTTTAAGCATCAGCTCAATTATCGGCCGTATGTTCTGGTTATTCTCGTACGTCTGGAGCGCGTCGTAAT
>JAZDMN010000071.1:0-7354 GCA_043800955.1 Microcaldota archaeon
CAATGCAGCAAGAAATATCCTCACACGAGCTACCCCAGGAATTGGGGGACGTCAAGCCTGTGGAGAAGGCACCTCTACTCATTCCGAGCAAGTTTCTTCAACGAAGCAGGAAGCCCAGGGCTTTAGCCCTGGGTGATTCACATCCTAATTTATACCGCCATGTGCAGAAAAACACGTTTATAATTTTCTAGCGTCAGACCTCAGATCAGGCCAGTGAATTCTTCCCCCTGAAATAGTGTTTCCTTTATCGAATCCTGCGCCAGACGTGCAAAATCTGAGAATCTTAAAGGATTTTTAATCTGCTCATGCAGGGTTCTGGTATGAAAGGCTATTCGCGTGCGGACTGGCTCAGGATGAAAAAGGGGGTCTCGGCCTGGCTCGGGCCCATGTCGAAATCAGGGATTGAAAGGAGGCTCCGGCAATGGAAAAAGAACGCCAGCGACATCTCCTGGCGCCGCTCTGCATCGCCCCTTATCGAACGCATGCGCTCTATGAAAAGGCTCCTTGAGGGGAAGGAGTATCCCCATCCAGACTCGTTCTTCTTCGCCATAGAAGATTTGCCGTACATGGGCAAGGAATACTGGTTCTTGTATTTCGTTGTTCCGGGAAGCGACGAGCAGGTAGTTATAACCGCCGGGCGCTCGCAGGAGCCGGTAACCGTGAACAGGACCAACGTGAAAGATGCCGCTCCAAAAAAGGCGGAGGATGCCGGCGCGAAAATCGTTGACTGCGCAGCCGTCTGCTGGATGCATTCCGACAAGAAGGAGGTATTCATCGATTCGGGCGGGCAGGTCGGGCTTTCGAATCGTGGAAGGAAGCAGCGGATGTTCTTCAGGAAAGGCGGGAATGAAATGGTCGTCGAAGGGGCATACCCGACTTTCGATATCGTCCTGAAAAAAGGCGGTAAGGAGGTCTTCTATGCCAAGGCCAAGCCCAAAAAGGACGGCCTTCCGTGGGAGATGCCCCCGCGCCTTATGGAGAATCCTCTTGCCAAAGGGTTCGGGGCCTTATTGGTCAACTACTATTTCGATTTCACCGGCCGCATCAAGGGCAGGCAAGTGAAGGGGAGGGCGTACCTGCAGAAAGTTGTCGCCACAATCCCCCTTGCGCCCTGGAACTGGGTCCGGGTGGAATTCGCGGGCGGAGATTCGCTGGATTATTTCGCAGGAAAGCCGCTCGGGAAAAAAACTGGTCCCGAAGTTCATTTCCCCTGCAACGATTTCGTCGAAATCCGAGGCAGGCGCATAAGGATGAGCGACCTGAGGCTTCAAAGCTTCATGGATGGTGAAACCCGGAGGTGGGTGCTCAGCGGGAAGAACCTCTTCCTTTCGATGGAATCATACTCCCTCCAGCCTTTCTCGATGAAGCAGAACACCCAGTTCCAGTATGACGAATATCTGGTCCGCGTCAACGACTTCATAATGAAGGCCGGCAACAAGACATATACACTTAAGGATCTGGGGCCGGCAAGCGGGATTATTGAAGACGCGTACGGATACCTCCTCTAACCGACTGCTCTGCGGCATTCAGTTGTGTAAGCCTAGGGGAGGAGGAGCTTCAGATAGAACGTCGGCGACACGACCTTCTTCTTCTCCTCGGTTGAGCCGAGCATGTCCACCAGCATCTGCCTCACATCCGGCTTGTCTGCCGCTTTTCCGATGAACAGGTTCAGGAGGAACCTGATTCTTGAAAGCCTCTGGATGCGATAAGAATTCATCATCTCGGGGCGAAGATGCGCCGCGACCTTCTCCTCATACGCTTTGAGGGAGGACGCAGGAAGGTATGTATCGTTATTGTGCGCATCAAGGGCGGAATTGATGGCCATCGCGGCGTATTTGCCGGATGTCAGTGCATTCCCTACCCCTTCCCCAGAAAACGGGTCCACGAGCGAAGCCGCATCGCCTATAAGGACCCAGCCTTCTCCTGTGTTTTGCTTCTTATATGAGCCATTCGGGATTGCCCAGCCGCCTATTTTCCCCTCCAGCCTGGCATTTGCGAACCTTGGCGCGATGGACGGGTGCTTCGCAACCGCTTCCGTCAATGTGACCGTCGGATGCTTCCGGTTTTTCAAATCAGATGACAGGATACCGAGGCCGACATTGGCCATGCCGTTTGCCATAGGGAAAATCCAGAGGTACCCGGGAAGCACGCCATCGATGAAATAGAGCTCGATACTGTCATCAAGGCCTGATATCCCGCTCCAGTATCCCCTCACTGCGGAATAGACATGTTCCATCGGCGGGCTCTTCATGTGGAGCAGGCGGTTCACTGTTGAGGCCGAACCGTCGGCCCCGACAACAATCTTCGCATTGAATCTGGATGGCACCTTTCCATCCTTGCTCTGCCTGTGCCCGCTGACGCCGCAAACTGCGCCATCACCGGTCCTCTCGAGGCCGTCGACAGCGAATCCCTGGATAGTCGTTATGCCCTTTTCCGCGAGCGCAGCCTGGAAAAAGAGGTTGTCTACCAGGCGCCTCTCAATCGTATATCCGGCAAACTCCATACCCTTGGCGTTCGGGAACGGGACGTTCACCTTCTTGCCGGTAGGCGAGACCATGGTCAGCCCGCGCACAATACCGTGCGGGAGCGAAGGGAGCGAATCGAGAAGGCCCAGCTCGCGCGCTATCCCTATCGATTTTCCGGAAAACGCGTCGCCGCAGACCTTTTCCCTCGGAAAAACCGCCTTGTCCAGCAGCAGAATCCTCCTGCCGGCCCGGGCGAGGAACAGAGCGCACGAGCAGCCGGAAGGCCCGGCGCCCACGACTATCGCATCATATCTCATAGGCGGAGTAATTTCAGTGAGTTTTAGCATATTATCCCAAATCCATTTGTCAGGGGGACGTTTATAAAACGCTTTCTGATGATAGCCATCCCATGAAAGATTCCAGGGAAAAGCAAATCCGGGACATCTGGACCCCGCCTTCCTATTGGAAGATAAACGGCTCCTGGTTCTGGTGGTTCTGGCTTTTTTTCATCCATGACGAAGATACTGTGAAGACAGGAAAATGCCGCCAGCTGATGATTCTCTGGTCAATCAAGAAGGACAGGCATATCTACTGCAACTCCCTGGACATACGGATACCAAATCAGCTCGAGCGGACCGGGGATTCGAAGTGGCTCCTTAATGGTGCGGCGGCGGCATGGTATTTCGACGGAAAAAGGATGCACGATGATTTTATACTGGAAAAGTCATCGATGGTACTGGATTCTGGAAAACTCTCGCTTGTCGCTCCGGGCCACACACCGTCATCATTCGCGCTTGAAGGCGAGGATTATGTCACGAAAATCTCATCGAAAACCGATTCCGGGCCACATGAATTCGAATTCCGCGCATATCAGGATGATTTGCATGAAGCCGTGGGGCCGGTCCATGGGAAAACCACCCTTCCGCTCGGCATGGTTGTCGAAGGGACGATGATTGAGCGGTTCGCACTGTCTGGCCATGAAACAATAAACGGGAAGAAGAAGCCGATTGCAGGTACGGCGTATTTCCAGAAAATCCTCGTTGCCGCTCCCCCGCCGCAATGGTACTGGGGCGTATATCATTTCAACGAAGGCAGTTTCCTCACCTTCATGGTCTCTTACGCGGGCAGGGCGGCGCTTGCCGACAATGCCTGGCGTGGGGCCAGGCTGAAAAAGCCGACGCTTCCGGTCCAGCAGAATATCTTGTTCTACCATGCCCCTACCCGGCGCGTTTTCAAGGGAAGCGAGGTATCCGTGACCCCTAAGAACGAGTCAGGCCATCTCTGGTCGCACGCCGTGCACGGCAAGGGCAAAGGGTTCGAAATCGAAGCGTTTGCCGATGCATATGCCCATTCCTGCTGGAAATTCGTGAAGAACGTGGGCGCGCTCCCCGCCAAGTCCACTTTCAAATACAACGAATACCCGGCCGTGCTGGAGCGTCTCGTCCTGCGCACCGACGGCGGGGAGAAAATCGAGCTGAAGGCTGGCTGGGGCAATATGGAGAACTCATGGGGGTTCCTCCTGTAATCATTATCCTTTATAAATATTTACATTCATAAATATATAATGGCTGCAATCACGACCGGCAAGACGCGACTTTTCAAGGCGCTGTCCGATTCGACGCGCCTAAAGCTCGTCGAGATACTGCTTGACGGGGAGAAATGCGCATGCGAGCTCCCCGCAATGGTCGGGAAGGCCCAGCCAACGGTTTCATTGCAGCTTAAGAAACTCCATGAGGCTGGCGTGGTTTCCTGCCGGAAAGATGGCGTAAAATCGATTTATCGCGTTTCTGATCCAAAGATAAAAAGATTGCTGGAGGTCGTCGGATGAAAATCGAGATTCTTGGTTCCGGTTGCCCAAACTGCAAGAGGCTCGAAGAGAATGTCCGGAAAGCCTGCAGGGGGCAGGGTATCGATGCGGACATAGTCAAGGTATCCGATTTCAGGAAAATCGCATCCTATGGCGTCATGTCCACCCCGGCAATCGTGGTCGACGGTGAGGTCCTGGTCTATGGCCGGGTTCCTGATGTTGCCGAAATCAAGCGAATGCTGAAAGGAAGGGGCTGAGTATGGGGATTCTGGAGGATTTCGGCTCTTATATAGTTTTCCAGATCCTCAGGATGCCTGAAGGCGACCCTTTTGCCGAGGCGCTCAACTTCTTTATTTACGACAGCATCAAGGTTCTTCTCCTTCTCGCAATCATGGTTTTCCTTGTCTCGATAGTCCGAACGTTCATAACGCCTATGAAGATTAGGAAAATCCTGGGCGATAAAAAAGAGGGCCTCGGAAACGTGATTGCCGCTCTCCTGGGCATCCCGACGCCATTCTGTTCGTGCTCGGCCGTCCCGCTATTCATAGGTTTCGTCGAAGCCGGGGTGCCGCTTGGGGTGACGTTCTCATTCCTTATCGCATCGCCGATGATTAATGAGGTCGCCGTCGCATTGCTCCTTGGCCTCGTCGGTTGGGAAGTGACGGCATTGTACATCGGCACGGGGTTGATTATCTCAATCACCGCAGGAATAGCTATCGGCCGGATGAACCTGGGAGGCGAGGTCGAAAGCTTCGTATACGAGACGAAATTCAAGGAGGGCCGGGAAAAGGGCATGCCCTGGGAAGAAAGGCTGTCTTTCGCAAGAAGCCAGACGGCTGATATCCTGAAGAGGGTTGGCCCTTATGTCCTGCTTGGCATTGCGGTCGGTGGCCTTATCCATGGGTTTGTCCCGGTCGGCTTCCTTGCCGATATCGCTGGAAAGGATAATCCGCTTGCGGTCCCGATATCCGTCCTGATAGGGATTCCCCTTTACTCGAATGCGGCCGGGACTATCCCGATTGTGCAGGCTCTAATGTCCAAAGGGATGGCCCTTGGGACCGCACTGGCATTCATGATGAGCGTCACGGCGCTGTCTTTGCCTGAAATGATTATACTCCGGAAGGTGCTCAAGCCCAAGCTTATTGCGGTTTTTGCAGGAATCCTGGCAATCTCCTTTGTGCTCACCGGACTTCTTTTCAATGCAATCCTGGGTTGAATGGGAGTGCATAAAAACCGGGCAGGCAAATCGTTCTCATGGAACTTGCGCAAGCCTTGCTGCTTGGCCTCATCCAGGGGATAACGGAATGGCTTCCCGTCTCCAGTTCCGGCCATCTCGCGCTAGCGCAGCATTTCTTCGGCATCGAAGCGAGCGTGGCATTCGACATCATCCTTCACCTGGGGACGCTGCTAGCGGTTATTGCTTACTATCGCAACGACCTGCTTGCGTTGGGTTCCGGGCTGCTCGCGCGCGATGAAAAGTCAATCCGGCTTGCCGGCTTGATTCTGCTGAGCTCGATACCCACTGCGATAATC
Organism: Microcaldota archaeon; assembly: GCA_043800955.1. GTDB lineage: Archaea > Micrarchaeota > Micrarchaeia > Anstonellales > Bilamarchaeaceae > Bilamarchaeum. Next base: position 5,806 of record JAZDMN010000071.1, read on the forward strand.
GGCTTCTCCTTGCGCGATTTCTTCGAAAGCATGTTCGGAAGCCCGGTCGCCATAGCCTGCGCGCTGGCAATCACGGGGCTGTTTCTCATCGTGGCATCCCGTTTCAAAACCGGCGGCGCCCTCATCGGGGCCCGCTCCGCCCTGCTAATCGGCCTGGCTCAGGGGATAGCCGTCGCCCCTGGCATATCACGGAGCGGTTCCACGATTGGGACGGCGCTCATTCTCGGCGTGGAAAGGGAGGAAGCCGCGCGATTCTCGTTCCTGGCGGCAATCATCCCGATTCTAGGCGCTGCGCTGCTAGAAGGGAGGCATGCGCTGGATGGCGGTATCGATGTGGTTCCTGTGGCCGTTGGCTTCCTGGTCGCAGCAATAGCGGGCTATCTTTCGATAGCTATCCTGATTAGGCTCCTAAAGGAAAGCCGCCTGCAATGGTTCGGGTATTACTGCATCGCGCTCGCGGTACTGGCGATAACCTATCCTGCAGGTTAGCCCCTTTGCACCTCATCAGGAGAAAAAGATGTGGCTTAGAAGGATATTGAGGCCGATTAGGGTCAGGACGATGCCCCCGAAAGCCTCTGCCTTGCCTTCGAGCGCACACCCGTATTTTTTCCCGGCAAACACCGAGGCGAAAGATATCAGCGCCGTTGTAGAGGCGACGATGATGGCAGTGTCAAACAGCGAATGGTCAGCAAAAGCGATGCCTATCCCGACCGCAAGGGCGTCAATGCTGGTGGCTACGGCCAGCAGTATGAGAATGCGCGCATTCAGGAGGTCCACCCGCTTATCCTCGCCCATGTGCCTGGATTCCAGGAGCATCTTGCCACCGACAGCCGCAAGGAGGAAAAAGGCGACCCAGTGGTCTATCTCCGATATTACTGCCTTGATGCTTTCGCCGCCTATCCCTCCGATAAGGAGCATCCCGCCCTGGAATGCCCCGAAGAAAAAAGCTGCACGAAATGCCGCACCTGTGAGGCTGCCCCCCTTGGCATTGGCACCTCCGGTCATGGATACCGCAGAAGCGTCCATCGAAAGCCCGATGCCAATGAGCAGCGCCGTTATGAAATCCGTCAGAGATATCCCCACATCGTGAGCCTGTCGCTGTCCTCTATCCATCTAGTCCCGATATCGGTCCGATAAAACATGTTGGGGATGATTATGTTCTTTATTCGGTTGTATACTGTCTTCCGAGTTTCTTCCATCGTCGTGCCAGAGGCGGTCACGACAAGCGCATAGCCGCTGTTGCCGGCAAGACGCCAATCGTTCTCAACGAGCTTAACATCGCCTGGATGTATCCCTGCAAAGTTCGAGGTCTTGAATATTATCGAAGCGTCCTCCGAGTATCTTCTGAACGACTCCGGGTCGTGGAACGGGAACGGGGGCACTGCGACGACGACGCCGACCTCGAATGCCCGTTTAGTCCGGAATTCCGGCTTCTCCTTGCGGGCTATGCCGAATAAAAACTGGCCCCATTCGCTGAGAACCCCTTCCATCGCTATGCTGATGTGCGGGTAGCCGAACCTGCTCGTGAATTCGAGCGGATATATGCCGC
>JAZDMN010000004.1:0-10587 GCA_043800955.1 Microcaldota archaeon
GTCCCCTTCGTCGTCTTTCTCTCCAGCAGCTCCTTGGAATCGTTTTTGGCTGAGTTGACCTTGCTGCTCACTTCGTATATGTCCATTTCATCCGCTGGGTACGGGCTGAGGAAACCCTTGGCTTCGCCCGGGTCGGCCTTCAGCCAATCCTTCTCCGTGCCTTCATCCAGAATCATCGGCATGCGGTTGTGTATCTGGGCAACCAGGTAGTTGGCTTCGGTCGTAATCATGCAGCACGTTCTTTTTTTGATATCACTGTCGGGTGCATCAGCGTAAATACCGGCGAAGGCGAACATGCCGCCATTCTTCAAAAACATCCGGAACGGCCTCTTTGTGGGATGCTTCCACTCATAGAACGAGTCCGCCAGCATCAGGCAGCGTCGTAATTCGAAATCCTTCCTAAATGACGACTTTTTATCAACCGATTCCGCCCGCGCATTGAACAGGGGATGCCGCGCTCCGCTCCAGTTCGCAGGCATGCCCCACCGTGCAAACGAAAGCCGGTCAGTTGAATCGTTGAACACCACCGGCACTTCCTGCGTCGGCGCAATATTATACCTCGGCTTCAGCTTCGGCACGTCAGTTAAGCCGAACCTTGATGCTATCGCCTTCGAATCAGTCATTGTGAGCGCGTATCTGAGGCACATAGAATCTAGCTCGGTAATTTATCCGTCCCACGCAAATGGAAGGCGATGTTGAAACCCACGAACTCATTTGAGAATCTGTCCTCATAGACCGGGAACCGCTTCAAAAAATCCTGCAATTCAAGGTATTCCTTAATCAGAACGTCCGCCTTATCGGTGCGGGTGAACTCGAATCCTGTGACCGAGGCTCCGATGTCTGCGGAATTGATGACCGCCTTGGCGAACCCGTCAACTATCCGAGGGTCCTTGACCTCGTACCTCTTGTCGAAACCGGTCCCGTCGAACCGCTCAAGCCTGAACCTCACGTTCATGTCCTTTTTGATTTTCACCTTCTCCGCAGGGTCAGTGACGAGTTTGCCGTTCACCATGACCTCCCCATCGGTTTTCTCCACCTCGTCCATCAATTTCCGCATGTCTTCGAAATCCGCGCCTGACCTTGATTGGGTGCCCATCCTGGTCTCAACCCTGATTCCTATGGCGCTAAGCAGGCCCGAGAGGAACCCTTTCTTCTGGGGGCCCACGTAGGTTGTAGTGCTTTGGGTGCTCCGATATACCGAATTGTCCGTGACTTCAAGCTCCGAAGACGCGTTGATGCTTCCGAAAGGGGAGTTCATGGACAGGCTTGACCTTTTATCCGCGATTCCCTGCTCTACAAGCTCATCCAGCATTAGAATCGAGAACCTGAAAAGGTCCGCTCCTTTCAGCCGCTGCGCCACTGCCTTCTCATCAGTCGGTTTGTCATCCGGCAATGCCGCATCAAGGACGAACTGCTCGAACCTTAGGAGTTTTGGCGCCCCCACACGGACGAATTTCCTGTGCGGGACAAGCTGGACATGGCCGGCAACCACAAGCTGCACGAAAGTCGCGAAGATCTCCTTGTAGTCGACCTTGTTGTCGACAATCAGGCCTGCGATGGCTGGTTTCAGCACCTTGCTTTTTTCCGCCATCTTCTTCCTGATTCTGGCGATATCCCCATCAATCATGGCGAATACCTCTCATTTCTAGGATATATTGCTTGCTATTTCCCATCTGGCCCGCTCCAGCAGCCTGAGATACTCCTGCGCATCGATTTCCTCCAGCCTGGCAAGCTCGGTGCGCCTGGGGCCGTAAACCGTATGGACGAAATCAACTGACTTGCGCCCGTCAGGTTTTTCGTTGTAAGCAAGGACGTGCGCCTGTTCTGTCTTGTATTCGCGCTGGCGCATGCGCTTGTGGATGGAAAGGTCATCGAGCGGTATCTTTTTGGAAAGGAGCAGCTCCTTGTGCCTGGCGTAGACCTCGCGGAAAGAAGCGAAATTCCCTGAAAAAAACGCGGGAATGGCTTCCTGCTGGTATTTTTTCAGGAACTCGGGCGCATCCGAGTGCCGCAGAGCGATTCCCCGCGCCTCAATCTTCCCATCCACAGTGATTCCAAAATAGCGATTCGCTGCCCCCGAGCCGTCATAGGACGGCAGGAACTTTATTTTCAAAAAAACGCAATCCAAAACCAGTTCGATTCCCGTCTCGTTCGATACTCGCGTGGCGAATCGCTCGAAATTTTTTTCTTGATTGTTTGGGGGACTCGAAACGAAAACCGAATCAACTACCCCATACAGGACATCCAGCCCCTCCTCTTCGGCTATCGCCTTTGTCCTCTCCAGTATCACTCGCCCCATCAGCATCACGCATTCCTTGCATTCGACATTCGAGAAAACGAAATTGTTGAAGCCGAGGTAGCCAAAACACACAACTAACAATCCCTTAAGCGCCTTCTGCCGGGCATCCAAGTCAGCGTTGAACCCTTCGGCCCGCAGCCTGTGCTTGAGCTCAAGCCTGCGGAGCAGGACCGCCTCAATGCCGTCAGGGATTATCCCCCGCTTCCTGCACACGCGCCACCCGCACACCGGCAGCACATCATCATTTCCACAGGAGCAGTGCATCGTCTCAGGGCTGATGTTGTGCCTGACAATCACATGCGGATACATACTGGAGAAGTCGCATTTCCCTACGTTCGAATAGACGCCGGGCTTGGGATAGAATATCGTCCCGCCTCTGTCCATCCTGCGGAGCATCTCAAGGGTTTTCGGCTTTTCCATCTCATTTTTCTTATCAGGAATCAGATAGCCGCGAGCCTTGGCGGCACGCATGTGGAGGAAGGTGTTGAGTTTTCCGGGCGTGACGCGGCAAACGATATCCGGCTTCACTCCAGTCAAGCGGGAAAGCACCATCACGCGTGCGAGGCGCGTGCTGCCGCCATCATCCCCATAAATGTCATACAGTTCGCTAAACCTGAGGTCGATATGCACAGCATGGCGCAGGAAGCATCCAAGTTTCGATACGAGCACGCCCGGATAGCTCCGCAAAAACATGTCGCCGCCGTGAGTGAACACAACGTCCGCCTCCGGCACCTTCTCTCCCTTCTTCATGAGCGCAGTAGTAAGCGGGCCTTCGGGCTCAAAGAACGTCAGCCCCTTCTCCAAAGCGAACCGGTAATGGTGGGGAATCGTCACTTCGGCCGTCTCGCCAAGGCGCGAAACATCTGAAACAACCTTGCGGAACTCGCGTGAGGAAACAAAAACCCTCAAAACCCGCGTTCGCTCGCTCGCGTGTATGTTTGGATATTTTTCCTCGATGACGCAGCGCGAGACCAAAGGATGTTTTTCCATGACATCGAGCGCATAATCTGGCTCAGGGGAGAGAAGGTAGAAGGAAGGCGTGTACTCTACGGCAGATTCGACGCGTTCCGTTCCGTCTTCATCGCTTTCCCCTTTCGCCATTCGCCTCGGATAAATCAAATGCATCCGCTCGCCCGCATGCACGATGTTCACCAGCATCAGAGCCACCCGGAGAGCCTATACTGCCTGTCCCTGGGGTAGCAGAACACCGGGTCGGGCAGGCACGGATGCTTCAGCACCTTCACAGTGATATCCCGCGAAACGCCGACGTCGATTATCACGGACGAAACCTGCGAGAGATATTCGTGGAGGTAGCCCGTCCGCCTATCCAGAATCACGCCCGTCGCCCGCTTCCGTATGCAGAGCTGGACGAACTTGCCAATCGCATGGGTTATGCCGTGGGTACTGTCGACATAAAGCTCGGAGAGCGAATCCAGCACTATCAGCTTGTATTCCCCCGGAACGTCCCAGTTCGCGGCCACATCGTTGTTGTCCTTGGTAAAAGCCCTGAGCACATGCACGTTCCGCATGGCATCCCGCGCATCGGCCCCGCAAATACGAAAAAAACGCTCGTAATCGAAGCTCCAGTATCTTTTGTGATAATCCGTCCATTGGAGGTACAGCACCCCGTCAGTGGCGTTCCTGGCCATCAGGCGCCAAATCATCTCGGACAGCCAAATCGAATCAGCGCACCGGAGCGTGATTATCGCATCCGAGCAAAGCAAAGAATCAAAGACGCGATTGCCCGTCCGTATCATTTTTTGCCTCCAGGTACACGAGCATCGCGAGCAGCATGGCCAGCGCTATCTCGTCCTCGTCCGCGGCGTCTATGGCGGTCCTTCTTTCCCTTACGATTGCGAGAAGCCGCAGGAGCGCCTCCTTCTCCTTCCGATCCAGGTGCGCCGAGAAATTCTTCCATCTTGCCACCCTCTCCTCAAGCCGGTAGCTTACCGACGGGATTGTCCGTCCCATGCGTACAACCCCAGCGCCCAGACAAAACGTTCATTGTTCATGAGACCACCGTCGGAAACGCGCAACCCGATAAATAAAGGATTCCGCGGCACGGAGCGTTTCCGCGACCCTGCTTCCCAGCGAAAGCCGCACCGGGTTCTATGCAAGGCTATGCATGGCCACAGCTCCGCCAGGTTAATTCTTATTAAGCCATGATTTTCCGCATCTCCGCGGTGCATCCAAACTGAAAAGTCTGCATGAAGGTTGGTATGGAATGGAACAGATTGTGGACTTGCGCTCATTTCAGAACCTGCTCAGACAGAAAGAGCGCATAATCGTGTTCCGGAGGCATGCGCTCCAGCAGGCCCGGCTCAGGAGGCTGGCCGCGGAAGATGACACGGAACTGGCGGTATTCAGGGCGGACATCCTTGAAAAGGAGCCATACCTGGTCGTGGAGCAGGCCTCGGAAATGCCCAGGGAACGGAAATTCAAGCTGTATTACCGCTGGCCGGAAGGCGGCTTCATAGCCTACATCGCATCAATCGACGGCCAAATCAGCCTCATAACCGTTTACCGCACCAGCAAGGCGCTTCAAAAGAAGATATATAAATGGCGGAAGAGAGGTTAACCCGATGAAGGTACGATATGCGTATGACCCCGATGCCGATGCGATAAGCATAGCCGTCGGCACCCGCAAATCCGACGCAACCATGGAACTGTCCGAGCACATCCTGGTCGATGTCAGCAATGACTGGAAGCTGGTCGGCATAGAAATCATCGATGCCAGCGCGGAAATATCGAGGCTGTTCAACCGCGCGGTAGGCAAGGAAGAGATACGGCATCTGCTGTGCGAAGTGCGGGAAGCTCCGGCAGACGAGTACCTCGTGCAATTCAAGACCCAAAAGAGTGGCGAATCCGCAAACCTGCTCATTCCTCTTTATCGCAGTCCGATCACCTGCGTCTAAGCGGTGTGGCGATGCCCGAAAAACCCGAAGCCGGACGCGTGATAAACGCAGTAGATGCGAAAGCGCTAGTCCGGAAACTTATTGCTGATTACGAAGGCATCATAGATTACCTTGCGGACAAATAAAGCGTTGCGGGGGTCGGGCATTTCCGCGGATAGGAAACGATTGCGGAAATCCACTATCCCCGCGAATAAATACGTCCACTTCGGATTTCACCCGGGGTGGCGATGTGCGTGCCAAAACAGTGTCTTTATATAACTTTGCATGCATATATGCATGCATGAGTAGCAGGAACATAAACATCGAGATAAGCGTTTACGAGCGCCTAAGGAAGCTCAAGAAGGAGAATGAAAGCTTCTCGGAAGTGCTTGAGAGGCTGCTTGGCATATCCGGCAGGAGCCTTAGCTCATCCTTCGGCATGCTCAAAGACGCGCCTATCAGCTACGGTGAAATCAAGAAGTCCAGGAGGGACCGCGATGTTATTCTTTGACACCTCAGCGGCAATCGCCTGGCTTCGCGGAGATGAAAAGCTGAAGTCGGAAGCTGATGGCGAGGGTGTTGCCATATCCGCCATAACAGTCTATGAGCTCCTCTGGGCCGCAAAACGCAAGGGGCGCAAATCCCAGGAAGCCGTGGAGCTTTTCCTTGACGGATGCACGATTCTAGCGGCGACATCCGATATCGCAAGACGCTCAGCCCATCTGAAGGCAGAACTTCTTGCGGGCGGGAAGGATAAGCCGATGGCTGACATAATGATTGCCGCAACTGCGGAAAAGGAAGGCCTGAGGTTCCTCACTTCGGATAAGGATTTTGAGGATATAGCCCGGTTCGCGGATTTAGACCTGCATCTCGTGTGAGCCCCGGCAATGCGCCCGGAATGGTGTAAATTAAAAGAATTGGGGTCTATCACTATCCAGAACCCAGGATGACGGTGATTGTATTCCGGAAATGAAGTTCTGCTACAAGTGCGGCGAGAAAATCTTCGAGGAGGCAGAAATCTGTCCGAAATGCGGAGTTAGGCAGAAGCACCCTCCGGCGTATCAGCAGCCCGCATCCGGAGCGCAGCAACCCCCAGCCGCCGGAGTGGCAACGCCCCAGCCGGGAGCCCCAACAGGGCATTACGAGGAACGCAAAAGCCCGGCCCTTGCCGCAATCCTCTCATTCTTCTGGTGCGGCCTCGGCCACATCTACTGCGGGGATTACATGTTCGGGTTCATGCTGTTGATTTTCTACCCCATTATCGCATTCGTCTGCTCCATCACGATAATCTGCATACCCGTGATCCTGCTCATGTGGCTCTGGGGCATGTTCGACGCATATAGCCTCGCGCAGAGAATCAACCGCGGCGAAGTGAAGGCCTAAGCCATCTTGATGTCGACCATCGCCTGCATGACCGCGTACTTCCTATCCTCCATCAGGAGGCCGTGAATCATATGGCCCATCTGCTCCAGCCGGTATGTCTTCTCCGCTACCTCGGCATCGGAAAAGTCGTTCCTTGAGGCGAGGTCCAGGGATTGCAGCCGTGTGAGCGCTTCGAAGACTTTCTTCTGGTCCATGGAAAGCACCCTTGAGAGCCGCCTGATGTTCATCCCCTCGTTCTTCAATGCAGCCATCACCAGCATCTGATCCTCTGAAAAGAAGTGCGTTGCACTGCCGTAGGTTTCACAGACCGTTCTGGAAACATCCCTAAACAGGTCCAACCATTCAACCATCGCGGGATTCTGCTTTATTGCTTGTAAAACCTGGAGGAAATGACCAGATGACCTGAATGTCTCTCCGGGAGTGTCAAGCATGACCTCGTACTTCCAGAAGCCGCTGAAAACCCTTGTCTTGGCGCGAATCAGGCAGGCGTTCTCGCCTCGCTTATCCGTTCCTTCGACGCTTCTCGTGAACAGCGTTTTTTTCACGGTGATGTCTGTCATAATTATCATAATTATATTGTTATTAACACTTTTTTAACCTATCCCGGACATCTTAATATCCGTGCCTCCTCGCGGAAATCAGCTGTCTTCTTGAATAAATACCGCAACCGCAACGGTATCTCTGCCGGAAGGCGAAAGGAAAAATATGTTTAAAAACGTATTGCACGTAATAAACATATATGGTAAGCATAACCCTGGCCGTTCCGGCGGAGATGAAGAAGGAGATGGATGAATACCCGGAGATTAATTGGTCAGCGGTAGCGAGGGAAGCCATCAAGGGCAAGCTCGCGATTCTTAGGAAGTTCCGCGAGTTCTCGCGGGAGAGCGAACTCACTGAAGAGGATGCAATCCGCCTCGGGCGGGCCGTCAACAAGGCGGCCGCGAGGCATTACCGGAAATGAGCGGATGGACTTAGTCATCGATGCGAACATCCTCTTCGCAGCTTTAATCAAGGACGGGGCCACGGCTTATCTCCTGTCTATACCGGATATCCGCACTTTCATCCCGGAATTCATTTTCGAAGAACTTCTGGAACATGAATCGGAAGTCCTTAACAAGTCGAAACGCACACAGGAAGAACTTCATGAACTGCTCGGACTGCTGCGCTCCACGCTCATTATTGTTCCAAGGGAAGAGTTCGCCCATCTTCTCGACGAAGCCCGGGGTCTCTCGCCCGATCAAGATGATGCTGAGTATATTGCGCTGGCAATGCTGCTTAAAGTGCCGATATGGAGCAATGACAAATGCATGAAGAAGCAGTCTAAAGTCGAGGTTCTCTCAACCGGGGAACTCTTCGTAAGGCTTGGGTTTTCGAAAAGCGTATAAACCGCGTATGAGATGAAAACACGATGTTCAAAGCAATTCTCTTCGACCTGGATAACACGCTCATAAATTTTTTGGAATTCAAGATTGAGACGGCAAAGGCGGCAGCCAAAGCCATGGTCGCAAACGGCCTTCCGGCATCCGAAGTCGAGGCCTATGGGAAGATTTTCACCGTATACGACGAGAAAGGCATAGAATACCAGAAGACGTTCTATGAAGTTCTCAAGCCATATGACCTAGAAATCAACCTTGCCGAGCGCATCCAGCAGGCGGCAATCCTGGCTTATCTCCAAAAGAAGTTCGAGGTCCTCCGAACATACCCGATTGTCAAACCCACGCTCGCTTCACTGAAAGAGGACTACAAGCTCGGCGTTGTGACTGACGCCCCGAGGAACAAGGCATGGCAGAGGCTGATTCTCACAGGATTAAGCGACTATTTCGATGTGGTCGTCACGCTGGACGACACGCTGGTGTTCAAGCCGAACCCGGGTGGCTTCAACCTTGCTCTAAAGATGCTCAACCTTGCCCCGTCCGAGTGCTTATTCGTTGGAGACAATCCCGAGCGCGATATCAAGGGGGCGCAGGAAATCGGCATGAAGACATGTTTGGCAAAATACGGCTGGAACAAAAAGAAAACTGAAATCAAGGCCGATTTCGAAATCAACAGATTCGAGGACCTTCTCAAGGTGTTATGATGCATATCACGTGTTTTGGCGGCGTGGGGGAGATTGGCGGAAACAAGTTCCTCGTAGAAGACGGCAAGACGAAAATCTTCCTCGACTTCGGCCAGTCCTTCGGCCATCTGGACGACTATTTCGTGGACTGGCTCCAGCCCAGGGACAGATTCGGGCTCAGAGATTACTTCGCGCTCGATCTCATGCCGCAGGTGGAGGGGCTCTACAACGACAACGCAGTGAAGCCGACTTCCATGAAGCCGCAGGCCCCGAAATTCGACGCGGTTTTCATCTCGCATGCTCATTACGACCATGTCGCACATCTGAAATACATCCACGAAGCCATCCCAATCTACATGGGAGAAACCTGCAAGGCAATCCTCGAATCACACATGCAGACATCCGGCTCGTTCTTCTTCACTGAAAAAGGGTTCGAGCGGCCGTTCGCAAAGACGTTCGTCCCGCCTAACACCATCAAAACGTTCCGCACAGGGAATAAAATCAAGCTCGATTCGATGGAAATCACGCCAATCCATGTCGACCATTCCGTGCCTGGTGCATACGGCTTCATCATCCATGGAAGCGAAGGCTCATTGGTCTACACCGGCGATATCCGAAGCCATGGGGGAAAGCCAGAACTCACGAAGGATTTCCTAGAAAAGGCAAAGGAAGCAGCGCCGGACGCCTTCATCGTTGAAGGGACGCGAGTCGCCCCCACAGAAACCCGAAAAAACCATACCGAGCAGTCCGTTTTCACAGAGAGCCTTGAAGTGGCAAAAACAGACAAGCTAATCCTTGCGATGCGCTATCCCAAGGACCTCGACCGCTTCAGGACGTTCCACGATATCGCGAAAGCCACAGGCAAAACGCTCGTGACTACAATCAAGACAGCGCACCTCCTCATGAGCCTCCAGGGAGACATCCATTTCGACACGCCGCACCCCTTCGAGGACCCGCACATCAAGGTGTACGCAAGAGAGATGCTGAAACCCAGGCCATACGAGCTTGAAATCAAGGAAAAATTCCAGTGCGTGGATTTCGACTGGGTGAAAAACAACCAGAAGAAAATCATCTGGGAGCTGGATTTCTCCCAGCTCCAGGAGCTAATAGATGTCAACCCAGAGCCAGGAGGCGCATGCATCCATTCCATGAGCGAGCCGTTCGAGGAGGACCCGCTTTCCCAGCTGCAGGACGAGGTGCTCCATAACTGGCTGAACCGCTTCTCGATGAAGCACTACCAGTTCCATGCGTCGGGGCATGCGTCAATGGGCGAGCTGTTCGACATATGCCGCGACATCTCCCCAAAGCACGTAATCCCGGTCCACACCGTGCACCCCGAGCTGTTCAAGGACAGCGTATCCTCGGTCCGGCTGGCTGAAAAAGGAGAGCGTATCCAGTTCTAATATCCCCGTCACTTTACTTTAGGACGGAAATAATCTTTTCCACGAGCTTAGAATGAAATTCTAACGATACTCTTCCTATCCCGCGCACAACCTGCTTTTTATGCAATTTGACAATGCCGTCGAACCTTGCACCGCTTCCCCCCTCAAGCTGGCAGTTCGCGTCATTACCAGAAATCATCAGGCAATATTCATCCGAAGCGGTAGTTATGGCGGAAACAAGAAGATAATCGCTGGAATTGTATTCATCATCTGATAAGACAATCGCAGGCCTAACCTTGCTTTCTGGCGAATCGGAAAAGAAAACGCGCGCAATAATTACATCCCGTCTCCTCATTTCAGATACCTCTTCTTATAGAAATCCGCCGCCTTATCGTCCGAAGGGTTGTTCCATGCCGCATCTATCGTCGAGCGATCCAGCGGCTCCTCATTGACTTTTTTAACGCGCTGATGTTCCTCGTAATATCTCGTAACCGCAAGTCGAATCGCCTCGGTCTTATTCGCAGCCAATCCACGTTCCACAAGCCCATTGACAAATGATTCCAGCTCTCCGCT
>JAZDMN010000007.1:0-14447 GCA_043800955.1 Microcaldota archaeon
TGCACACACCGCCCGTCAAGTCACCCAAATGTTTTTTCGGTGAGGTCCTGGTTCATGCTGGGCTCGAACCGAGAGGGCGTGAGGGGGGCTAAGTCGTAACAAGGTATCCGTAGGGGAACCTGCGGATAGATCACCTCCAAATTTTACTGAAGTCACATTCAGGGAATTATGGAAGCAGTGTGCGAGTACGAGGATGCGAAAGCGTCCGTACAGATCAACTCTATATGAAGCGTGAGTCATCATTTTTATCTAGCGGGAGCCATGCCCGATATATCTGATTTTCAGGCTCTTGAAGCATAGCGCGAGCCTTGGGCTCCCCCACATTTATTTTTATTTTAGCCAGTTCAGATACGTCCCATGGATTGGACCCTTGTTGAAGCCTACGTCATTATGGCCCTTATTTTTGTCGGTACTACCGTCGCCTTTATCGGGACCGTCCTTTTCATCTTGAGGAGTTGGGTGGCCACACCGGCAAAAATCGTGCGTTTGGATTATTCCGGCAGGGTATCGGAATATGTGAAGGCGGTGGGTTTTGGCCGGTCCGATTTCACGGACGCCTATAAATCAAGCCTGGACGAGCACCTAATCTTCCTTAGAAACGGGCTGATTTCTGACAGCCCGGGCATCATCTACATCCCTTACCGGAACATCAGTTCTGTGACCAAGGAGCTGTGCCGAAAGGCTTACCTAGTTACAGTGGAAGGGGACGCGCTGGGAAGAGAGTGCGTAATCCTCAAAGAACGGAGGTCCGGAAAATACCCCCTCGTAAGGGTCACACGCAGGCCGGCCACTAGCGACGAACAGATATCTCTGAAAAAAATATTCGATGAGGATGGCGGCGTTGTCGTTTTTGAGAATATTAATCCGGAAGCGATGGATTCGGTCGAAAAGGCGTTCAAGCGATTCGATATCGCCGTTTCGGAGATTCCCTGCAAAGTCAAATGAAACGTGAGTCATCCTATTTCTTTATTCTGGATGATGGTTAGCGTGAGCTAGAGACGTATTATTAAATGATGTCATCTATTATGTTATCCTATGGGTTCAAAGCTGAAGCTTGATTATGAATTGCCGAACCACCCGCTATTGAAAAGGTCTGAACGGTGCATCGGCGTATTCACTCCAAAACAGCTGGCCGATTTCAAGGATTTTTGCGAAAGCTGCGAATCGATGGGTATTACGAGAAAACCGGATCCACTGGCTTATTTTCGCGAGAAGGTCAATCCGGACCCGGAAATAGCGATCCTGGACTTGATTTATAAGCGCGACTTAACGAAAAACGCCTATTTCCATGAACTGGTCATGTCTGTCCTGACGATGGAGGACTTTTCTTTGGATGAATTTTCAAAAAAGGTTAACGAATCCCCGGAGTTCATGAGATTATGCGATGAGGTGGGCCATCCCCCCCTGGAAGTTTTTTCCGTGGCCCTAGGTTACGCTGTTTCCAATAATGACTTTAGGAGCTATTGTGTTGTGGATGGAAAGACATATTCCTATTCGACAAGACAGTTGGAGCTGCTCGAGGCCCTAGATATCTATCTGAGAGAACAGCTTTTCCCTCTCAGAGAACCGCTTTTGCTTGATTGAACCCAAGAATCAGACATTTTTCATAAAAAAATCGTAAAAAATCTCAATAATTAACAGAAATTCCTTCAATCAGCTAGTGATCTTCAGAATCTCGATTTTGGTTTGTAGCAGTTCCTGCAGTATACAGGTCTTCCTTCAGTTGGTTTGAAGGGAACCTGGCAGGGCTGGCCACACTTAGAGCAGACCGCATCAAACATGGGCCTGTCTCCGCCGCCTTCATATGCCATTCAATTTCACCTTTTTTTATTTCAGGCTTGCGCCTGATTATCCAGATAAACTGTTTTTACTACTATGATCTCCCGACGTAAATCGCCTTGAAAAACAGGACTCATATGATAGTTCGTTCAGAAGAACCAGTCTATCTGCATTTTATTGGAATGGAACTTATATATAAATCTACGTAATACGTCTAATGACGTTCGTTCTTCCTATCTTTGTCGAAATTTATAAAAAGAAATGGGGGTTACCCCCCGGTTCAGATTAGCAGTTCTACCGTCGGGTCCGAAAGCATCCTATAGACGCTCATATGGGAGACACCGATGACCTCGGCGACCTGCCTCATCGACATCTTCTCGATGAAGTACAGCCTCACGACCTGGGCAAGGCGCTCCTCATCGCATTCCTTCTTCGGCCTGCCCCTTCTTGAAGCTAAACCCACGAATCCATCGGCAACGAACTGCTCGCGCCGCTCTGACCGGTCGCCGGGGAATTCCGGGCCGGCCGGTTCTTCGAAAACCACTTTTATCACCATGTTTTGATAATTGGGGGGCGTGATAGCCCCCCTGATACCCTGCAATCAATGCCAGGCAATCCGGAAGCATCATAGGCCCCATACATCACAGGGGATATGAAACGGCCGGAAGGCGCTAGCGGAAACACTAACCCTTTTTTTCCGGGCGCAGGAGGTTTCAGGTGTCACGGACTTTTTGGTCCCCTTTTTCTCCCACAGTTACTTGCGCCACCTGATGGCAACGAAGGTGTAGCTCAAGTGCTTACAATTAGACATTGGCATCGTATACGTCTCAGTCTGTTTTTCCATTTGCTACACCTCCTTTATGGTTTGTTAAGGTATTTGCTGTTGAACTTATTTATAAATGTTTGTATCAGAAATGAAAAAATCGGGGTAAAAAGGATTTAAAGGGCTTCATGCGTCTTGATAATGCGGGTGTACACTTGGCTGGAAAAGACTTGAAGAAGAACGAGAAAAAATCGCCTAAACCAACTGATAAGCTTATTATAACCCCCGAACTTCGGCGCATCTGGGTGCGCGTCCGGCAGTCCTGGGTTACCAGCCACGCTGCCTTCTCATACGGGCTCTCGATGCTGAATAAAAAGCAGTGCGAATTGCTCTACGACCTGGTCCGCCGCGCACTTTTCAGGAATTCTGCAGGCGATGTGCTGAAAGCGCACCCCGAAATCCGCGAATTCATGAGGAGCGACGACGACCGGATGTGCATGCTCGACGTCTACGAGGCGCTCTCCTGGAAGCTGGATAGGCGCGAGGACCCTCCGGCGGATGTCAAATTGGCAAAGAATTTCAAGGGCATGATGACCAAGCGCAGGGACGATCCATTCTACTGACGCATGCCACGCACAGGCAGATGCGCTTTCTTAAGTTTCTTAAATCTCTTGCCCCATTTCTATTCTCATGGCAGCATTAGATTCCATCATACGCAAGCATGTCCTGAAGAATGCCTTCGATTACGGAAACGCTAGCATCGGCGCCGTAGTGGGCAAGGTCATCGCCGAGCATCCTGATAGCAAGAAAGACATGAAAGAGACCATGAAGGCCATATCCTCTGAAATCGCGAGGGTATCGAAACTCGATAAATCCGCAATCGAGAAGGAGATGGCCGGTTTCGAGTACGCCGAGAAGAAGGAGGAGAAAAAGGGAATAACGATTCCCGGTGCGGAGCAGGGCAAGGTAGTCGTCCGTTTCCCTCCCGAACCTAATGGCTGGCCGCACATCGGACATGCCAAGGCATTTTGCCTCTCCTGGAGCATAGCGAAGAATTACGCCGGGAAGATAATGCTCAGGTGGGACGACACCAACCCGGAGGCGGAAAAGGCCGAATTCCTAGATGCGATTCGCCACGGGATAAAATGGCTCGGCCTGGACTATGATGAAGAGAAATACTGCAGCGATTCGATTCCGGAAATGTACGCGCTCTGCGAGAAGCTAATCTCCCAGGGTGATGCTTATTCCTGCCACTGCATCCAGGAGAACATATCAAAAGGCCGGGAGGAGCAAAAAAGGTGCGAGTGCGCATCGCGGGATGCTTCAGCGCACCTTCAGGAATGGAAGAAGATGCTTGATGGCACAACAAAGGAAGGCGGGTCGACAATCCGCCTTAAGGGGGATATGGCATCTCAGAACACCGTCATGCGCGACCCGACGCTTTTCCGCATCCTCACCGCGCCGCATTACCGCCAGGGCACGAAGTTTCGGGTCTGGCCGACCTACGATTTCCAGGGAGCGGTCATGGATTCCCTCCTCGGAATCACAGCGCCCATACGCTCGAAGGAATACGAGCTCCGGGATGAGCTCTATATTTACCTGCTCAAGAAGCTGGGCCTGAGGGTCCCGCAGATGATTTCAATCTCGCGCCTCTCCATCAAGAACGCGCCGGTCTCAAAGCGCCTGCTGCGCCCGCTTGTCGAAA
The DNA here is from genome assembly GCA_043800955.1 of Microcaldota archaeon. Taxonomy (GTDB): domain Archaea; phylum Micrarchaeota; class Micrarchaeia; order Anstonellales; family Bilamarchaeaceae; genus Bilamarchaeum. Next base: position 4,248 of record JAZDMN010000007.1, read on the forward strand.
GCGGCAAGCTCTGGGGCTGGGACGATCCGCGCCTTCCGACGCTGGCCGGGCTCGAGCGCCGGGGAATCCAGCCGCAGGCCATACGCGAATTCGTGCTCGCATTCGGGATATCGAAAGTCGAGAGCGAGCCGGACTGGGAGGCGCTGCTTGCAGAGAACCGCAAGCTCCTCGATCCCATATCACCGCATTATTTCTTCGTCCCTGACCCTGTCGAACTCAAGGTCCACGGCCTGGAGCACCAGGAAATCGAGCTGAAGCTGCATCCGAAAAAGGAGATGGGAACGCGGCCCGTCGGGGTAAGCAGCACCGTACTTATCCCGAAAGCTGACGCTGACGGCTTCAAAAAGGGCGATATCTTCCGCCTGAAAGACCTCTGCAATGTCCGGCTGCTCGAAGAGCGGGATTCCGAAGGCCGGATGGCCGGCCAGCTCGTCCCGGACAGCCAGGTGCCGAAGAAAATCCAGTGGGTCGTCACGGACAAGGCGGAGTGCGAAGTCCTGGTTCCGGGGGACCTGCTTAACGACTCCGGTGATTTCAATCCGGGAAGCCTCAGGAGTGTCAAAGGCTATTGCGAGAGTGTCTGCCGTGACTTGAAGGAGGGCACAATCGTCCAGTTCGAGAGATTCGGATTCTGCAGGCTGGACCGGAAGGGAGGCGGAAAGCTGACCTTTATCTATTCTTGTTAATTTTTTTTCGCATCTTATTTTCACAATAACATACAATTTAAAACATTTATATCCACAATCCTTGAAATGAACGGACCTAAGACTATTACTGCAAGAGCGTTCCAGTGTGAGATAGACAAGTTGGTTTCACGGAGAGCAATTTCAGAGATATCCGCAAGGAAGATACGCGCCATCCTGTCCGGACAGGATAAAATCGACCGCATGGACCTTAGAATCGATGTCATGGGGTGCATGGCCGGCGCGAAGCCATCGGAAGTCGTCTCGGTCATGAAAGCCATGGACGCTTCCGACGGAAGCCTGCGGAAGAGGAAACCGCATGGAAATGGAATGGAAGAGGCGGAAGCAGAAAAATCATCTGCGCCCGGCCTTGCAGGCGTGCGTGACATTTATGAATCCAAGGACCCGCTTAGACAGAAATTGCTTGCGCATCCCCTCGGGGACCAGCTCCTAGAGGCCTTCAACGCGTTTCTTCATTCTGCGGATTTGGTATTTCTTGATGTTGAATCAGAACCCGGTCATTCTGAAGAACGCGCATCCATGTTCAAACAATTATGCTACGACAGCTTGGACCGGCTATTGTCGCCCCAACCCACCCCGGATTCATTTAAGAAAAACCTGCAGATGATACTCAGTTACTCGGACGCATTGCTTGCATTGCTCGAGCATTATTCCGATTATTCCGATTTAACGCCGCTTCATTCTACCAGCCCTAAGCCAGACAGAGATACGTACGGGCGATGCTTCGATTATGAACGTGAGATGCAGTATATATGTTTTATTGGAGATTTCACATCGTTTGAATTGCATCCCACGGATGTCACGGAAGAGATTGGCCTGTATGACGCCTGGATAGCGCTTTTGAGGCATGCGGTTTCATCGGAATGCAAAAACCCTGCCGCACTAATCGGGATGGCAGTCACCCTGACGGATTCCGAACATCCTTCCTCGCTCTTCGAAAAATACAAGCACGGTATAGAATTATCGGAAATCCGCCAGCTGATTTCTGAGATTGCCTCAAATTCGGAGCCATTCGTAAAATACACCAAAGCGCATGGCCTTAGGGAACTCACGGAGCTGATTTCCAAGACAGGCGTGCTTCCCGCAATGGGACAAAAAGTCGAATTGATATTCCGCATCCGCAATTTGCTCAATCATGACTTCTTCAATAATATTGACGAAGATGACCGGCTGAACCACGCCATCCGTTCCTATTCTACAATCTGTGCGCATCTTCCAGCACAGTACGTTCAAAAGCGCACAAACGAGATTGCCGATGCCATCGCGCAATCCCCGGAACTGATTGGTCAAGACTCGCTGGAAGGTTATAAGTGGTTCTTCAAATATGAAAGAGAAGAGCAATTTGACAACAGGCTTAGGCTGTTATCGGAATACCACGGGTTTTTTGGCAATGCGCTCCTGCTGAAAACCCTGTTTGAGCGGTTTGAAGCGGCAAATGATGGAGAACGTGCGCATCTTGCCGATGCTTTCCGCCAAATCAACGGCTGGGTCAGCCACGCCACACCCCCGGAGCCTTCCACAGACCTTCCTGAGGCGGTGATTGAAGAGATGTCTTGCGCTTCATTGAATTCAAAGAGCATGGATTTGGACACTTTTCGTAAATACCGCTCTTTGATTTCCGGCAAGACCATCCCGCCGCCAAATTTCAAGTCAGGATTTTCATTGTCATTTGATTCGATGAGACTGGCGAATAATGAATTGACGGAGAACGAGAAGCAGCTCGTATCGGCCATATCGGAAAAGCTGAACGTATCGGACCCAGAGGATGCAATCGCAGAAGAATTGGTCCGCGCACCGCATTTTCTGGCCAAAGCCGGTGGCGAACTGGGCAAAGCTCTGGCTGATGCGGATTCCGAGCGCTTACAGCATATGCTGGGCGAACGGAACCTGGATGGCGCCAGGACCTTACTCTCAGAAGCCATAAAAAAATCCGGGATTGACGGGAAAAAGGCGCTCGACGGGCTTGTCAGTATGGCATGGTCTGAGAAAATGACCGTGAAAAAAGCTAGGCGTATAGCTCCGCTTCTTGCCTGCTCGCTCCGGTTGTCTAATGATACATTCAAATCCCAGGTGGAAAGAGTCATGTCAGCAGAAGACGCGTCCCGCTCCGTCGCCCGCACCCTTGACGAGGTCGTCACTGAAATGCTCTCAAAAACGCCTGAAGCGGTGCGGCCATTCATGGCTGAAGCCCTGGAGGCCGGCCGATTGTCCAAGATAACCAAAAGCGCAAAGAAAAAGGGCGAATATAGGGTCGACCTGACCTTTCTCCCGGCAAAGACGGAAATGGACTGCTTCTACGGATACTTCGGCGATACATGCCTCACCGGCTATCCAGAAGAGATACTCAATGAAGCGTTCACGCCGCTAAGAATCGTCAGCGGTGACCGAATCATGGGCGTAGTCCATACGCTCACCTTCGAAATTGAGGGGAAAAAGGCGCTCGTGCTTGCGGGGATTGAGCCTAAGCAGAGCCTTGTCGACCGGGTAAATGCCCAGGAGTTCACAGAAATGGTCCTTGAAAGCATCATCAGGGAGATTGCAGTGCCCAACGATTACGGGATGGTCTGTCTTTCCACCGGTGATGGCTCTCTGTCAAACCGGAGGGAAATACTTGAACAGCTTGATGATATAATCGAGACCGGGGCGAGGAAAATAAAGCAGGATGCCCACCCCGGCTTCCCGAAAGAATATTCCGAAGGCAATCTCGAAGAACTCGCTGTCATCTGGGAAATGCATTAGTAGAAGGATCGCCCCTTTTCATCTTCTTATGCTGAAATCCGCGGCCTTCTACGGTGAAAGCCCCTGCGTTCATTTATAAATTTTCCATGTTTATCAAAAAGCCAGGTGACCGGAATGGGAAAACCAGGCTTTGATTTCAAGAAAATGGCAGTATCCTCCTTACTGACTATCGGCATCGGAACGGTACTCGTAATCATCTCAATGATACTCTCGCTTCTTTCGCTCGTTATAACCGATTCGAGCACGAACGCCACAATCGACCTGATATCGCTTATTTTCTCCATATTGTTGTTCCCTGTATTCCTTGTGCTTTTCTTCTGGACCGGAATGCGGGCTGCTAAAAACTATGGCTTTGACGCGGTCGGGGCGGGGACCGTCAGCGGCGTTTCATATTTCATAGTCGGAGCGATTGAGCTGGTCCTGAAAATAATCCTCGCGGTCATCGTTGTCAGCAGGCCGATGGGCGGTGCAGGGCTTGGCTCACCGGAGATGGCGCTCGCATCATCGCTTTTCGGAGGCGTGATAGGCCTCAGCGGAATAGCACTCTCGGCCGTGTGCGGGATTGGCATCCTGATAGTCGGCGTCATGGTCAACTTCGTGATTGGCGGTTTCGGAGCGTTGTTCGCGCTCCGCAAATCCTTCTGAACCACACAAGCGAGCTTGATGCTGGATGATGTCCGGAGAGGCTGCCTTCTTTTTTTGTGTGAAAAAGGATACTTTGTGTCTCTACATTTTCGACGTATTATGCCACATTTAAATTCCTTCCGCAAGAAATCATCCTGCTTTGGGGTCTTTGAGGCGGACCCTGTAAGTCGCCACGTTTTTTTGCGGCGTCAGGTGGTTCTATGACGATTTCGAAGATTCGCAAGAGGGATGGGTCCGTAGTCGACTTTTCAAAAGAGAAGATAACGAACGCCATATTCAAGGCCGCGCAGTCGGTCGGCGGGACGGACCGCGAGGAGTCCGGGCGCGTCGCCGACAAGGTTGTCGAATACATTAACGCCAAATTCAAGGAGGATTACGTTCCAACAGTCGAGGAGGTCCAGGACCTCGTCGAGAAGGCGCTCATCGAGACCGGCCATGCGACGACCGCCAAATCATACATACTATACAGGCACAGGAAGAACATCGAGCGCGAGATGAAGAAAGCCCTCGGCGTCCAGGACGACCTCAAGCTTCCACTCAACTCCATCCAGGTCCTCGAGAAACGCTATCTCCTCAAAGACGAGGAAGGGAAGATAATCGAGACACCGAGCCAGCTTTTCAGGCGCGTCGCGGTGCACCTGGCATCCAACGAGCACAATTACGGGGCCGATGACTCGATGGTGAAATACTACGCGGAAGCGTTTTTCGAGGTCATGACGAACTTCGAATTCCTGCCGAATTCCCCGACGCTCATGAACGCAGGCACGGAAATCGGCCAGCTTGCCGCATGCTTCGTGCTCCCTGTCAAGGATGACATCGAGCAGATTTTCGAATCCGTGAAGCACCAGGCGATAATCCACAAGACAGGCGGAGGGACCGGATTCTGTTTCTCATATCTTCGGCCAAAGGGAGATTTCGTGAAAAGCACGGCCGGGATAGCATCAGGGCCGATATCCTTCATGAGCGCATTCGACAACGCAACGAGCGTAATCAAGCAGGGCGGAAAACGCCGCGGCGCGAACATGGCCACGATGCACGTTTGGCATCCGGATATCGAGGAATTCATCACCATGAAGCAGACGCCTGGCGTAATGGAGAACTTCAACGTCAGCGTCATGGCAGACGACAAGTTCATGCAGGCCGTAGAGGCGAACGCGGACTACGACCTACTCAACCCCCGCACCCGCGCCCCGCTTCGGAAAGTGAACGCAAGAAGCCTGTTCAAGCTGGTTGCATACAGCGCATGGAAATCCGCAGAGCCCGGCCTACTGTTCATAGATGAGATAAACAGGCACAACCCGACGCCCTTAGACCCAATCCACGCCACCAACCCATGTGGTGAGGTCCCCATGCCGGACTACGAATCATGCAACCTCGGCAGCATCAACCTCGTAAAATTCGTCGAGCTCGACTGGAGCAGGACAGACTGGAAGAAGAAGGTCAACTGGAAGCGGCTCCGCTACGTCACGAGGATAGCATCGCAATTCCTGGACAACGTCATCGACATGAACAAGTACCCAATAGTCCAAATCAAGGAACAGACAATGAAGAACCGCAGGATGGGCCTTGGTGTGATGGGCTTTGCCCGCATGCTGTTCAAGATGGGCATCCGCTACGACTCGGAGCTCGGCTACCAGGTCGGCGAAGAGATAATGAAATTCATAGAGGACGAATCCCGCAAGATGAGCCACGAGCTTGGCCGCGCAAGGGGCTCCTTCCCGAATTTCAACAGCAGCCCTCTATCCGAGAAATACGATGCCATGAGGAACGCGACATGCACGTCGATTGCGCCGACAGGCACAATATCGATGATAGCCGACTCCAGCAGCGGCATCGAGCCTGTCTTCGCCCTTTCGTTCCTCAAGACCGTCCGCGCGGGTCAGTACTACTATTGCGACGAAATTTTCGAGCAGGTCCTTAAAGTCCGCGGGTTGTACAGCCAGGAGCTCATGCAGAAGGTCATGGAAGAGGGCTCGATACAGGTGATGCCCGAGATTCCCGAAGATGTGAAGAATGTATTCAGGGTTTCCCATGACATGGAGCCGGTAGCCCACGTGCTCATGCAGGCGGCGTTCCAGAAGAATGTCGACCTTGCCGTGAGCAAGACCATAAACATGCCGGCCGATGCCACGGTCGAGGACGTTGAGAACGTCTACATCCTGGCATGGAAGCATGGATGCAAGGGCATCACGATATACCGCGACAGCTCAAGGAGCGAGCAGGTTCTCCATGTCGGCAAGACAGTGAAGACCAAGGGCGTCGAGGAGGACAAATTCAAGATCCTCCAGCAGCAGATGGTCGTTGCGAAATAATTTTGGATTTGGGGGGATTTATCATGCCACCGCATTGCGATACTTTGGACGGTCCGGTAGTGAAGGCCGCGAGGATGGCTTTGGAAAAAGGGAATGTGAATCTGGTCCTTCCGTGGGTGAACAAAGAAGCTGAAGAAAATGTAAGAAAAGCGTTCGAGAAGACGATGAAGGTCCGAAAGCTCGGCAAGGAAGCCTTAGAGCTTGCGGACTACTGGTTCTTTGAGACTGTGGTTCGGCTACATCGTGCAGGCGAAGGCGCACCGTTCACTGGCCTGAAACCCGCAGGGCTGGATACGGGTCCGGTGATACCTCTGGCGGAAAAGGCTCTTGAGACCGGAAACTGCACGGAAGTTGCAAAGAAATTGGGCCATGCCGCAGAGGAAGGCGTAACCAGCAGGTTCAAGGAAACGATGGCACGCCGGAACTATAGAGAGAGCGATGTCGCTGCCGCGAGGGAATACGTCGATGCGATGCTTGATTTCCTGCTCTACTCGCACCACACCTACAAGAAAATCCGGGAAGGTATAACGCACGGCCCTGCCAAAGGCAGCGGGGAACACGAAGACTGATCCAGTATCGCAATCTTTTTATTTTCTGTCTAAGATTCTTATCTGTTTGAGAAGAGGTGCACGAATCATGAAAGTGACCATCAGTGTTATCAAAGCAGACATAGGCGGCTATCCAGGCCATTCGACCGTACACCCGGATGTGGTGAAGGTCGTGAAGGAGAAGTTGGCCGAGGCAAAGAAGGGCGGCGTGCTCATCGATTATTTCGTTGGCTGGTGCGGCGATGATATCAACCTCATCATGACGCACACAAAAGGCACGGACAACAAGGATGTCCACAAGCTCGCCTGGGATGCGTTCGTGGCAGGCACTGCAGTGGCCAAGAAGCTGAAGCTTTACGGCGCGGGACAGGACCTCCTCAAGGATGCCTTTTCAGGAAATGTGCGCGGGATGGGCCCGGGCGTTGCAGAGCTCGAGTTCGAGGAGAGGGGGAGCGAACCGGTCCTCGTGTTCATGATGGACAAGACCGATCCTGGCGCATTCAATCTCCCGGTCTTCCGCATATTCGCTGACCCGTTCAACACGCCTGGCCTGGTCATAGACCCCAACATGGTGGGCGGTTTCAGCTTCGAGGTCTTCGACACCCTTGAGGGCAGGAAAATCACATTCAAGACGCCTGAGGAGATGTACTCCATGCTGGCGTTCGTCGGCTCGCGCTCGCGCTATGTGATAAAGCGCGTCTATCCCGGACCGAACAACAGGGTGGCTGAGAAAGAGGCCATTTGCTGCGTCTCTACGGATAAACTTTCGCAGGTCGCAGGGACCTATGTCGGGAAGGACGACCCGTGCGCCATCATAAGATGCCAGGCTGGCCTGCCGTCTGTGGGCGAAGCGCTCGAGCCCTTCAGCTTCCCGCATCTCGTCTCTGGATGGATGCGCGGCTCGCACCAGGGCCCGCTGATGCCCTGCGCCATGGAGCAGGCGATTCCAACCCGCCTCGACGGGCCTCCCAGGGTGGTAGCGCTCGGATTCCAGCTCGCCGAAGGGAAACTGGTCGGCCCGGTTGATATCTTCAAGGACGTGTCCTACGATTATACCCGCGACAAGGCGAACAAGGTCGCCGAATACATGCGCAGGCACGGCCCGTTCGAACCCCACCGCCTTCCCGAGGAGGACATGGAATACACCAACCTCCCGAAGCTCCAGGAGAAGTTCAAGGGCAGGTTCTCGAAGATATGAAAGCATATGAGATGGCGGCATTATTCGCGATTGCCGTCCTCATCATTCTATTTATCCATCTCGCCACGGCCAAGGGTGAAAAACGGCGCATCACCCTGGTGAATTCCCAGGGCCAGAAGCTCGATATCGATGCTGAAATCGCAAATGAGAGCGCCACGATGGCCAAGGGCCTGATGGGTCGCAAAAGCCTGGGAGAGAATGAAGGGATGCTTTTCGTCTTCCCTAAGAGCGGCATATACCCCTTCTGGATGGTGAACACGACCATCCCTCTCGATGCAATACACATAGCCGAAAATGGCACCGTTGTGGATATCCTCGAGATGGAGCCCTGCGGGCTCAATATCACGAAATGCCGCCTTTATACGCCCAAGGCCCCGGCGAAATACGTCCTCGAAGTAAACAAGGGGTATTCGAAGAAAAACAAGATAATAAACGGAAATTCGACAATGGTTTTTGAAGCGGGATAACCCTACGCTGCCGCTGCTCAGCTACAGCCTCCGGGCGGCCGGTACATTTCATTTCAGTTATCGCAGGACTCCGACACGATGATATCGTTGTTTTCGAACAGAATCCTGCCTTTAGGTTTATTTACTGCACGCAAGAGGCCCAATTCGGCTAACAATTCGAATTCAGCCGTATAATCTATGGGAGTCAAATTATGCATTGTTGGATAATGCGAATCAGGTGCTGGTGCTTCAGCAAGTTTTTCATCAATCTCTATATTTAACCCAATCCTGAACACTTTTTCAGGTACAGGTTTTATTGGGTCGTGGGACTGCAAGGGCAGTTCCGCCGGTTCTGTTATCAGTTCCGAAACTCTTTCCTTTACCCGGGCACAGAATCTCCTGAACGATGATCTTGATTCAGGCCTCTTTGTCGCCATAGCGGCGCTTTCATGTGAAAATCCGGTCTTTTTCTCAAGAGTCATAGACAATCACCAAGAACAGAGTTACTAGCGCATAAGAACTATTTAAATCTATCTTTTTCCACTTTTAACAACCAAACAACGCTACCGGCACCTGAAAACCCTAAACACCCGTGCATCGCCTGAATTAGGGATAAATAATAGGAAAACGCTAGGGGCAGGGGGATGGTGATGATGACCCCATAGCGTTATCCTTTCCCAGAAGGAAAGGATTGCGATTCCTCGATTACACTGAGAGGAAATCTAAATTGTGTCGCAAAGTAGGATATGGCGGACTCATTTTATAAATCTTACGACAGTCATCTAACTCATGGCCCTTTTTCTGGTCGGCACAGGCGTGGCATTCGACATCACCCAGGCCGGCATCGAAGCGCTCAAAGCCTGCGGCGAGGCTTTCATCGAGACATATACGAATCCCATAGAGGATGCGAAAATAGCCGAACTTGAGCATATAATTGGCAAACCTATCGGGCGGCTTGGCAGGACGCACCTGGAAAGCCCATATCTGGTCGAGAAGGCGAAAAATACAGACGTATGCATACTTGCTTCAGGCGACCCGCTCACCGCTACAACGCACATTACGCTCGTTATAGAGGCAAGGCAGAAAGGCGTCGAGGTCAAGGTAATCCACAACTCCTCAATCCACTCGATAGCCCCGGCAAGGGCAGGGCTCCAGATATACAGGTTCGGGAAGACCGCATCCCTCGTGAATCCGCGGCCGAACTACAAGCCGACATCCTCGCTTGAAATCATACGCGAGAACCTGAAGCGCAACCTCCACACACTCGTCCTGCTCGATACCGAGCCGCAAGCGATGGAGGCGAAAGCCGCCCTCGAGATGCTATCCGAGTTCAAGGAAGCGGTCGTTCTCTCCCGGGTCGGCCATGATGACGAAAAAATATCCTGGGGAGCAGTGGCTGAATTGAAAAAGAAGGATTTGGGCAGGACCCCGTTTACGATAATCGTGCCTGCCAGCCTGCACCCCATGGAGCAGGAATTCCTCGAATCGCTGAAATCAAAATAAAGCCGGGCTCAGTTGCACTTGCATTTCTTCTTGCAGATGCACTTCTTGCCCTTCGACTTCACAAGCTTCAGCGGCTTCTTCTTTACCGGCTTCGGGCCCCATGCG
>JAZDMN010000051.1:0-24215 GCA_043800955.1 Microcaldota archaeon
CAGGGAAAGGGCAAAGCAGTATTATACGTCCATGGAGGACGCTTATGGCAAAGGGAATTACGATGCCTGTACCGGAAATGCTGTCCATTGTGCCATCTCGGCCGTTGATGCCTTCACAGTGATGAAACTTGGGAGGAAATCATCTGCCCAGAACCATAATGAGATTATCCTGCTGCTTAAAGAAGCACGGACAACGGACGAGGCGGAAAAGGCGAGGGTGTGCGAAAAACTTTACGAGTTGCTTAGTATGAAAACCATTGCCGAATATGATGACCGGCAACTGAGCAAAGCGGATGCCGACAGGGCAAGAACATTGTGCGAAAAAATCTATTCGTTCCTGGAATCTGAGGTGGAACGCATGGAGGACGTATTGGCATGAGAGAGGGCACATTCATGAGGCAGGCTTTCCGTCTTGCGAAGAAGGCGAATCCGTACCCGAATCCCCGCGTCGGAGCGGTGCTGGTGAAAAACGGCAAAGTCATCGGCGAGGGATTCCACAGGGCTCCGGGAAAGCCCCATGCCGAGATTGAAGCGATTGAGGATGCCAAACGAAGGGCGGGGACCCCACACGCAGCGCGAGGGGCAACGCTCTATGTAACGCTCGAGCCATGCTCGCATTCAGCAAAGCGCACCCCTCCGTGCACGAAGGCGATAATCCGCGAAGGCATTTCAAAGGTCGTCTATGCGATGAAGGACATGAACCCGCTTGTGAGCGGAGCGAAAGAGCTCTCGCGCGCTGGAATAAAGGTTGTGGGGCCCACGGGCGGGAATGCAGCCAAAGCATTGAACAGGGACTACATCGCCCTTATTGGAAAAAAGCCGTTTGCCGCAATCAAGATGGCGATGAGCGCGGACGGGAAGACAGCGACGCGCAGCGGCGACTCGAAATGGATAAGCTGCCCGAAATCGAGAGCGTACGTCCACTGGTTGAGAACGGAATACGGCGCGGTGATGGTGGGTGCGGGAACAATCGAAACAGATAACCCGGAACTCACAGCCCACGGGAAGGGGCGGGACCCTTACCGGATAATCATTGACAGGCGCCTTAGCATCGAACCCAGAACCAAAGTCCTTCGGAATAAGGATGGAAAAACCATCGTTGTTACCGTTGAAAAGGCTGACCAGGCGAAAGCGCTTGCCATCCAAAGGGCGGGTGCGCGGGTGTTGGTTTGCGGAAGGGATGCGGTAGACCTGGGCATGCTAATGACTGCCCTAAATGCCATGGGAATACGGAAAATCCTGATTGAAGGCGGAAGCGAGCTGAATGCGGATGCGATTGAGGCCGGAATCGTTGATATGCTTTACCTCTTCATTGCGCCGAAAATCGTCGGGGGGCGCGAGTCGAAAGGTGTATTCGGCGGGATTGGCATATCTTCCATAGGGGATGCGATAAAACTGGATAAAATGAAAATAAGGAAAATAGGCGTTGACTTCCTCCTCGAAGCTGACATCATCCGGAAGCGCTGATGTTCTGGTATCCCATTTCGCTGAGCAGTTCATGCGCCCTGAAAACGAACCACCCGTCAGCCTCAATCGTGCTCGTCTGGTTCTCCCACACCTGGCTGAAATACGGGTAGTACTTGGCATCCGGGGAGAATACGAGCGTCGGGATCTTCGTTATATTGTACTTCGCAATAAGTGCGCGCCCATCTGCCGAATCGGCCTCGTAGGTCTGCGATTCGGAGATTACGAGCCCGGTCGACTGCGAGATATAATCGGAGAGGAGTGTTATGTCAAAGCACTCGGCGCAGGACGAATTCACCAGGTATTTGGCCTTCACAAGGCCGCGGAGCGTCCGGTTGTCGGCAAGGTCCAGGTACGGGGGCACGACATCGCGCAATACGAACCATCCCCCCTCGACCGTGCCAAGCACCTTGATCTGGCTATAGACAGGATACGCGGATGCGCCCTCCTCGCTTAGGAAGATGGTGGGAACCTTCGTGATGTTGTAGCTGGCAATCAGCGCCATGCCCTCGCTAGAATTCTCCTCGTATATATCCTTCTCCGTGAAAACCATGCCGATTGTCGGGCCTTCAAGGGACGAGATGAAGAGCCCGGGGTCGCCGCATTCGAGGCATCCGGTGGCCTTGATTCCGATGGCTTTTACCAGTCCGACCACCTTCATGGTGGTGATATTATAATAGGGGGGATAGCCAAGGCGCGTAACAAGCGCACCCGTGCCTTCGAGCGTGCCCACGTTCTCCTTCCATGCGGAGACGAAAACCTGGTCGCGCCCCACGTCGCCCTCGACTATGACGCTTGGAAGCTCGGTGATATTGTATTTCGCAATCAGCGCTTTGGCCTCGGGCGAATCCCAGCGGATGCTTTTCGAGACGCCGGTCCTGAGGAATTCCGAGCTGAGAAGGACTGTCTTCGTCTGCTCCAGAAGGAGGCCTTCCGCGTTGCATTCATCGCAGTTTGGCGCTTCAATCATCGTTATGTTCACAAGCCCGGTCTCGAGTAGTGGCGGCAACGTATCGTTTGGTGGCGGGGTATTCTGCATCATCTGCGGCGTGATTGGTGAGGCCGGCTGCAGGAAAACGAACCATATCGCAAACCCCAGGAGCATACCGATGGCTGCCCACAAGAGCGCCTTTACATAGAATTGCATAACATCACGGATTTGGTAAAAAAGGTCGCACCGATATTTTTAAAATGATGCCTATCATAAATGGAAACTACCGAATGCTCATTTTGTTTCCTGTGATGATATGGCGGACGAGGAGACCCTGAAGAACAAGATTGAAGAGCTCGAAAAGAAGAAGACCGAGCTCATCGAGCGCATCAAGCAGCTCAACCGCCGCATCAGGTACAAGAAGTACGAGCAGAAAGCGCTCGAGCCGTTCCTAGAGCAGACGAAGGACGTCCAGATAGCTCCGTACCGGAAGCAGAAGAGAGCGCTCGAGTTCAGGATAGCGACAGCCGCTTACACTCCGAAGATGGAAAAGGAGCTAATCAAGCACCTGAAGAAGATAGACGAGCAGCTCGACAAGGTGAAAGAGGTCGAGCGCGCAAGAAGGAAAATCAAGTACGTGGAGCAGGACATCCTTGACGGGGAGACCGAAATCGGCAAGATAGAGATTGAGCTGAAGGTCATCCGCGATGAGCTTCGCAAGCTCTACGACGATATGAAGGGCTTCCGCATGACCGCGAGGAAGCAGGCGGCTGCGCAGGCACGGGCCGATGAGGACCTTGTCGCGCTTGGCGATTTGGCTATCCTTGAGAAGGAAGAGTAATCTAACGGTTAAGTCTTTTCCTTGAGTTATTTCGTATTGTCCAGCTGCGCCAGCGCATCAGCGACGATAGACTGGTGGTCGGCACATAATACTGGCAACCTACCAAGCTCGAACCATTTCGCTTCCGCCGCATCATCGCCGCCCTTCACTGCCCCGCCAACCCGGCGCACAAGGTATGCTGCCGCGATTATCCCGCGCGGGTCGCGCTTGGGGTCTGAATAGATGCCGGTAAGCTTCAGGATTTCAACATCAAGGCCGGTCTCCTCCTTCATCTCGCGCCTTGCGCATTCCTCAGCCGTCTCGCCATCCTCGATGCGGCCGCCCGGGACGGCCCACTGCCCCTTGAAAGGCTCGGCGCCCCGCCGGATAAGAAGGATTTTACCGTTCTCCACAAGAATCATGTCGCAGGCGAAAGGCCTCATGTTTGGCACCCATAGGGAGAGTGGCCACGAATGACTTAAGAATGGGAAGACTAGCGTAAAACCTTAACGTCCCAGATGAATTTGCTCCTTGTCGGAACTGCGTCGACCTTCACGGTGATACCGTAGTTGTTGTTCTTGATAAGGGTGCTTAGGTCGGCGAGCATCTTGTCGTCTACAGGGTCAGTGTTTACCCAGGAGCATGACTTGCGGGTTATGATGCAGTCTGCAATGATGAGGGCATCATGATCGGTGATACCGACGCCCGTGAGCTCTGCGATAATCGCTACTGACCTGTCTGCCATACATGTGCTTTATGAAAAAAGGTTTAAATTATCAGTAGGCGGGACGCGTTAGAACATCGGACGCTGGTTCAATGAAGGCGCCACTTCCCGGATAACGCGAAGAACCGGTTCCCATGAGGGATCCGTGAGGGTCTTCGGGGGCACCAGGCCATTGAGAAGCACTCCGGCAACCAGGCCAACCATCTTTTTTGCGCTCTCTTCGTCCTGCGCTACCTGGCGTATCGGAACAACGAAACCGAGCATGAGGGATGCATCTGCCTTTGAAAGCGTCAGCTTGTCGCGGTATCTCTTCCCGTAGTTGCATGCGACAGCCACATAAGGATGGTCAGCTCTGCTGATTGCATCTGCGGTCGGGCGCTTTGGAGATGATAGGACCCGGAGGCCTTCTTCGAGGACTGCGGTGGATTCGCCGCTCCTTTTCCATGCCGAAACGACATATTCCATGTCCTTCTTCTGCCTTGCCGTAAGATTGTTGAGTGTTGAGCCTGCCATGGCGTAATAGTGGTCAGTAGGTTATAAAAAGGTTCATAATGTGGGAGAGATGACCTAAGATTACAAAAAAGACGGAGTCAGACCGGACAGGATGTGAGCCTTTTGGCCAAGGCCATACTAATGGCAAAACCCTCGGGAACACGCATGAACGGCGCGCCGTTCATGGTGCCCATGGAACGAATCGTCGTTCCATAGGGAGCCCTGAGGTCTCGCAGGGGACGGAGTCAAACCGGACAGGATGTGAGCCTTTTGACCAAGGCCATACTAATGGCAAAACCCTCGGGAAAAGCCCTGAGGTCTCGCAGGGGACGGAGTCAAACCGGACAGGATGTTTAATGAACTTTTGACCGGTGTCGGCACGGAGTAAAAGTTCGGTCAGACGCTGTTGACATCATCATATGAACACGGACGGCGTAGGAAGCCGTTTGACCCGGTCCTCAGAGGTTGTTCACGTCATCATTCCATACCATATTGGAGCGAAGGCGGATTTAAACCTGCGGTTTCTCTGCTTTCAATAGGAAAATGCTCTCGAAGAAGAAGTTCTCGCTGTCCATCATCCTGACCTTGTAGCCCATGCCCTCCAGGCGGGCTTGCGTCTTTTCCACGCCGTTCAGGCTGCTTTGGATGAGGAGCAGCGTTCCGCCGGGCTTCAGGTATGTATCGAATTCGTTGAGGAAGCGATCGAGCACCTTGCGGCCGTCTGCCCCGCCGTCGAACGCGTGGTTCAGGGGCCCTTGGACGGTTTCATCGTCCGCCGTAGGGAGATAGGGCGGATTGAACAGAATTGCATCGAAGCGCTGCGTTCCGACTTTCGAGAAAAGGTCGCTGACGCTGAAAAGGGCGTTCGGGACGCGGTTCCTGTCCGCGTTCTGCTTGGCTACTTTGACGGCCGAGGGGTTTATGTCAATCCCCAGGACGAAGTTATCCGGATGCGCTTTCGCGCACGAGATGGATGCTATCCCGCACCCGCACCCGATTTCGAGTATGCTGCCGCGCAGGAATGCCGCTGCATCCGCAAGGAGGAATGAGTCGTCGGACGGAGGATAGACGTCATCTAGCACTTCAAGGGAAAAGCCCTTGTAGGATTCCATGCGATTTTATATGTTGACCGCAATATAAAAAATCATATGGACGAGATGCTGATTCTGCTCCTACGGAAGGGGGCGCACACCAAGCCGTGCAGGCTCACGACAGCCGAGCTTGGCGAGCTTTGCGGCATGTCGCAGCAGAACGCTTCGAGAAAAATCAGCGCACTTGAGGAAGATGGCCTGGTCGAGCGGAGAAAAGACGGGATTATTCTCACAGGTAAAGGGAATGGCGAGCTTGCGGGACTTTATTCTTCATTGAAAAACGTTTTCGAGGGCGCGAAGCTGGAGTTCAGCGGCACCATAGTCCGCGGCCTGGGTGAGGGCAGCTTCTATATGTCCCTTGAAGGGTACCGGAAACAGATTCGCGAGCGCCTTGGATTCGCCCCGTTTCCTGGCACGCTCAACATACGGCTTGATGATGACGAGCGGTGGAAGAGGCAGCGCCTCCTTGAGAACGAACCGGTCATCATAAGCGGCTTCAAGGACAGGGACCGGACATACGGCGAGCTTTACGCTTATCGGTGCAGGATAGAGGGGAAGGAGGGCGCGGTAATCGTCCCGCTGCGGACCCATCACGGGCCCGAGATATTGGAGCTGATTTGCGCCTTCAACGCGAAAACCGAGCTGGGAAAGAAGGATGGCGGACGGGTGAGGGTGAAGGTATGATAGCGCTCGAGGGCATAGTGAGCAGGATACGCTACTACCACGGGAAGCGCGACTATGTCCTTACCGACGGAAAGGGCGAGTACACGTTTTTCACCGACATGATGCTCCAGATGGGCTCGTGCGTGGCGCTCGAAGGCGAGATGGCAGTCGGCGGCCTGAGGGCGGGAAAGGTGGAAGCAGTCACTGGAGAGAAGGAACGCAGCATACTCGAAAAGGTCCGCTCGAACGTACGGGATGGTGCGAACCTCCCGCAGGAGCCTGCCATGGTCAAGGACGATGTGATGAAAATGCTGTGGCCGGTACTCCGCAATGCAGCGCTCGAGCTGATTATCGCAAAGAGGCTCGGGCGCTCGGTGATGCTCAGGTTCCACGGCGATGCTGATGGCATCTGCGGCGCTTTCGCACTTACATCGGTCCTACCCTGCAAGGCATTCCAACAGAATTCGGCCATATATAGCGTCAAGGACGCGCTGCGGGATATCCAGGCAATCGGGCAGGAGGGCAGGCCGCTCATCGTGCTTCTGGATTTCGGCTCGGCAGACGGATGCGCGGAGGGCCTCGAGCTCCTGCGCGCCGGTGGCATCGACTGCATCGTCATCGACCACCACCCGTTTTCAAGGAAGAATGATTCCCGCATCGTGAACCCGTTCTCGTTTTCGGAAAACGCATCGAGATACACCGCGGGGTACCTCGCATGCGAGATAGCGATAGCATGCGGCCTTGATGAAGGCAAGGCTGTCGAGCTTGCCAAAGTTGCATGCTCGGGCGATAAAAGCGACATCCTCCAGAGCGGCCCGGAGGATGCGAAGAAGGCGATGGTTCTGGATTTTCTCGCCTCGCACGTCTCGTTCGGTAATAATCTCGATTTCTACAAGAAGGTGATGGAGAAGAACGAGCTGTTCTCATCGATTGCACAGCAGGCGGACGACTCGATTCGGGACGCCGCGGGAAAAGCGATTGCGAGAATGAAGAAGAGCGAAACGGGGCAACTTACGATAATCGCGTTCCCTCTCGAGGGGATTGTCGTGAAGGGCGAATGGCCACCCTCAAGCAAGATTACGACGCGCGTTTTCGACATGATGAGGGCCGAGGCCCCGGACAAGCCCATCCTCTGCATCGGCTACACTGAGCGCTCAATCATCCTGAGACTGACTGAAAGCGCGGCCTCGCTCAATCTCAGCGCCAACGACCTTGCAGAGCGGGTGAAAAAGAGCATGGCTGACTTTGTCGAAGGCGGCGGCGGCCATGTGAAGGCCGGGGCGGTACGCGCAAAGGAAGGCTTCGCAAAAGAGGTCGTGAACGAGATAATCCGGGAGGCCGCTGCAATTGCTTTAGGAAACAGGGGATAGGATTAATAGCACATCCTTCCGTATATGCGTCATCTACTTACAGGTGAGAGAATGCGGATTGCGGTCAGCGGTTTCGGCAGGATTGGGAAGTCGTTCTTGAAGGCTGCGATAAAGCAGGGCGCGCTCGGGAAGGACTTCGAAGTTGTCGCGATAAACACACGGAGCCCGGTCGAGCTGCATGCCCATCTTTTCAGATACGATTCCGTCTACGGAAGGTTCGATGGCAAGGTCGAGACCAAAGACGGCAACCTTATCATCAACGGCTACCCGATCAAATGGATAGCCGAGACAGACCCGCTCAAGCTCCCCTGGAAGGAGCTGGAGGTTGACCTCGTGCTTGACAGCACCGGGGCATTCAAATCCAAGGCTGATGCCGAGAAGCACCTGAAAGCCGGGGCACGGATGGTCCTGATATCGGCTCCGGCAAAAGAGGTCGATGCAACGGTGGTGCCCGGGGTCAATGATCACATCGTCCACAAAGGCATGACGGTTTTCTCCCTCGCATCATGCACGACAAACTGCCTTGCACCGGTCCTGAAAGTGATTGACGAGAAGTTCGGGGTCGAGAGCGGCTTCCTAAGCACCGTGCACGCATACACCAATGACCAGAACATAGTGGATGGCAGCCACAGCGATTTGCGCAGAGCCCGTGCAGGCGCGATGAACATCATCCCGACAAGCACTGGGGCGGCCAAAGCCATCGGCGAAGTGCTTCCGGGCCTTGCTGGCAAGATGGACGGCGTTGCTTTCCGTGTCCCTGTCGCATGCGGCTCGATGAACGACATGACGCTTCTGCTGAAACGGGATGCTACGAAAGAGGAAATCAACGCAGAGCTCAAGCGCGCGTCCATGGAAGAGCTCAAAGGCATCCTCGCATATACCGAGGAGGAGATTGTCTCGCAGGACATCGTCGGCCAGCCGCTCTCGTCGATAGTGGATGGGAAGCTCACGAAGGCCAAAGGCCGCCTCGTGAAGATATCCGCCTGGTATGACAACGAATATGGCTATTCGAATCGGCTTGTGGACTTTGCCAGGAAGCTTGGCAAGGCCTAGGTGTAAGCATTGCCGGCGCTAAGAAAGATATATAAAGATGTTTCAGTGTATTTTTTACGATGGCAACCGGTCTTGAAGTCGCGGCATCAAATATAGCCTCATTGCTTTCGGCACTCGCCCCGACAATAGCGCTCATCCTCGTAACCGGGGGCGGCATAACATACGGCCTGGCCCAGACGCAGCCTGGCGAAACGCGCGGTAAATGGCAGACCATTGGCATCGGCATGGTTGTCGGTGGCATCATCGTGATGGCCATAACCGGTGCGGCAAGCTTCATCACAGAGCAGTCTAGTAACCTGCTGAAGCCAGTCTGATCTTTTTATTCTCGTCATTTCAAAAACAATAAATAAGCGTTCAGATAGAGATTGTTCTGATTGTTTATGTCTAAGATGACCGTTCAGCGGAGGAAGGAAGACGAACCAGTCAAGGACCTTGAGCAGATACTACGGGAAAACCAGGGGGAGCAACCCAAAAGAGAAAGAAGGAGAGTGGGGGAAGGCGAACAGGGAGCGGGGGGAAGGCCGCTTCCAATGCCAAGACCGGTTCGTTCTGGGCTGCGGCATGCTCAACCCCCTTCAGTACGGCCTCCCGTGGCACAGCCGCCCCGGCCCCAGATAACGCAGCCAACAACGGCAAGGAGGTTGGCGAACGCGGCTATCGAAGCTCAGAGAATCTGGTTCGAGAATGTGACCCGGCCGGCACTAGGGTTGCTGCTTCTTCCTCTCACGATACAGGGTTGTGGACCAGCGCCTGAGACAACGACGGGGATGCAACGGTCGGTATCAGCAGCTCCCACAACAACAGCACCTGCCCCCCCAGGCCAGCGGGAAGCCCCGCCACCGCAAAGGCAATACGAAGCGCGATGGTGGTGGCCAGCCTATGTGGTTAGGAACGGCCAGCTTACAGACGTCTCTTTGGGTTATCCTGAGGAGTTCTGGCCATTCCCACCAGAAGTACAAAGATATGAATCACCGGACCTGATACCGCAGAGGGTGCGTGAGGATGGGAGGAGGACAGTAGCTGATGCGCTTGCCTTCTCTTCGTTTGCACTTGGGGATTCAGCCTACCAGGCTGTTGCAGCTGACACAATTATGTTTCCAGTGCAGGGCCCGGGAGGCTCGATATCCTGGGGGGTGGGCGGTTTCAGGATAGTCGATATGGCTGGCCAGCAGGGTGTCGCATGCTATGAAGGCTGCCCGGAATACGGCCATACCATCACGTTCAGAATGGGAGGTGCAGGTGATTGGCAGACTGGAAGGGTCATCCTCCATGAGATGCTTCATCACGAATACAATAGCTTGAGCACCTCGAGCCAAGAGGCTTTTCAACGCCATACAAGATTGTTCCTTAATGCCGCAGGCAGCGACTGGAGAATGGATCAAACGTTGAATGCGATATGGTATGGGGCATATTCGACCGGACCTGGGGAAAATGATACGAAGTGGGTGGAGGGCGTGAACCCGAATGACATTTCGGGCGGAACGTTCAGACCTCTAAGTTATGCAGATGATGAACTCAATACATGGGCGGCTGCAAGGCTCGGGACAATGGATAGCCAGACGAGAGAGAGGGTTACGGCAGCGATAAAGGCGTTTTTGAGGATACAGACGTATATCATGGGAGGGGCAGGTTATGCACCCAGCGAAGCGGATCGTGATGGATACGTCATCGGTGAGGGCTTCCCACGCTTTGGAGCCAATTATGGGGCCATTGGAGACCTTCAAGGGGGGAGACCAGTCACAAGCTTCAGCAACATGCCTGCTTTCATGGCTCCTGAATATCGAGAGATCATGAGAGGGAATGTAATCGACGCCACCGTGAACCATGGTGAGGGATACTTCGACAGCCCTGAAAGATTTACCAATGAGCTTGTGCCTCTTCTTCGGGATTTCGTTGGATGGATGGGGCAGAGGCATCCTGAAATCGGAAGGATTGGGCAGGGTTCACAATAGTAGGAAGAAATGCTTGAAAATCGGATTGTTGGTTTCCGCTGCCTTTTTGAACCCAATCTATTCAAGAGGCCTAGAGCCCAGGCGCTCTGCGGAAATGAGGTGTCGGGACAGGTTTAAATACAACCATTTCCATAATCCCATTAGTATATACGTATAATTGTAGTATATACTCATGGTGGAAAAATGAAAGATACCGAAGTCAAATTGGATGATGAAGGGTTTGAGGAGATTCCCTCTGAGCCGAAACCTGAAGCAGGTGGCGGGATGCCGGCAGGCGGGGCGGCTGCTGGGGGCAGTGCGCCAGGGACTGGTGGCCAGGGGGCGAACCGGCCTGATTTGCGCGTGGTACAGACCGACCGCGATAAAGACGGGAATGTCGTTTACTCGAACGTGGGTGGCATGTGGAAGAACGTTTCCAAGAACGGGAATGTGTTCTACACGCTCCGCATCGGACAGCTGAAGCTGCTGGTTTTCCCGAATGACAGGAAATGATTTTCTCGCCAAGGAAAGCGATGGCTGGAAGCGGGTTGGGGAATGGAAGACAGAGGATAGAGGGAAATAAGGAGTAGAACAGGGGATTCACATGGCAGAAGATAAGGAGAAGGACAAGAAAAAGAAGTATTACAAGGACCTGGAAGACCTTCCGGGGGTAGGAGAGGTGACGGCAGAGAAGCTTCGGGCAACCGGGTATGGCGAGTTCTCTGCGATTGCAACCGCGAACCCGCATGAGCTGGCCGAAGCTGGCGGGATGGGCGTGGAATCCGCGAAAAAAGCGATAGAGGCCGCAAAGAGCATGGTCGAAATCGGATTCGAGACCGCGGATATCGTCTATGAGAGGCGCAAGAATATCGTGAGAATCAAGACCGGTTCGCAGGCGCTCGATGACCTCCTCGGTGGTGGCGTCGAGACAATGGCGATAACCGAGATGTACGGCAAGTTCTCGAGCGGAAAAAGTCAGCTCGGGTTCCAGCTTGTAGTTAACGTGCAGAGACCGGTCGACCAGGGGGGCCTTGGCGGCGGGGTGCTGTTTGTGGATTCCGAGGCGACATTCAGGCCGGACCGGATTGCGCAGCTTGCCGAGGCGCAGGGCCTCGACCCGCAGGCGGTCCTGAAAAATATACATATCGCGAGGGCTGAAAGCAGCGACCACCAGATTATTCTGCTCGAACGAGCTGAGGAGACGATAGAGAAGAACAACATCAAACTCATCGTCGTGGACTCGCTGACGTCGCACTTCAGGGCCGATTATCTTGGCCGCGGCGCTCTTAGCGAGAGGCAGCAGAAGCTGAACAAGCACGTGCACATGCTCCAGAAGCTCGCCGAGAAGTACAACCTCGCTGTTTATGTCACCAACCAGGTCATGGACAACCCGGGCATCCTCTTCGGCGACCCTACGACGCCAATTGGCGGCCACGTGCTCGCGCACATGTCGACCTACCGCCTTTATGTCCGCAAAAGCAAGGATGACAAAAGAATTGCGAGACTTGTGGACTCGCCGAACATGCCGGAAGGCGAGGCGGTCTTCAGGGTGACGCCGGACGGGCTTACCGACTGAGATTTTTTCATTTTCTTCATTTTTCTTCTTTACCAATTCTTTTACGAATTACGACAATTGTCACCAAAAACATAGAAGGGCATAAAAAGCGTGTATACAACTTGTTCGCCTAATTATAACTTCAATATCGGTTTGAGAGGCGAAGCCATATGGGAAACGGAGAGCATTTCAAGACTGAAAGGTTCAGGAACCACGCGTCAAGGACATACGGGAGGATGGGGCTGACGACGCTGAGGAGAACCGGCCTCGAGGACGTCCTGCGCAAGGCGACTGAGAGGAATCTTGCCGTGCTTGAAACTTCCATGAGCGCTGCGGAATTCCGCAGGTTCAGGGGCAAATTCGGGCCTGAGGGAGTTTGGAGGGAAGTGAATAAACGCGGGCTCGCTGGACCAGCCTCCAAGGAGATACTCGGCATGTCCCTAGGCAACCCGAGCGCTTATAGCGATTATCCGCCTAACCGGCGCGTGATTGACTGCAAGGCGCAGCTGGCCTCAGAGGACGAGGCGATTGTCAGGGAAAGCGCCGGCTACACGCATTCATTCGGCTACCCGCCGCTCCTTGAAAAGCTGAAACGGATGAATTTTTCGAACCCGAAAAGCGCAAACAACGATCCTGAGAAATTCCGGGATGTGCGGGTGTACGTGACAGCGGGCGGAAGCTACGCTGCGGAGCTTGCCATGGGCCCGGCAATTCTTGCACCGGAGGATACCGCAGTCGTCCATGACTGGACATACATCATCCACCTTGGCGCCGCTTATTACCGCGGGGCGCACATAGAGAGCTATGAATGCCGCGATGACGGAAGGCCGGATGGCGAGAGCCTTAGGCGCATCCTCACTGACGAGCGCCGGGCGGATCACCAGGTGCAGACGGTCGTGTTCACGCCGATAGGGAATCCGGTCGGGGCTGCGATGACGCAGGCGGACATCCTCGAGCACCTGAATATGATTGGCGATGCGGGTATCAAGGCAGGGAGACCCATACTGGCGATGGTGGACGTGGCATACGAGGCGTTCAGGAGGGACGGGAAACCTCTCGACCCGGTTCAAATCGCGATAGAGCACAAGGTCAGGGCGCCCGTTGTAGTACTTGACACGTCATCGAAGGGATATGGGACGTGCGGATGGAGACTTGGGAAACTGGCAATTTACTGGCCCGAGGATTTCTTCCCCGAGCATCGGGCAGATTATTTCAAGGCCATCGAGAACAAGCTCCTGCCCACTCTCGGCGTAGTGGGATTGCCGCTCCAGATGGCTTACAACAATTTCTTCGACAAGCTTGAGGCAACACCCGAATTGATGGAGGAGACTATCGCCTTCTTCAACAGGAGGCGCGAGCTTGTCAACGAGAATCTTGTGCGCATGGCGGAAGCGTTGAGCGGGATGAAGGGGGTTTACCTCGCTAAATATTACGACCATGTAGGAAAAAACGGGGGAATCGAGCCGGGGACGCTTTCGTCCTTCTACCTGCTTTTCGGGCTCACGAAATTGAGCGAGCGCTATGGGAGCGGATTCAACCAGGCTGTCGCATTTGGCGAATTCGCGCTTGACACGCCCGGGGTTCCGCTCATCAACTGCGTCCCGGGCCAGTCGTTCCTGCCTGAAAAACGGTGGGCGCGGCACCCCAGTCTCATACGGGTGACCGGTCTGACCAACAAGGAGGAGACGGATGCATTCCTCAAATCGGTCGAGGCGTATGCCGGGCATCTGGGCTGAAGGAGGAGAAGGTAACCAAGAAATAGGCTCTCTTTTTCCATTTTTTATTGTGCTTTGTAGTGTTAGATAGTGTTTTAAACCGTTTCAAGCACGGATAATTACATGACGCTCAGGACTACGGTGAGGAATCTTGCTTTTTCCGCAATGGTCGCGGGCACGCCATATGGCTGCGCCACAACGGCGGCGAACACCCAGCCTGCAAGGCCAATAAATCCCCAGGCTGCGGCACCGGCAAGGGCTGAGACACCCACGGAAAGGTGCCAGAGGACGCAGCGGACGAGGGTGCAGAACTGCATAATCGAAAGCATATCGACGACATGCAGAGAGGGCAATCCGGATAATGAGGATAATTTCTATTCGTGCGTATCTGAGAACCTGGTGATTCCTAGGCCGGAAAGCGCGGGGGAGACCAGACAATACAATCTCACGGTTTCTTTTGGTGAGGAGGTCATTTCTGTCCGGGCCGGAAGGGCGGTCGTGATGGAAGTCGGAAGGCTTGAGGTCGCCCAGATTGATGAGAGGGGCGTTGCTTTCATTTACGAAACTGAACGGATTGCTACCGCCGCGCCAACCGAAAGGACGAGGGTCGTCCTTGTCACGGTCAGATACAATTTCGACGGGACTTCGGAGGGTGAGACATTCCAGCTCAGTGGATTGCCTGTGTGGAATCTCCGGGTTGAGAGCTCGGGGGATGGGAGGGCGAGGGTAAGCTTCGAGACGAACGATCCCGCTGTCCTTGCGAGGCCTTCGAACTCGGCTTCGATTGTATCTGAGGATTCGGGTCAGAAAAAGAAGTGAGTCGCCGCGGTTCCTTCTTCTCTTTCGGGTTTTTTGCCATATAGAAACCTATTCCGGCGAGCAAGGCTATTCCTGTAACCCCCAGGATCAGCATTCCGTTCCCTTCAGGCTCTTCCATCGAATCCAGCTCTTTTGCAAGAGCGCTTTGGGCCCGCAACGCATTCACGTAGTCACCAACCTCGGCCATCTTGCGGATGGATTCCAGCTTGGCTTCAAGTTCAGCCTTTCTTTCCGTAGCAATTTTCCGCGATGCAAGGATTGACTCAAGCATGGACATACGGGCTTCGCTTTCATTCTTCAGGGAATCCAAAGCGGCTTCCATCCGCTCCCGGCTTCTGTTGAGTTCTTCCAAGCGGGATTGGAAAATCCGAGAATCGGCGCCTATCGCATCTTCCGTTTCTGAAATAATGGAGTTCACTTTCTTCTCGCTTTCGACAAAAATGCTGCTATAATCCGTTCCCTTGGCAGCGGCGGCCTGGCGCAAATAGCCCCCGAGCGTGTCAAGCGTCTCCCTTTTCATATTGTCGAACAGACCACGCATGCCGACCTTTTTCGTTTCTGACAGCTCCTCCTGGCTGGCCACAACATTTTCTGCATAATCGAGTTGCTGGATTGCTTCCACACCGTATTCAAGCCGCGCTCCGGCTTCGAGCCTGCGATAGGCTTCCTCGAATGCCAGGAATTCTGCTGGAGTGGTCACGTTTCCTGAGGAATAGAAACGCTCGCGGATGTCGTTATACCGCGAATACAACTCTTTCTTCAGGGAGGTGATTTCTTTTTCGAGCCATTTCCCATCAATATTCTGGAGCTTATCCATCTTCCCGCTCAGGTTGCTCGCGTTGGATTCGGAAAGGGCCCTCTCAAGCTCATTTTTCCTGGAGATGAGTTTTAACATGAAGGGTGATGAAGAATTGTAACGCCCCAAAGCGGATTGAATCTCTGAAAGTTCTTCGCGCAGGTTTTTTTCGATTGAATCGCATTGGGACCGCAGCTTTACATTGGCTTTTTCCTCTTCTTTGGCTGTAGCGACGGCCTGCTCGAGCAAAGCCAGCGCTTCTGTGAAATTGCCTGATGAGGCCTGTGATTTCGCTTGCTGGATCAGAGTGTTTGCCGAGGGTCCAAGATCAAGACCTTCGATTGATGATAATCTTTCGCGCACGAAAGATTCCGTGTCCTCGACCCTATAGCGCACCTTCAGAACGGTCTCCTTGTTTTTTCTCAATCCCATGACGAGAGCAGAGTACCCCGTATCCGTTATACGGGCCTTCTCCTTCACCGTTTCTCCCGTTGCGCAAGTGACGTCGAATGAGGAAATCCTGGAGTCGTTTATGCTTGTAAGAAATACCCTTGCGCTCTCCATATCGATTGCTGGCATCACCCTCACATCATACTCGATAAGTGAGTTCGTACCGATGCGATACGCCCGGATATTTTCCACACTTTCGGAATATGCGTCCTCCATGATCCGGTCCGACGAAAGGAAATGCTTTCCCGGAGGTATAATCCCATTCGAAGCGCTACCATCCAACAAGGCCGATTCCATGCCTTCCGGGGCATCAAGACCGGATACGCTGCAATCCAGATTAAATTCGATTCTCTCTCGCACACCTGCCCTTCCGTTTCCCAGTCCTTGGGCCTGAATGGTCCGTTCAAGCGTGTGGGCGATTATGCTTTTTTTCACAAATGTTACGCGCTTGGTCTCATAAGGCGCCACCGAGGTAAAAATCACGGCAATCGTTTTTCCCCCTTCAAGGGAGCGGATGCTGTCTATCCCTTCCTGGCCTCGCGTGATTTCGCTGAAGAGAAAATCGAACGGGTCGCCCATCCGTATCTGCGCATTAACATGGGCGGCTTCATACGGCCGGGGGTTCGGCATCACGACATCGAGAATGATTTCTGATGGCTCGTCCAGCTTGGCAAGAGGAACGATTGGATTCGTTGATACAGACATCGAGTTGCCAACGGTATCTGAGGAGTAATCTTCCAGCACGGCTTCCAGATTAGCATAGTCCGAATCGAGCTTTTTCAGGCTGCCGATGGAATCCGGAAAGATGAGGACGCCATTTTCGACAAGGCCTTCTTCGAACCTAACCATATCAGTATAAAGGTCCGCAGCAGCCGGACCGGCAAGTGAGATTTTGTCGGATATCCGCAACCTGCGCTCCAAAAGGTTGTTTTCATATTTTGCGCGTGCCTTCGCCACGATGCTGTCAATCGAGGATTGAACTGCCTCCGACGCTTGGGACGGGGAAAGCAAAGCCAGCAGTTCAAGATTCTCTTTTTCGCTGACGACATTGATTCCATCTTTTTCCGCTCTCTGAATCAGCGATTTTAATAATGCAACCGAGACATCCGCATTCTGTTCTGCGGCGAATGAATCTGCATTGCGTGCGGCCCTTGCCAGGGCAGCCGCCTTGGAATAGCGCTCGAATCCCGTACCTAGCGTATTTGCAGATTCTGCCGACAGATAACTGGTTTTTGCCTCATCCAGCAATTCCATAGCTTCTTTTCCCGGTGGGACCGACCTGAATGCTTTTTCTGTCTTGGATATCTCTGATGCCGCCTCTTCCCGTTGCTCATCCACGGCATATCGGGCTTCGGTTCTGAGGAGTTCCGCTTCACGGGTCAATTCGCTGAATCCCTGTTCTGATGATTCTGCCAAAGAAATCGATTTTGCGAGATACCCTCGGTCCAAGGTTCGGGAGTATTGCAGCCGGGATTCCAAAAGCAATGCGTTTAGGCGCTCTATTTCCACTGCCAAGTACGAATATCTCTCTGCTATCGAGCCAGCGTTCTCCAATCCGATTCCGGATGGGCCACGGGAGATTTTCCCGGCATCAGCCGAGTCAAGGGCTTTCAATTGCGATGCCGCCGAAGATTTTCTCGCAGCCGCGCTGCCTGCCACTTCTGAGCGAAACTTTTCAGCTTCCTGGCAGGATGTTTGGGCTGAAGAACGAAGATTTCTGAATGATTTGACAACCCCATCATTCCCCCATACAAGGCCCAGAATCGTGGGGGATTCCCCCAGATCCGGACTCTCGTTTAACAAATCTGATTCGAGCGTGCTCGAATATTGCCGAATCAGCACATATTTCCCATAATCCCCCTCCGCAATGCCTCCATCAACGCTTAGGAATGCGCTTTCGATCATAGTGCAATCCTCACTGCCTGGCCCGGAATATTCCGTACCGCAAAGTCCGAGGTATTTCATGCGTGCATAAGCGGCTCTTGCTTCAGATACCGCTTTTTCCGAAGCGTCGATACTGTCTTCGATCGCAAGCAGGTCAGAATCAACGGAAAGCCTCCAGTCGGAAGAATAGGCCATACATGCCGACGATTCCGAGAAAATGCTGATAATGGCCAGGGAGGGAAAGGAGGGAAGATATCCGAGGGAAAGAATCAGGTCCGCATGACAACGGCTCAGGTGGATTTCCGCCTCCCCGGCGCTTTTCATCGCATCGGATATGTGGCCGGCCGCTGGGTCCTCCAGAGGAATCCTGGAAACAGACGTAAAATCCGCGCTGTCCAGGGTTTTCTGGAACTCCCCGATGTTCCACCAGTATGCCTTGCCGAAGCTCCAGATGTTCGGGTTTTCCGCAATCCAGGATTCATTTTCCCATGGACGGGGGAATTCTGCCATTGATACTGGAATAAGAGCTGCCAGAGCCAGGAATGCCAACAACCTGTTCATAATATCCCTAGCAAAAAGGGGATTTTTGGCGGTATAAATATTTTTCCGGATGAATTAACGGGGCAGGCACAGAAATCGATGTTAAAACTGTGCTTATCGAACCTCGAAGGGCCAAAGGCTCAGGCAAAGCGTTTAAATCCTGTCCGCATAAATGGAATTTATGAGAGCGGCCATTGCTATTTCCGTGCTATTCGTAATCATCATGGCAGCGATGTTAGGATGCACCAACAGGCAGGATACGATGGGCGCAACCCAAAATCCGGAACCGGAAGGGAACCAGACGAATCCTGAAGAGCCCGCGCCATATCCGCTTCCAAATACTTCGAACCTCTCATTCACGCGCAACGTCAGCGACGTAGTCAACACGGATACGGAGTTCTTCAAGAGACCCGAGTTCGATTTCTCAAAAATAACGAACGAAAGCGGCGCCCTCATCGTCTATTATTTCTATACGCCACACTGCGCTGCATGCACCGCCCTGAATCCAGAGATAGAGAAGCTCGAAGCGGACTATCAGGATGTGGAATGGCACGAATACGACATCACCAGCCAGAATGGCACTTATGCATACCAGGATTTCGTAAATCAGACCCATTTGAACCAAAGCCAGAGGATGGTACCTCAGGTCCTTGTAAACGGCACGGTAATCACAGACAGATTCAACATAAACAGGACTCTCGAGGGGATAATCACCCAATTCAGCGAAGGCCAATCCTGAGCATGAATTGCCCGATTCCTCGTTTTAAACTCGGTAGGGGGAAGCGGTCGGCCTCCAGGTCATTTGACGCGAATCTGAGGAAATCGCCAAGACTTTCGTTCCCATTGGCGAAGCGGTTCCATACCCTGACAGAATCCCCATATCGCTTTGCTTCCCAGAACATGGCCTCAAGGGTCTTTACTGACATCTTGGTGCGGTCAGCCCTCGTGAGGTTTTCGCGGGGGCAAGCAACATTATCTCGGATATAAGGTACGCCGTCGCGGAGAGAATATGGATAGCTCAGGCAGATGGCGGGTTTCGCATCCTCAATGGCACATTTCAGTTCGCCATCCTTGGAAAAAAAGCACATGCCGTTTTCATTCCTAAGAACAAGCTTGATCAGCTTCCCGTCGAGCCTTATGGCGAAGCTGTCATCCTTGCTGGCGTCCACCAGCGCAATGAAGTCCTGCATCTGTTTGCCTTTCATGTGGAATATGCGTGCAATATCGAATAGTGTGAGGTCCACACGTAAATTGCAGCAGTTGGCTTTGCAGCCAAAGCACATGTTTGTGTTTATTTGGCCTGGATTTTGCGGAGCGGTTTGGGGTATGGGTGAAGTGGGGTGTGCCGTTTTCGGCATGGTGATGGAGACCTTTGTCCCGGATTTCAATTTCGGTGGGGATTTTATTGATTCCCTGGGCCGTTTTTTCTTCGACGCTGCCATGAGATGATATTTAAGCCAAAAGATATAATTGTTAGGACGCAAGAGGGGAACTGATGAGGATTGTCCATTTTGACAAGAAGACCGGGGAGCTGAAGCTCCAGGTTGATACGCTCGACGACATGTGGCACCTCGATAAGGTCCTGTCGCCGGGGGATGAGGTTGAGGCCCACAGCCTGCG
Organism: Microcaldota archaeon; assembly: GCA_043800955.1. Lineage (GTDB taxonomy): Archaea > Micrarchaeota > Micrarchaeia > Anstonellales > Bilamarchaeaceae > Bilamarchaeum. The sequence continues at coordinate 19,919 of JAZDMN010000051.1, forward strand.
CACCTACAAGGTCGGAAACAAGGAGGAGAAGAAGTCGGTCAAGATACGGATTCGGACAGAACGCGTGGAGTTCTCAAAGACCTCGAACCGCCTGCGGATTCTGGGGCCCATCATATGGGGCGAGCCCGAGGAGTACATACAACTCGGAAAATACCACACCATCGACATCGAGCAGGGGGGACGGGTGAAAATCACCAAGCAATGGAAAGGCCACGAGGTGAAAAGGCTCCAGGACGCGGAGAAGGAATCCAAGAGGCCCCGCATCAGGATTGTCGTGATGGACGAGGAGAAAGCTCTAACCGCGATGCTCCGTGCATTTGGCGTCGAGTATGGGGCGGAGTTCTATAGCACCGGGAGCAAGAAGAGCGAAAACTACGAGAAATCCGAAGGCGAGTATTTCGGCAATATTGCTGCAGAGATAGAGCGCCATCCCGAGAAGTACATTGTGGCCGGCCCGGGTTTCGCTAAGGAGAACCTGAAGAAGTTCATAGAGAAGCGGAAGCCAGAGCTCCTAAAGCGCATCGTGTTCGATAATGTCAGCTATGCCGAGCGCAGCGGGGTGAACGAGCTTTTCAACAGGGGCGTGATTGAGAAAATTATGGGCGAGGAACGCTTCGAGAAGGAGATGAAGCTCATAGAGGAGCTGCTCGTCGAGGTGCACAAGGATAGCGGAAGGGCAGCGTACGGCATTGCAGAGGTAAAAAAAGCAGTGGAGGCCTTCGCGGTGAAGAAGCTCATCGTGCTTGATGATTATCTTCGGACCGACAAGCAGGCTGAAGCGGTCGTGGAGCAGGCGGATTCCGCGAAAGCGGAGATAGTCATATTCTCTTCGGAAGGGGATGCCGGCATGAAGCTCAAGGGGCTCGGTAAGATAGCCGCGCTCCTAAAGTTCAGGCTTCGGGACACGGAATAGCCCAAGCAAGGCATGCATGAGATAGGAAAGCCTGAGCATAGTCTTGTGCAGATATGGTTCAAGCCTCAGTGAGTTGAGTGGGCTTTCCCGCAATTCGATTTCATAATAATGGACACGGACCTTCCCCCACATGTATGCCATGTCGTGCTCAGGATAGAATTTCGATCCGGCTTTCGCATTAAAGCCTAGCGCTTCCGGACCGGAAAATGCGTAAATTTTCCGGAAACCCATTTTTTTCGCCCGCCTCAACCGTTCATCCCTGAGTATGCTCCCGACATGCGGCCCGGATTTGCCCCGCTGGTATTTTTCCCGGACAAAGAGCCCTTTGAGATATGTGCTACCTAGCAGCCGGTCAGAGATGCGATTCGTAAAACCCCCTACGCCAGCTATTTCGCCCGTATCCCGGTCTTCTGCAATGAGAACGACTGCGTCTTTGAGGACTACGCCTGCGATTGCCTCATCATCCTGCTTGAGCCATATGTCCAATTCTTCATCCGGATGCTTGCCCCCACGGCTTTCTCTCAGTGTATCGAATCCGTCCCGAATCACCCGGGCGACCCGAGAAAAATCCCCTGGTACGTATTCGCGAAGAGTAATCTTCATGACGGTTCACCACCATCAAGAATGGAGCGTCGCCGGGATACCTTCGATGCCAGCCAGTTTAGGTCCCGTCCTTCCGTTTCGCTTGATTTTTTCCATCTGCTCGGATTCCCCGACGACTCGCTCTCCGAGGCATGCGCATTTCCGACTTTCGAAATAACATACCGATGCTTGCCCCGGCCAGTGCGCGCAATCGAATCAACCTGCTCAAATTCAACTGTGATTTTTTCGCCGAGGCATGCATCAAGAATCTTTTTTTCGATTGCTTGCTTATCAGAAGCCGGCAGGTCCTTTCCAAGTGGAACGTACTTGAAAACGAACAGGTCGCGGCGTTCCTGGATTACCTGGAACGATTTGACCATAATCCGGTTGAGCGCCATATATAGGGCGCCGAATGGACGAGGCCTTCCGCTGGGCAGGATGAATACGTCGGTTTTCCTGCCTTCGATGGATTCTATTACTGGTGAGCCCCTGCCGCAGGAGCATTCCTTCCCCCACCTTCCTATATCCCCAGTTGCGTATCTGAGGAATGGCATTGGGGTACTATGAAGAGAGGTTACAACGATTTCCCCGCGGCCGTTTTTCTTTGGTATTCCGTGCTTGTCTACGATTTCTAGAATAAAAGAACTGCAGTCCACATGGAACCTCTTCTCCTCCGAGCATTGGTATGCCACGGTGCGGAATTCCATGAGGCCGTAGATATCCAGGACCGGGCATGAAAACGAATCCTCGATTAGTTTCCGACTCTGTGCCTCAAGCATCTCCCCTGTCGATATGATTGCTTTGAGTTTTACGGGATTATCCAGATTGAGCCTAGCCATGGTGGTGAGAGCAGAAGGGAAGGACCTAAGCATCCGGGCTCCGGATTCCCTAAGCGCGGCGAGGTTCTTCTCGTCTTCTACAAATGGAGATAGGGGAAGCTTCCGGAATAATCCCGAGCGAGTTAGAAGAACGTGGGTTTCGTCTGGAATTGCCGTGAAATGCGCAAACAGCTCGAATGGCGACCTTCCGTGGAGGCATTCGATAAAATATTCCTTCGCAACACGATAATCATTTGTATCGCGGTCTATGAGTATTGTGAGCGGAGTGCCGGTTGAGCCGGATGTGCGGACCTCATACAGGTTTTCTTTAGATGCCCCATACGGAAGGAACGATGCGGGGTCCTTCCGTATCATGTCTTTTGTGGTGATCGGAAGACTAGAAAAATGGTTGCCACAAGAATCGAGCAGGTTCCGGTAATGCGATGTTTGCCGTGCACTTCTGATTGCCGTATTTAGTCTTTGTTTTGCCAGAGTATCGAATGAATCCCTGTCGAGCCATTGCTCCCTTGCCATCCTCAGATAATACTTTAGGATGTCTATTGCACCCATACCTCAGAACCCCCATACCCCGGCCGACGAATGCAATCCGGTAACATAGCATCGGCATCGACTTGTGTCGTCATGACGGTTCACCGCCATCAAGAATGGAGCGCCGCCTGGATACCTTGGATATCAGCTGGTCGAGCTTCCCCCCTCGGTTTCGTGCGATTTCTTCAACCTGCTCGAATTCCACGCGGACCTGCTCTCCGAGGCAGGCTATGGAGATGCGGCGCGCTATTTCTTTTCGGGAGGATTCCGGGAAGCCTGCTGAGGATGGCACGTAGCGGAAGAGGAAAAGGTCTTCCTTCTCCTGTATGAGCTGGTAGGTCCTGATTCCCTTCACAACGCATTCCAAATCCGTGAAACGGACCGAACGCGGCGAGCGAAGCCGGCCGCTCGGCAAAACGACCATGTCGTCGGATCTGCCTTCAAGCGATTTGAGGACTGGGAGACCGCGTCCGCAAGGGCATTGCCCGCCCCAGCCGGCAAGGTCCTCCATCTCATACCTTAGAAGAGGCATGGCGCCGTTGCACAGCGAGGTAATAACCACTCGTCCTGTTCCATGGCTGAGCGGGCGGTTCCGGCTATCCAGGATTTCCATGTGGAAGGAGCCTGTGTTGACATGCAGACTGTGCTCTTCCGGGCATTCCCATGCCATAGGGCCGAATTCCCATGAGCCGTACAAGTTGAAAACCGGGCAGCAGAACGAGTCTTCAAGGAGCTTACGCCAGCCCGGGACCAGCATCTCAGCCCCGGAAAGGACCTGCTTCAGCCGTAAAGGCTTCTGGCTATCCATGTTTGCCCGGGCAAGAAGTGTCATCGCTGAGGGGTAGTAACCTAGCGAATCTGCCCTGCATTTGCGCATGATTTCAAGGTTCTTCTTCTCATCATCCAGAATATCCAGGGAAAACCATGGCAGAACGCCGTAAGCACGGCCAGAAAGCGGACGCCTGACCCCATCCGAGAAACAAAGGTCCGCCGTCAGGCTAAAGGGCGTCAGTCCGCAGGACATCATATTAAGCAGCATGAGAGCGGTGCGGATTGTAGAGGCCTTTTTGTCCATCCGCACCTTAAGCGGTTTCCCAGTCGAACCCGTCGTTTCGCGGGATATGATGCCCTTGCCATCGTGTCCATCCTGGATGAATGCATCAGGATTGGACTGGATATGCTCTTTCGAAGTTGTTGGGAGGGATTCCAATACGGAAAAGGCGCCAGTTGAGCGCAAATCAGATTGCCGCAGCAAATCCCTGTAGTACCGGGTGCGGGATGCCTCTTTGAAGGCATTTTTCAGGCGGCTCTCCTGCAATCGTGCGAGTTCATCCGGGCTCTTCCACTGCTCCAATGCGAATCCTGCGAGATATTTCATCCCTCCAAGCAATCCCATATTTGCACCAAAAAGCCTAACGTTGGCCAATGCCGAGAA
>JAZDMN010000058.1:0-6135 GCA_043800955.1 Microcaldota archaeon
CTGAAGGTTTGTGTGCCGCCCCTCTGGGGCGGCGCGCCCGCTGCCAAAGCTACTTCTGAAGGTAAGGATTAGAAAGAAATTTGGGCCGATTCAACTGCTCGGCTGAAGCCGGCAGTATTCTCGGCCTTCAAAAACAATAAATGCTCCATCCGTTGAACGGATCGCCAAGATGGATGCTCCAGCTCCTGCCCCTGCTGCTTATGATTCTCAGAACAGCACCATCGAGCAGGGCAGACGACACCCCGCCATCCTCCGAGATAATGTGACCGAGGCTGACTTCATATGAGTTTGCTGCGATATAACGCCCGCCGACCATCCCGAGCATCTCCCTTCCGGATAGGATGCTTTCCCCTCCGAGCGAGACGATGACACGTTGCGGAAGCAGAAGGACGGTGAAATCATCCGAACATAGGAGAGTGCGGGCACCAGCCGTGCCTGAATCAGGCCTTAGCGAGGAGCGGCGGGAAGCGAGGTCGTCCGAGTAGGATATATGACCGTTCTTGAAGATGCAGCGCCCGCGCGTCCAAGAGGACAGGAGCGCAGAATCCTTTTTTTCAATAGCGTTCGCTTCCATGGCCGGTTCGGATTCCGGAGGCTTTTCTGCGGCGATGGGATAAGGCATCTGGGACGGATAAGCAGGGTTCATTACCGGTGCTGCGCACGAACAGAGGAAGAATGCGGACAGCGCTGCTACCGCAGCCCGGACCGTTTTACGTTGCGGCGGGGCATCCATGTGAATGAGCTTCATGAAACCACTTATTTACTTTAAAAGAAACAATTTATAATGATGAAGGGCAGGAAATATCCCCGAACCACCGGGAATCGCGCTGTTTCCGGCCGTCTCATCGCACAGGATAAAAACCCTTTTCTGCGAGAACCCCCCATGGAGACATTCACAGATGAGGAGAGGCGGCTCCTCGCACCTTTCGTCAGCAACATGGACAGGCCGGTTTTCGTCCTGCGCAACCTCCCGGAGGTCGTGAAGGGCGCGCTGTTCTCAAGGTACAGCAGGAGCACGAAAAGCCTGCGGCGCACGCTCCTTGACGAGTTCATAAAGAACAAGGATATCGGGTTCGAGGTGAAGGAGGGGGTGGACAGCTCCGTTTCGGGAGCCGGATTCGGAGACTTGGTCGCCACCGAGAAGGCCGAGCAGTTCTATGACAGGGTGCTCCTTGGCTATGGCGATGACTCCGTTGCGGAACTCGCTGGCGCGCATATAGCGCTTGAGGATATCTCGATAATCGCGACGAAGATGGTCGAGGACGCGAGAATCGGGCTTTCCCCGCTCGAAAAATCGACAAGATACGTCTATTTCGACCAGAAGGATGAAAACGGGAAATGGCGCTATTACGAGGAGCCTGACCTTATGGGTTCGGAGTTCGCCCCGCAATACAGGGAGACGTGCGACATGCTCTTTTCAACATACTCCTCGCTTATCCCGAAGGTCTCGAAATTCTTCTCTGAAAGGATGCCCCGCGGCGAATCGCTCAGCGAGCGGGCGTATGAGGCGACGGTCCGGGCAAAGACGTGCGATATCATCCGCGGCCTCCTTCCGGCATCGACGAAAACGAACATGGGCTTCTTCGGCAACGGCAGGGCCTACGAGTATCTTATCACAAAGCTTTATTCGGACCCGCTTGCGGAGATGAGGGACCTTGCGAAATCCATGCAAACCGAGCTTCGGACCGCGATACCCTCGTTCGTCAAGCGGCCCGACACCCCGCATGGCAAGGAGATGCAGGATTACATCAGGAAGACGCGCATGGACGGCTTCGGGACGGGCATAGCGGCAGAGGCGGAGGCGGACGAGGTAGTCCTTGTTGATTATGACAATGATGCGGAGGAGCACATCATCGCAGCGGCTCTTTACCCTTATACGAACGCTTCGATGAAGGGCCTGCTCGGTAAGGCCAGGGGCATGGAAAATGCCGAGCGCGAGAGGATTCTTTCCGCGTATTCCGGGGAGCGGGCGAACCGGAGGCACAAACCCGGCCGCGCCTACGAGACGGCCACATACACATTCGACATCTGCGCGAACTATGGATGCTACCGCGACATACACAGGCACCGCGTACTGACGCAGCAGAGGCAGGCGCTTGGCTGCCTGCACGGCTTCACGCTCCCCAAGGAGATTGTGGAATCCGGATTCGAACCGGAGTTCAGGGACGCGATGGATGCTGCGAAAAACGCATGGGAATCGATTGCGAAGAAACACCCGCTCCAGGCACAATATGTCGTGCCCCTCGCCTACCGCATCCGCTGGCAGATGACGATGAACCTGCGCGAGGCGTTCCATTTCTGCGAGCTGCGCTCCCAGATGCAGGGCCACGTAGATTACCGGCGCGTGGCGCAGGGGATGTACATAGAGATATCGCGGGTGCACCCGCGCCTTGGGAGGCAGATGAAATTCGTAGACATGCAGGACTACCAGTTCGAGAGGCTGGAGGCTGAGAAAAGGCTCGATAAAAAAATCGCGGAGGCCGCAAAAAAGCATGACAAGTGACAAGCCCAAAAAAAAGGGAAGGGTATATGTCATCGGCGCAAGCGGCAGGCTCGGGCGGGCCATCATCTCAAAAATCGACGCTGTGCCGGTTGTGCGCAGGCAGTCCGGGCTGAAGGAGGAGGTCGTATCCGAGTATTCCAGGGAAAGCCTGAAAAAAACGCTTGCGGATGCTTCGGCGATCATCATCGCATCCGGCTCGACGGACACGCTCGATAAGAAAAAAATGCGCGAGGCGAATGTGGATTTGACAAGAAAAATCGTCGATGCCGCTCCGATTGGCTGCAGGATTCTGTTCGCCGGCTCGGTTTCCGTCTACGGGAAATCGCTGGAGAGGATACCGGCGGATGAAAGAACGCCGGCAAGGCCGGATTCCGAATACGCAAGGAGCAAATACGAGGCCGAGCGGATAGTGGCGTCATTCGCGGACCACGTGATTTTCCGGATTGGCCCATTGTACGGGCCGCAGTTCGAGGACTACAACCGCGTGCTTTCCATGCTTGAGCGGGGGAAGATGAGGATTATCGGGGATGGGAAGAACAGGGTTCCTTTCGTTCATGTCGACGACGTTGCCGATGCTTTCCGCAAAGCGCTTGAAAAGGGAAGCGGGGTCTACGTCCTTGCGGGCGAGTCATTGACACAAATGGAGATTCTCTCAATCGCATCATCCGAGCTATCGGTCGAATCACCGCGGAAGAGGATGCCGCGGGCTGTTGCCATGCTCGCGGCAGCGCTATCCGAAATCGGATACTGGTTCGGGGGGAAGAGGCCGAAGCTGACGCGCGAGCATGTGGCCGTCCTAGGATACGACCGGGCGTTCGACTGCAGCAAGGCGAAGGCCGAGCTGGGGTTCTCTCCCCGCCCTCTCGAGAAAGGCATCCGTGAGATGGTGCGGGAATACAAGAAAAAGCGCTGAATCGATGATAGTGCTCTCAACATGCATAAACGGCCCCGAATTCCGCCCGAGCGTGCGGTTTTTATTATTTGCACTGCTAGCTGTTAATTATGAGAAGGGAGATTTTCGCGATTCTGCTTATATCGTTAGTCGCAAGCGCAGCCATCGACCAGTCCTACATCCAGACTGTTTCCAGGAACGGCGCTTCAAGCATGGAGAAGACCATGGAGATTGCGGTCTTCTCGAACCAGCTCGCAACCGAAGGACTTGCGAGGATGGCGGATTATTGCGAAAAAACCTCAAGCATCAACTGCAGCGTGGATGTTGAAGATAAAAAAATCGTTATCACCGAGAGCTTCGCATCAGGCGGATACTACGTTTTCTCGAGCGAGTATGGAATCCCCTCCATCACGCACACGATGAGCATCAGCAGGGTGCCGACAGATAAGTTCAGCAATTCCCTTGCGAGGCTTCTTGTGGCAGCAAACGCGACGGAATACTCTGGAACCGGGGGCTCGGCTAAATCCATCGACCTGAGCGACACGGAAGGGAACGCGGAGGCGGCTGCAATCCTGAAAAGCCTCAAGGCGAACATCACATACACCGTCATCATGCCTTCCAAGGTATCAGAAGCCAGGGCGGGCAGCGTTGAAGGCACAGTCTCTGGCAACAGCGCCTCTTTCGACCTTCTTGATGTGATGTCCGAATCAGGCGGCCCGATCGTCGTGAAAAGCCAGGAGTTGAACTACGGCTACCTGATAGCCATCGCCGGGATTGTCGTTCTCGGGGCTCTGGCGCTCTCGTTTGCGGGGACCAGGCCCTCAAGAAGGAAGAAATAGCAGTTTTTTAAAGCAAAATCGACATAGCATTCATCCGAGTCAGAGGCAGATATTTATGGCAGGCATCATCGGTTATGGCGCTTATGTGCCGGTTTATCGGATAAAGACTTCTGAGATTGCACGCGTCTGGGGCGAGGAACCCGACCGCATCGAGAAGGGGCTAGGAATCCTCGAAAAGGCGGTTGGCGGCGTGGACGAGGATACGGCCACGATAGCCGTCGAAGCGGCAAGGAATGCGATAGCCCGCGGAGGCATCGACGCCAAGAGGCTCGGCGCCTTGTATGTAGGAAGCGAATCGCACCCATACGCGGTCAAGCCGACCGGCACAGTAGTCGCGGAAGCCATCGGGGCTACGCCAAACCTCACATGTGCGGACCTGGAATTCGCCTGTAAGGCCGGCACAGCCGGGCTCCAGATTGTGCTTGCGATGGTGGACGCCAAGATGATTGACTATGGAATGGCTATAGGCGCGGACACTGCACAGGGAAGGCCCGGCGATGCGCTGGAATACTCCGCAGCTTCAGGAGGCGCGGCATATATCGCAGGCCCTGATTCAGAATCGCTTGCCAAGGTCGAGGGCACGTTCTCGTTCACTACGGATACGCCGGATTTCTGGCGCAGGCAGCATGCCGACTACCCCACGCACGGGGGGCGGTTCACGGGTAAGCCCGCATATTTCAAGCACGTCATCAGCGCGACGCAGGGATTGCTGCAGAAGCTGGGAACCAAGCTCGAGGATTACGATTATGTCGTGTTCCACCAGCCAAACGGCAAGTTCCCGCTAGAAGCGGCGAAGAAGCTCGGGATTCCACCTGAAAAGCTCAAGACAGGCCTGCTCACGCCAACCGTGGGGAACACGTATTCAGGCGCATCCCCGCTCGGCCTGAGCGCGGTGCTTGATGAGGCGAAGCCGGGCGCGAGGATACTCCTGACATCGTTCGGTTCGGGAGCAGGAAGCGACTCGTTCTCGATGGTCGTGACCGACAGGATTGAAGCGGCCAGGGACAAGGCGCCCAAAACCAAGGACTACATCGCCAAGAAGAAGTACATCGATTACGCTACTTACATAAAATACAGGAGAAAAATAAAGGTGTAGGGGGATTCGGGCGGTTCCTTATTGTGATGCGCCCCGCTCTTCCGCATTATGCCCAATTTCCAGGAGGCATGCCTCTGGCTGGCACTGTATAAAAGAAAAAATTGGGCTGTCGTGGCCTCGCCGCTGCTCGGCCACTTCTCGCACTTTTTCGGCGAACCGAAAAAGGCGCACCAAGTTCGCTTTGCGAACTTGATTGTCCCAATTTTCCAGCCGGCACGTCATTGTCGAGGCGACAATGTGCGCCTTGTTCGCTGTGGCGAACAAGTGCGAAGCTGAAGACCGGAAACTGGGGGCAAAGGAAAAATTGGGCCTGCGGAGAGCCGCAGAATCGCAGGTCGAAACCTTCGACTCTTTTGAATTCCGGAAACTTTTTAGCAAGTCGGTTTTTGATCAAACTTTTTCCTAAAAAGTTTGCTCCGGACCTACGGCTTTCATAGGCACTCAGTCGTATAGACAACTGTGCTAGAACGTGTCGTATAAGACCGTCGCTCTAACCGAGCTGAGCTACAGGCCCAAAACACGCAATGTCGCAGATTGTTTGCAGCAGCGCGTGTTCAAACACTGAAGATGCCGAATAACTTTTATAAAGCAATCAGAAGAAGCTCGCCGAGATGATGGCATTCTCGAAAATCGGGTTGAAGTCGGTCTCGATGGTGTACCTGAACACGAACGGGTGTTCGCCGCACTGCAGCAGAATTTCCTCATGCCCGACGATGATTGGACTGAAGCCGCCATTTGCCTTAATAAGCAGGAACCCTTCGGGCGAGACCGTGCGGACGAGTTCATGGCCGGGGATGAAATGGAT
>JAZDMN010000060.1:0-52176 GCA_043800955.1 Microcaldota archaeon
TTGTCTTTCCGCCCTGCCTGGATATCTCCCGGATTATTTCCCGGTCGGTTTCATCCAGCGTCCTGAATATGGCGTTCGATTCCAGAGCGGATGGTGCGACCGGATGGACGCTCGCAGGAGTTTGCGTCACAGGCGAAGGTGGTTGCGATAGGGGTGGGGATTGCGCTGCCTTGGCCTTTTTTATCTGGATTGCGATAAAGAGAATGGCCGCCAATGCCAGGATTCCGAGCCCGGCAATCAGCATATAATCCGGAGGGGCCGCTTGTTCCGTATTCGCGGCAAGCTCATATGATGCTCGCATGCGGGCACGGTGTGCCGTGTCGATTTGGCGGGCAGAGTACGAGATGATGAGCGAGCCATTCCCGCTCGAGACGGCGCCATTAGTCCCTTTGAGGGTTGAGCCAGGGGGCAAAACCATCGACGCGTTGAAAGCGCTTATGTTCTCAGTCGAACCGACTGAAAGGTCGAAGTCCCAAAGCGAGCCGCTCTTTGTCGTCCATGAAGATGAGGTTGCCGAGTATTCCAGATAGTTCACAGGAACTGGGGCGCAGATGAGCGTTGAGTTATTCTCGTGGCGCTCCGTGTGCCCGATAACCAGACCGCTCCTGTCCTTTACCTGGATTTCGTCCAGGGAGCCGGAGATGTTCAGGCAGGCAGTCTTGCCCGATGAGGAGAAAAAATCTGTCGCGATTGTAAGGGAAGCAGTTCCGGATGAGTCCAACGAACCAGAAAGCCCAAGATTGGAAATCCCGGGGTGGACTTCAGAAATAAGAAGCAGAATGACCAGAAGCGCCTTGCGCATCGCAAATCACTTCTTCCTTCTTTTCCGCAGGCGAACCGGGGCTTTTACGGACTTCGCGGCCGTCTTTTTGCCTCCGGATTTCCGCGTCTTCGCCTTGGCTTTCGGTTTTGAGGTGCGCAAAGGCCTCTTTTTCGCGGCTTTGGCTGCTTTTGAAACGCGTGCGCCTTTTTTTGGCGTTTTCCGGACAGCCGGAACCGACGGAGATAAATGGGGGTGGTCTTCCCTGCCGTGCGAACGGACCGAGTGGATGAGGCTCCGCACTATATTTTCCGCTTTCTGGGCGCCTATCGAGCGGCTGTCCGGACTCTTGTGGGGGTCGAAATCGAACTGCCGGGCTTTGTCTCCATGCTCGTTGGTATTAGGCGCCTGGAAACGCGATTGCGGCGCAAGCATGGCAGTCTCAAGGCGCTCGCGGGCGCGTATAGGCATGTCGCGCATGTAAGCGTGGTCCTGGTTCGGGGAGAGGGGCTCTATCACCCCGAGGCGCGGGGCAGAGCCTTCCCGTGAAACCGGCCCGAAAATCAGCGACAATGCCGAGCGGTCTGACGATGGGTTTGGGAACATCGATTTCGGTGAAAGCGACTTCTGCGGCGCGCGGAAATCTGGCATCACAGGCTTGCGCATAGCAAGCTGGACAAGCTCCCCCCGCTCGCTTGGGGAAAACACCTGGGATGCGTTTCGCATAAGCTCCGGCATGACATATGCTGCTTCAGGTGTTCCGCCATAAGTGCTGAGGAACTCCATCATAGCGCTTTTCATGGCCGCGGGGCCGCGCTTTCCAGCCCACTGCTTCAATTCGGCCCAGACCTGCCTCGCCCCCTTGCCGCTTGAGGCGATGGCTTTCGCCTCGTTTCTCAAGTCCTCAGGAAAGAATCGCATGGCATCCTTTCTCCGCTAAGTTTAATTTATGTATCTTTCCTAGTGTCTATGCTTGTTTTGCTACATCGAGGTGTGACAATGGATTTCAACAGGGAACTCAAAAAGCCCAGTTTCAGGAAGATTAACGATTACGTTTGGGAGATAGGGGCAGACTTCAAGCAGGGAATGCTTGTACCAGCGCGCATATTTGCCAGCGAGGGGCTGCTCAACCACATGGACAACCAGGTCTTCGACCAGGTAACCAACGTGGCGACGCTTCCTGGCATCGTGAATTACGCCTATTGCATGCCTGATGGGCACAGTGGCTACGGATTCCCGATTGGGGGCGTGGCGGCGATGGACATCAACGACAACGGGGTCATTTCCCCAGGCGGCATCGGCTTCGACATCAACTGCGGCATGCGGCTCGTGCGGACCGACCTGACCCTGAAAGACGTCCAGCCGCACCTGAAGCAGATTGTCGACATGCTTTTCGGGCGCGTCCCGTCCGGAGTGGGTAGCAAAGGTTTCGTGAAGCTGGATGCCCAGGGCTTCCGCAAGGTCATCGAGGAAGGCGCCCCATGGTGCGTGGAGCATGGATACGGATTGTCTGATGATTTGGATGCGACCGAACTTCGCGGGCGGGACGACGGCGCTGACGAGAAAACCGTTAGCGACAGGGCCGTCGAAAGGGGTAAAAGCCAGATAGGCACGCTTGGCAGCGGCAACCACTACCTCGAAATCCAGCATGTCCGCGAAGAGAACATATTCGACAAGGCGCTCGCAAAAAAATGGGGGATATTCCCGGACCAGATTGTCATCATGTTCCATTGCGGCTCGCGCGGATTCGGCCACCAGGTGGCTACGGACTACCTCAACCAGTTCCTCTCTGTCATGGAAAGCAAGTACAAGATAAGGATACTTGACCGGGAGCTTGCATGCGCCCCTTTCAATTCGCCTGAGGGGCAGGCGTATTTCAAGGCGATGAAGTGCGCAATGAACATGAGTTTTGCAAACAGGCAGACAATCGTCCACCGCGTGCGCGAGGTATTCAGCGAAGTGTTCAAGACCGATGCTGAAAAGCTCGGGATGAGGCAGGTCTACGACGTCTCTCATAACAGGGCTTCGATAGAGAAGCACAATGTCAATGGGGGCATGAAGGAGCTGGTTGTCCACCGCAAGGGCGCGACCGCGGCATACGGCCCGGGCAGGGAAGAGCTCTCGCCGAGGTTCCGCGACGACGGCCAGCCAGTAATCATCGGCGGGAGCATGGAGACGGGGAGCTACCTGCTTTCGGGCGTCTCAACCGGCGCCGCCAGCTGGTTCACCACCGCGCACGGTTCCGGCAGGACCATGTCCAGGACAAGGGCAAAGCAGCTCTACCGCGGCGACCAGCTGCAAAAAGACATGGAGAAGCGCGGGATTTACGTCAAGACGGGCTCATATGCGGGGCTCGCCGAAGAGGCGGGCGCGGCGTACAAGAACATCGATGATGTCATCGAATCCACCCACCAGGCTGGCTTATCCAACAAGGTGGCCAAGCTCGTACCTATAGGCAATGTCAAGGGCTGATTGGATTGCGCGTGCCAGTCACGATTATTACCGGATACCTCGGTTCCGGCAAGACCACGCTGCTTCGCAGGATAGCCGATGAGAGCGGCATGAGGCTCGCCATCATCATGAACGAATTCGGCGAGATTGCCATCGACAGCAAGGTCGTCTCGGGGAAGAATATCACCATGGCCGAGCTTGCAGGCGGCTGCGTCTGCTGCTCGCTTTCGGGCGAATTCAGCGTGGCGGTGGCAGAGCTGCTGGAGACTGCGAAACCGGAATGGATTGTGGTCGAGACGACTGGGGTCGCCGAGCCAGCCGCCCTCGCATATGACATCAAGGAGAACATCCCGCTTATTCGGCTGGACTCGGTTGTGACGGTTGTGGATGCGGATTCGATGGCGAGGTTTCCGAGCCTTGGGCACACTGGTAGGGAGCAGATTGAGCTTGCCGACATTATAATCATCAACAAGGCGGACCTCGTGACGGGGGAGGCGCTCGGGCTTGTGAGGCAGGCGGTGGAGAAGCTGAACGGCCGTGCCGCGATTATGGAGACAGAGCGGTGCGGGGTTGAGACAGATGCGCTTTTCGGAATCGCACGCAATCGGCCCGCCCCGGTGCACAAGACGCACAAGGTCGCTTTCGGGTATTTCGATTTTTTATCAGAAAACGTGCTGGACCATGCTTCGCTTATCCGCATCCTTGAAACGCTGCCGGCCGGGATTTATCGGGCGAAGGGGTTCGCCAGGACGAATAAGGGCAGCTTCCTCGTGAACTACGTGGCGGGGAGGGTTGAGCTTGAGGAGCATGCGTGTAGCAAGACCGAGCTGGTTTTCATCGGAGAAGGGGCGCAGAGGTCCAAGGACGGCGTCATCAGGTCGTTTGAATCGGCATCCACCCCCTGATTCGGCAGGCAGTATAAGGATATAATGATGGGCGATGAACAAGTTAATGCTGAAGTGAAGTGATACGATGCCTTACAGATTCCTTGAAGGCCTGACGATGGCGGATATCGCATTCGAGGCGACAGGCGCGACACTCGAGGAGATGTTCATCAGCGCGGCTGATGCGGTCACCAACACCCAGATTGAGGATCTGAAAGAGATAAGGGCAGATGTCCGCAAGGAATTTACTCTCAAAGCTGAAGATGCCGAGAGGCTGCTGCACGATTTCCTCCAGGAGCTGATTTTCCTCAAGGATGCCGAGCAGCTTCTTTTCCGGGACTATGATTTGAAGATTTCTAAGGCCAGGGAGGGCCTGGTGCTTGTTGCGAACCTCAAGGGCGAGCAATTGGACCAAAAAAAGCACCACCTCCTTGTGGATGTGAAGGCCGTGAGCTGGCATAAGTTTAAAGTCGAGAAGGTTAAGGACGGATGGAAAGCCATAGTGATAGTCGACGTGTGATGCTTGACTTCAGTCCACGCATACTGCATAGCCAAGGTTCCTTGTATATACAACCTTGCGGCCGAGCTCTTCGATTTTCCCTTCAGGCGATACCTGGAACCGGACCTCTTCGTAATCGACCTTGTCATAGCATCCGAATGTATTGTGGCTGTATGCAGTGACCAGGAAGCCTGATTCGTTTTTTTGCGCCTTGGCAGCTAGTGAAGGAAGTGGTCCGCGCTCGACTGTGCGAATGACGTCTTTGGAAAGGATTATGAACGCCAGCGCTTCGCCTTCGCTTGAAATGGGCGCCGCAAAACGCGCAAGGGCGTCGGGGTTTCTTATCTGGACGAATTTCGAGCCGTCCCAGGCCACGTAGCTCGTGCATGTCCGGAGCATCCCGCCGCTGCAGTAGAAAAAGCCCTCCATTTGGGCCTCTGTCAAATTGTTGCCGTAGACTTCAACCGGGCACGCTACCAGGACCATTGACGGCTCGAGGGAGAGCCCGTCGCCCATGACCTGGAGCGAGGTGGAGAAGCAGTGGAACTGTGAGCGGAAGGACGCGTTGGCGCAATCGAGATAATCGTCCGAACCGTTCTGGCAGCCGGCCTGGATAAAAGGCGCCAGGTCTTCCGATGTCAGATTGCGCGGGGGCTCGTTTCCGCCTCCGCGCGTCTGCATGCATCCTGCGATGGATAAAACGACAAGGCAGATGAGGCGGAGACCGATGGCCGCCTGGAGTTTGCTTCTGTTTGGCATGGAAGGCAATCCGCATCAAGGGATTATTAAACATCGGGTTATCTGCGGTCGCCTGGACCACATCAAGGAACCAATGTCGTCCCTGCGCGGCCCAGAAGCGCAGCACCGATGTCTTCGATTGAGCAGATGACGACCTTCCTTCCCCCGCCTTGCAGGAAGCGGAGCGCCGCCTCGACCTTCGGTTTCATGCTGCCTTCTGCGAAATGCCCATCCTCCAGGTGTTTTTTCGCATCCTGAGCGCTGGTTCGGCCAAGGGCGCGTTGGGACGTTTTCCCGAAATCCAGGTAGGCGGCATCGATGGAGGTTACGAAAACGAGCAGGTCTGCCTTGATATGCGATGCGAGCAGGGAGGTCGCGGAGTCCTTGTCGATGACGGCTTCAAGCCCTTCCCCGCTTTTCTTTATCGGTATGCCTCCGCCCCCGACCGCTATCACGACGAACCCTTTTTCGAGCAGGGCGCTTATGGCGTCATGCTCACGGATTTTTAGCGGCTCGGGAGAAGCGACGAAAAGGCGATATCCCCGTCCGGCATCCATGCGGTATTCGGTTCCGGGCTGCGCGTTTTGGGTTTTAGGCGGGGCGTCGTAAAAAGGGCCGATGGGTTTTGAGGGGTTCTTGAATGCCTCGTCATCCGGGTCGACCACAACCCTTGTGATGAGCGTCGCCGAATGAAGGCCCGTCATCGAGACCGCGCTCGAGAGGTAATAGCCTATCTCGCCCTGCGTCATGGCATCGAGCACATCGAGGGGCATGGGTGCGACATCTTTGGTCGCCTGCTGCTGGATGAGCAGGTTGCCGACCTGCGGCCCGTTGCCGTGCGTTAGGACCACCTGGTTCTCCCGAAGGATTGGCCCGAGGCTTGAGATTGCCCCTTTCGCGGCCAAGAGCTGCTCGGCCGCTGTCCCTTTGCCCCCCTTGCGCAGAAGGGCATTGCCCCCGAGTGCGATAACGATTCTCATAAGGCGCTTTTACAGGATAGAATAAAAAATTCATAGGATATAATCAACCCTATGAAGAGGAACGTGCTCATTCTTGGGGCTGCAGGCAGGGATTTCCACAATTTCAACATGTTTTTCAGGGATAACCCGAATTACTATGTCGTGGGGTTCACCGCGACGCAGATTCCTAATATCGCGAACAGGAGATACCCCCCGGAGCTTTCAGGGAAGCTCTACCCTAAAGGCATACAGATTTTCGATGAGGGAAAGCTGGAGGAGCTTATCGTGAAGCATTCGATTGACGAGGTCTATTTCTCGTATTCGGATGTCGCCCACGAGTATGTCATGCATCTCGCTTCGCGGGCCCAGGCAAAGGGTGCAAGCTTTGTGCTTCTCGGCCCGCGCGAGACCATGCTGAAAAGCTCCAAGCGGGTGATAGCCGTCACCGCGGTCAGGACCGGGGCTGGAAAAAGCGCGCTTTCCCGGACACTGACAAAAATCCTCAGGGCGAAAGGCGTCAGGTTCGTCGTAATCCGGCACCCGATGCCCTACGGGGACCTAACAAAGCAGCGTGTCCAGCGCTTTGCGACCCTAGAAGACATGGAGAAGCAGGAATGCACATTTGAAGAGAGGGAGGAGTATGAGCCGCACGTTCGGAACGGCGTCATCGTGTATGCCGGAATCGATTACGCGGAGATTTTGAAGCAGGCTGAGAAGGAGGCGGATATCATCGTATGGGACGGGGGCAACAACGACATGTCGTTCATCAAGCCGGACCTGCACATAACGATTGCCGATTCTCTCCGCCCGGGCCATGAACTATGGTATTATCCGGGCGAGACGAATTTCCGCTCCGCGGACATCATAGTCATCAACAAGGTGAGCGAGAACCCGATGGATGTCAGGCGCATCCTCAAGAACTGCGAGAAGGCGAACCCGAAGGCGAAAGTGATTGAGACGGACATGGAATTGACGCCGTCCAAGGCGGTCGAGCTGTACGGCAAGAAGACGATAGTCATCGAGGACGGCCCGACCGTGACGCACGGGGGGATGAAATTCGGCGCCGGATTCGAGTACGCCGCGAGGAACGGGGCGGACGTAATCGACCCGAGGCCGTTTGCTGTCGGGAGCATCAAGGAGGTTTATTCGAAATTCGACAACATCGGGCTGGTCGTTCCGTCGATGGGGTATTACGACAAGCAGATGAAGGAGCTTGCGGAGACGATAAACAAGAGCGGGGCGGAGATAGTGGTTTCCGGAACGCCGATAGACCTCACAAAGCTGCTGAAAGTGGATATACCGGTCCTGCATATAGATTTCGAAATCAAGGAGCGCACGGGTAGCCTTGAATCGACGATAGCGAAATTCCTCAAGGGCTGATTGGAGCGCGCTTATATCATTAAGCCAACATTGGTGCTAAACATGAACGATGAGATTGACTCTGATGCAGATGAGGACGTGGATGCTGGTAAGGAAGCAGGCAGACGCTTTCCAGGTCCACCCCTTCTTGAGAAGTTGCCGAGCAAAACCTGCCGGAAGATGCTCGTGAAAATAAGGAGGAAGGACGCCGAACGCGACAAACTTGCCAGGATGGCCAAGAATTGCGCCTTCAGGGGTAAGCTTCAGAGCGGGGAGCTCAGATCCCTCCTCCGCGAGATAGAGGCTGTTTTTTCGCCCAATGCTGGCAGGGAGCCGCAGCCGGCCGACCCCGTGATTTGCGAGGGGATACGGGGAGCGTCGAACGAATCGAAACCCCAGGCATATGCGAGGCGCCACTGGGCAAAGCAGAGGCAATGCAGAGATGAAACGCCGAAAATATGCAGGATTCCATTAGAGCCGAAGACACACTCAACCGAGGTGTTCAGGATAGCCATCATGCCCGCTGTCCCGAATACGGGGAGCATCTTCGGCTCAAGGCCCGAGATCCAGCGACTAAGAAGGAGATGAGTGGCTAGCGGTTCTCCCCCTTGTACTGGCCCTCGTACAGCGTTTTCGCATCCTCGGCCAGGCGGATGAAAATCATCTGGCCGATTTTCGCATTCTTCTTGAATACCGCCCCATGCTCGTTGCGCACGACCAGCAGGGCTTCGCTCCGCCCTTCGTAACCAGGGTCCCACACCGCGCATTCGAGCGTGACGCCGCACCTCAGAAGCGACGAGCGCGGAAGGCAGAGGCCTGCCACGTTCTTCGGTATGCGGACGTATTCGTTGAATATCACCTTGTACGCGCCGGGCTTGAGCAGGACGCGGTCGGAATCCGTACCGGAATCGAACACCACGGGCTCGACCTGGCTGATTTTCCTCTCCTTGTTGTCGAAATCAATCAGCCCGGCCTCCTTGAACCGGTAGACCTCCTTGAGGGTGATGTCTATCCCGCAGGGCTGGTATTGGCTGCTGTGCAATCCTTCGAATATCTTAGCAACTTCAAGATGCTGTTTCGGAAGCAACATATTTTTTCCACCTCTTCGCCAGGGTTTCCGACCTCATTTGCATGAACCATTCACGCTGTCACAAGTCATCCCTGCGGGGCATTCAAGCAGCTCGTAGGCTATCTTCCCATCATCCGTGCACAGAACTTCGTGGATAACGTTTTCGTTCGAGCACGCATCGCGCTCGGTCCTGATGACGGTTCCGCCTTCGGTAAGAGTCGCCTCGCCCGGTTGGTAAGATGCGCCCCCGTCGCTATCGCTGCATGAATAAGGGTAGACGCAGGCGTTATCGATGCATTTCTCATCTTGGGGACACTGGATGAAGTCCACTGTCGATGACGTGCCGCTGCACGAGTATTCTGCAAGCGTGTAGTCGTTGAAGCAGTAGTCTTCCTTCACGGATTTCACAGAGCTGTTCGTTGTCTCTACAGCCTCAGATGCCACATGGACCGCACCTTCCGGTGCATTAGCGTCAAGGTCATAGCACGCCGCCACTGTGATGGCAATGCAATCCGCCTGATAGCATATCTCGTCGTCATCGCAGGACTGGTAAAGGAACTCGATGCGGTTCGATATGCAGCGGTAGTCCAGGATGGTCTGGTAGTCCACGCAGCTGTCCGTCTCATTCCTTACTGCGGTAGTGCCGGCAAGAAGGCGCACTTCGTTGCTTGAGGCATATTCCTTGCATTTGAGTTCGGAACTGTCATAGCAGCGCCCGTCCAAGCAGACCCCGCTGCACGAGGTGCTTTGGACCACTGCCCCGCTGTCCGTGCACACGTATTCCATCAGGAGGCTGCTGTCTGCGCAATAATCGTTGTATGTCCCCGATGAATCCCGCGCGTAGGAAGCAACTTTGTAATCCGCCCCTCCATCGTTGTCCGTGCAGAGCGGGATGCAGGCGCCCCCTGAGCAAT
Source organism: Microcaldota archaeon (assembly GCA_043800955.1). Lineage (GTDB taxonomy): Archaea > Micrarchaeota > Micrarchaeia > Anstonellales > Bilamarchaeaceae > Bilamarchaeum. The sequence continues at coordinate 9,634 of JAZDMN010000060.1, forward strand.
AGGTTTTTTCAGGGCATTCTACTATCTTGGACGCGATGGTCGCACCCTGGCAGAAAAAGTCGGTTTTCGAGCTTGCGTCGATGCAGGAATCCGGCTTGCTCTCAACCACCATCCCGCCGCCGTACTGCGTGGCGCTGCCGGCTTCGAGCTCATTTGAGCCGCTGTCTGAGCAGGTGCGGTTCAAGGGAACGCAAGAGCCGGATTCGCATTTGTTGCCGGCCCCGCAGTTTTTTGAGGATTGCTTCAGCTTTCCTGATTCGCAGTAGTATTCGAGGACGTCGTATCCCCCCTGGCAGCTGTCAACGTATGAGCGGTTCTCTAAAACCACTGTGCCGCTGGCCCAGATATCGTTCCCAGCGTCGCTGTCCTGGCAGGGTTCTGCCGGAGATGCGGTATCATTTTCCAGCGGGGGTTCCATGCACGCGCCCATTTTGCATTCGGTTCCAGCCGGACAGGGGAGCTCTTTAGAGACCGGCCTGCCGGATTCGCAGTAGTTTTCAATGACCGTGGAGCCGTCCTTGCATGAATCGGCATAATCAGAGCTGTTGAATGAGACCGAGCCATTGACCGAGATGTCCGGCCCGGCATCGCTGTCGCTGCACGGCGGAAGCGCCACAGGCTGCGATGCGTTGCTCGTATTGCTGACGTTATTCTGGACCTGACCCTGCACGCACCCGCATGCGAGGACGAATAGTACCGCAAAGACCAACAGGATTCCCTTCATACTCCTAGTTTCCCGGGTAAGATTAATAATATTGCGATGGTTCTCCCTTGTATGGCCGCCTATAAGATGTACATCGGGGGGGAATGGGTGGGAACAGACTCCTATTTCGATACAATCGACCCCGCGACAGAAAAGGTCATCGCCAGGTTCCCGCTCGGCGAGCGGAAGCATGTGGATATGGCGGTCGATGCGGCGCAGGATGCGTCAGGGAAATGGTCCGGACTGCCTCCACCCAAAAAGGGGCTGATTCTCCAGAAAGCCGCCGAAATCCTCAGATTCGAAAAGGAGAGGCTTGGAAGGCTCGTGGCCACTGAGATGGGAAAGGTGCTCCCGGAAGCCCTCGGGGACGTGCAGGAGGCGATTGACACCTTCGAGTATTTCGCGGCCGAGGGCCGCAGGCTTTATGGGCACACGACAACGAGCGAGCTAAGGGACAAATTCTGCATGACGATTAGGCAGCCGGTCGGCGTCGTCGGGCTGATTACGCCCTGGAACTTCCCGACCGCGATACCGGCATGGAAGCTCGCCCCTGCATTGATTTGCGGGAACACGGTGGTGTTCAAGCCGAGCTCGGATACGCCGCTGTGCGCTTATGAGATGGTGAAGGTGCTGATTAAGGCCGGGGTGCCCCCGGGCGTCGTCAACTTCGTTACAGGTACGGCATCCTCGGTGGGAGAGGCGATTGTGAAGCATCCGGATATCGAGGGGATTTCATTCACTGGCTCGAAGAGCACCGGGGAATGGATAACCAGGAACGCAGGCCTCAAGAAGGTCGGCCTGGAGCTAGGCGGGAAGAACCCCATCATCGTTATGGATGATGCTAGGCTGGATTTGGCTGTGGATGGAATACTCTGGGGCGCGTTCGGCACGACCGGGCAGCGCTGCACCGCGACAAGCCGCGTCCTTGCGCACCGGAAAATCAAATCGAGGCTGCTGTCCGCGCTCGTGACCAGGGCCAGGATGTTGCGCCTCGGACCCGGGGTGCAGAAGACGAGTGACGTGGGCCCGCTGATAAACAAGGCCGCCCAGGAGAAAACCGGGAAGTACGTCGGAATCGGGATAAACGAGGGGGCGAAGCTGCTTTGCGGGGGGAACAAGCCCGCGGGAAGGGGTTTCTTCTTCAAGCCGACCATATTCGACGACGTCAGGCCGGACATGAGGATAGCGAAGGAGGAGATTTTCGGCCCGGTCCTTTCGGTCATTGGTTTCGATACATTGGATGAGGCGATAGATATCGCGAACTCGGTAGAATACGGGCTGAGCTCATCCATATACACTGGGAATATCGGGAGCGCATTCCGGGCAATCGAGCGGATTGAGTCGGGGATAACGTACATCAATTCGAGCACGATTGGCGCGGAGGTCCACCTGCCTTTCGGTGGCGTCAAGGGCACGGGGCACACGCGGGAAGCGGGCATCCACGGCCTGGACGAGTTCTCAAACATCAAGACGGTTTATATCGATTACTCGGGAAAGCTCCAAAAGGCCCAGATTGATGCCGAATGAGGGTATGAGTATGAAGGACGCAGCCAGGCTTTTCGTAATGCAACTCCAGTACGGTGGCATTGCCGAGGACATCTACCACTTCCTGAGCGAGCATGAGAAAAAGATGCTCATCGAGAAGGGCGGCAGGTTCTTCCTTAAGGATGAGGAGAGGAAGGGGATAAAGGTCGTTCTCACCGGCGGCGTGTTCGACGTGCTGCATATAGGGCATATAGTCACGCTCAGCGAGGCAAAGAAGCACGGGGACGTTCTCGTCGTAGCCGTCGCGCGCAACGAGCATATTCGGAAAAAGGGGAGGGAGCCGGTCCATGACCTGGAGTACCGGAAAATCATGGTCGAATGCCTAAAGCCGGTTGACCTGGCGATTGCTGGATTCGAGGACCAGAAGAAAATGCTCGAGCTCGTGAAGCCGGATATCATAGTCTACGGATATGACCAGAAGGATTCTGTGCGGCCCAAGGGGGTCGAGATAGTGAAGCTCGAGCGCGGGATTGACGACTCGAAATTCAAGACAGGAAAGATTCTCGAGGACCTCGGCCTCTGAGAGGGTGGCCTAGGGTAAATTTATAAAGTTGCCATGAGTTCTAGAAACATGATTGTGGGCCAGTTCAGACCCATGGCGACGAAGCCGCCGGGAGAGGAGGAGAAGGAGCCTGAGCAGACGCGGAAAGGCACTCAGGACCGCTCGAGCAATTCGGACGATTTCCTCAAGACGCCGGAAGCCCGGGAATTCATCAGCAAGATGCAGGGAAGACTTAAGGAAGGGAATTTTCCTGCCACAAGAAGAGGCATCACCGACATTTTAGGCACGCTTCACCGCAATTCCAACCTTACCGACAAAGAAGTCATCAGGGAAACCGAAAGGATTCTCCTTCGGCTTGGCGGACTGGATGGCTTTAGCGGTATGCTTTCCGGCCTGAAAGCGAAATCCGAGGGTCTCGTCAAAGGCCTGAAAGCCATATTCGGCGGCGGAAAATAAGCCGATTTGACATATCATGCTCATGAACGTTGATGAAGAACGGGCGAGGGAGCTCATACGCGAGGGCATGTGCCCGGTCTGCGGCACGAAGCTGAAGCACATCGAAGGCTGCATCGAATGCATCATGTGCGGATGGAGCCAGTGCGGCGAGGCCTGAAGCCGGGATTAGCGAGTTTTCAACATGTGCAAAAGGGCCAGCACAAACCCGAGTTGGAAAGTCGTCCGGTAACCATAAAAATACATACATTATAATAAGTAATATATGAGTTCAAGGTTAACACAGCTCAAGAGAGGAGCATCGGCAGTTTCGATTCCGCTTGCGATGGCCATCTCTTCATGCGCCCCCATGTTCAGCCAGGTACCGGCGGAGAATCCGGACCAGTACGGAAAAGGGAGAGTATTATCCGAATTCTCGAATCGGAGGAATGTCTATGCGATCCTTATCAATGGCGGCCCGGACCAGGAATTGAACGCGTCCATCGAAAATGCGAAGGATGCCCTGCAGGCCTGGGGAGTCCCGAAAGACCGTGTCCTTTCCGCGTCATTCAGCGACGGGACCGCTTCGGAAGCGAGCCTTGTCAAGACGCTGGACAAACTGGCGGGAGAGATCACATCGGAAGACCTGCTCGTCGTCTATGTCGGAGGGCATGGATACGAAAGCGGCTTCAAGCTCCAGAACGATGAGACCATATCCCATGAACGTTTCATAAGCCTGTTCGAGAGATTCAAAAAAATCCCGTCCGTCTTCATCATCGGCGCCTGCTACGGTGACAGGGCCGTAAACCAGATAATCGATGCGGGGTTCTCCGCAATAGCGATGAGCCCTGAGGAAAGGGGCCTGACGATTTCAAAATTCGGCGAGTTTTTCTGGGCGACTGTCAAGGAGGGGGTCGATCTGGACGGAGACGGGAATTCTTCGATGCGGGAGTCATTCCTAAGAGCGCTCGATAAATACAATATAGCAAAATTCGGGTGCGTTTCAGGCGACGTGACGCCCGGCACCTTCAGGACCGCATTCCTGCCGCTGACAGACCGGGCGGAACTGGACGTGGGCAATATCGTCCTTTTCATCCGCAGCCCTTCAGGAGCAAGCCCGTCACAGAAGGCAAATCTGGAAAAGCTCGATGAATTTTCCGGAGCAAGCCTGAAGGTCATGGTATCGGATTCGTCGTCCGGGTTGCTGCCAGAAGGAATCCCGGCCAGAGCGGCGGAAGCATGGAAGGAGTCGGGGGCGGCTATCATTTTCCTGAAGGGAGGAAAGGTGATGAAAGCGATAAGCGGGAATGCTGATTTCGCCACGCTTGTTCAAGGCGCCAAGGAATCGTTCGGAATCAGGTATCCCAAACTGGAATACGGCACCGAAGCCACCCGGAGGGTTGTCAGAAACAGGATGTATTCCGAACAGGCGCTGGGGTCATATCATGATGGCATATCCGATTACCAGGATTCGGTTCGCCTCATCCACCATTCCGAAACGGGCTCGGCCATCCACCAGGAAGAATCAGGATCGGCCCGGCTTGAAATCAATAAAAAAGCCGTCCCGGCTATAAGCATCAGGGCGCCGGTCCGCATCCCCCTGTCCGGCAACGGCTATTTCTCCGACGCACTGAGGCTCGGCATCGGTTTCGAGTTGCTTGCTTTGCGCTACAGGGTACATCAGACAGGCCCCTCCACCGGGGATAAGCCGGATTCATCTGGTGCGGGCGAGGTGGGCATCGCCGGATTCATGGTTCGCCCTTCCCTTAGCTACTTCACGACAGGCAATGGCGGCGGATCCACCACATCGACTGAGATCGGCTTTCGCGGCTCGGTTTCAGGCTACTCGATTTCGGCGCCCGGTCTTTCCGGCAGTTTCGATAACTTCGGTTGGCAGCCGTCAGCATTCTTTCAACTCTCAAATCGCAAATCCCCGGAGGGTTATAGCCTCTTGAGATTTGAAAATATCGGCGGCGAGGGCATTTTCGGAAAGGGAAATGCATCGGCCTATAGTTCATTTTCAGGCAACTGGAGCAGGACAGTAAGGACTGTGGCTACGCCCCGGGCAATCAGCCGGCTGGGAATTGCTGGGTATGGCGGCGACCTGAAGCTCCTAGAATGGATTGGGGATTCAGCTGCCTTGGGATTCGCCCTGCACTGTATCCATTCTCCATCAAACGGAATTTCTACAGCTGCCGGTTTCGTCGATGCGGGAGTAGGCCGCGACAATACCATGGTATCTTTGCGGATCGGGTTCATACGAGAATTTGGCGGCACCGAATTCGAACGGCTTCCGTCAGCACCCATGGTTTGGGTATCCGTCTGGTGAATACGCTTAATGGATGCGATGGGTGAAATGCCGGCAACCGTGCGGGATTCGGCGCAGCATAGGAACGCATAAACGGGCGGCGGGAAAGCAGTAGCGTTTTTAAACAAGATTGGCCAATCAACATCCTGTTAATTGCCTCGGTAGCTCAGTTGGTAGAGCGGCTGACTGTTAGAGCCTTTTGACTTAGGTCCTTCTTATGGCAAAACCCTCGGGAAAAGCCATGAGGAAAACCAAGGTCGAAAGCTTCTGAAATCAGCAGGCCAGAAGTTCAAATCTTCTCCGGGGCGATACTTACTTTTCTGTAATATTCAGTAACAGGTGGTATGGTTGGCACATTACTCGCTTTTGGTTAAATACGAAGGGACGATTGAGGAGGCTGGGGGTAGAGTCGAGAAAATGCTTGAGCCATACTGTGAAGATATGGATGACGACTCCGATGAAAATCCGGATGCCAAGTGGGACTGGTACGATATAGGGGGCGGGTACAAAGGCTTGCTAAAGCTAAAGAAGGACTGGCCCTCAAAATTCGGGTATCCCCCGAACTCTGACCGTGTCGAGCGTGCATATGCAAAAGACGTGGATTTGGAAGGATTATGGACTGTGGCCGTGCTGGATAAAGACGGCTTCCACGAGCCAACGGATATGTATGATGACGAAGAGATGAAGAGCTGGGCGAAGGACTATAAAACGAGATTTTTGGCAGATATCAGCGACAGAACAGTTCTTGTGATAGTTGACCTGCATATTTAAAACAAATAAATCTCTGTAAGGAAGCGTCAATGATCTGGGCGTATTTACATCACAAGCTTCGGTTCTCCGGGGCGTTTTTGTTCACTTGCCTGTCGCGAACGGCATTCCGTTCGCGAACATGCTTAAGGTCGATTCGTCGACCTGGACATCGCCTTCGGCTCGGCGTGAACAACGAAGAGAGGCATTAGCCACGGAGAATGTCGGCGCTTGCGCCGGCGCCTTCTCCGGGGCGGCCTTATTTCTTTTTACCTGATTTTGCTGCAAGCTGCGTGAGCGCAAGTAAAAACAGGTCAGAAACAATCAATCCTGCCATCGCCTGGTTGATGGCTGCGCATCTAACACTGTCGCAATAATAATCACTTCGTCCTTCGCATAGACCCAAGGAGAAATTAAATGGATTGCACACATACGGGGGTTTGTCAGGATAAGCGCTCAATAGAAGATTCATGACTACGGGGTGGCCAAACCAAAACAGCATGAGGCAGACAAGACCGGCGATTAGGACAACTTGGATGACCATCATCGCGTTTAATTCCATAACGGGTGATATGGATGCGAGATAATTAATAAGATTACGCGGCAATACATCAGTGCAAGGAAGCGGCAATAATGAGGGCGCATCTACGTCAGAATCCCCGGTTCTCCGGGGCGAAATCATCTTATCGGGTTATCCGTCCGCGGCACACCCTTATATACGGGCCCACCCCAAGGATGTTTAAGTGGAACCATGATGCGCGAGATCCAGTCTGATGAGGCCAAACAGATATGGGACAGGCTCGTCCCGGAAAAAGAGGTCTGGACAGACGATTGGGATATTCGCATGGCAATATGCAGGCAGTATGGCTACAAGCCGCTCATCCTCTATGACGGGAAGAACTTTTTCCCATTGCAGCTCGACCCTGAAAGGGGATTCTATGAGCTCCTCGGGGGGGAGAGCGTGGAGAGGAATTATGTGACATTCGACCCGGAGTTCATGAAGAAGACCGATAAGATACCGAAAAACATCTATTTCGATTTCCTGGATGAAAGATTCGAAGGCTGCATAGAAGGATTATGCCCGCAATTCTTTTTGGATCTTACGCGCATAAGCAGCATAGATGATTATATCAAACGATTCTCCAAGGCTCACCAGAAGAATTTCAAGAGGGAATGCAGGAGGTTCGGAAGCTACGAATTCTTAAAACGGGGGACCCTTGCTGATCTTGCCGAATTGAACAGGAGGAAGTTCAAGAAAGACTCCGACTTTGCGGACGATGGCATCGCAAGTTACGCCCTATTGGACAAGGACCCGCGCACTGAATACTGGTCGGTAGTCAAGGATGGAGAAACGGCCTCCATAACCCAGTTCTTCTTCTACAACCGCACGATGTCAACCTGCATATGGGGGATAGACGAAAGATACGGGAACTCGATAAAAATCATATTGACTGAGGCGATAACCCTCGCCAAAAGCAGAGATTGCACGAAGATAGATTTCGCTCCGACATATTCGGACTGGAAATTTTTCTACCGCCTGGATACTTCGCCCCTTTGGAGATACAAGCGGGGCGACATCCCGGATTCAGTCGAGACAACTGATTATGGCATACCGCCAGACGAAAGGGTAAGGCTCAAGGCGGAAGGAAGGCTATGACAGAGAAGTGCACAAATAGTTCTTAGTAAGGAAGTGCCAATACAAAAAGCTTCTCCGCTTCACGCTGTCCCGGTTCCAGGGGGAATTTCGTCTTCCTGCTTCTTATTAAATTGTGGGAATTAATGGATAAGTATATAAACTATTCGAAGCATAGAATATATCGATGCTGGCGTTCACAGATGAATTCAGAGAGCATGGCTCATATATACTCCCAAACCCAAGAGGCGTACAGGACGTACTCAATTATGCGATGTGGGCAAAGGCAGGAGAGCAGTTCATAAGAGAAAACCAGAGGCTGCCGGAAACCTGGGACGAATTCAGGACATGGTATAAACGCGCATCAGAGCCAGTTCGCATCCTGGATGTGGGATGCGGGTCCGGATATTTCGGGTATCTTCTGGCGAAACAAGGCGCTAAGGTTGTCGGCATAGATCCAGCGCTCTGCCCCACGCACAAAGAGCACCCCCCTAGGATATATCGCCATCGGAACTTGAAACTCTTTATAGCCGGTCTGGAGGGGGTGGCATCACCATCATGTGGTCATAATCCCAAAACCAGGAGCAAGGATATCGAGGAGGATGTCAAAAAAATCGAAGCGTCCATAAAACGGTTATGGGGAATCTTAAAGGGAAAGGCAGTAGACCTCGTAATCAGCGTTTGGATGCCATATGGGATTAATCTGACACCGGCAATCAGATCTATAGGCGCCAATGGGATTTGTTATCTCCGGAGCCACATAGGTGGCACAGGATGCGATTTTGGAGAATATGGTTCGCTATCAGGGTCTGTCCTGGATAGACCCCGTGAACCGGCTAAGGAAGCCTTGCTGCCACATTATTGGAGTTTCCATCCTGGCGAGGATTACAGAGGCTATCGGCACTACGCCCTCAGTGCAGAGTCGGTTATAGGTTACGCACCCCAGGCATTGATCCAGTTCAAGCAAGACATCCAGCCGCCTGATTTTGAGATGAGCCATGAGTATGCCAGAGAACGGCAATTAAACCGAATAATAACCACAGAGGCGGGTTGTGATACTAAGAGATACACCAAAGAATCCATACCAGAACTTCCGTATGATGTTCTTCATTTGGCAGATGAGGGGACGTGGTTCCAGCATTATAAAAGTAGTACGATAACACCTTCGTCGCCTCGACAGTTCAGGCTAACAAAACCAGGGCATAAATCAATGCGTTTCATGTGTTCGATGAGTTCTTCTCTGGAAGGGGAACAACGCCCTCAATTGACCGACCACCACGTTCGAAACCTTGACCCTTACGAGGCCATGCGAGTGGCGAGAATCATAGAGTCCAAACATGCTGCTGCGGCTACCCATTGCCGGAAACCCCGTTCTTCAGTTATCGTTTAAGTATGGTTTTGCACAAATACTTCTTAGTAAGAAAAAGAGCCAAAAAACTGATTGTTGAATGGCAATAGCCATGGAGGAGGACGACGCTGTCCATCGCTGTGTCACCAGACGAACGGAAGCAGGCGATAACGGGTTTTATTGCAATATTCCTTGTATCCCGGCAATTCGCGCCGAAGAACCTCCTCTTCGTTCAGGATGCGGAGGACGAGAAGCGGTACGATGAGCAAGAACGCAGGCAGAGCCCAATAGGAGCCAAGCGCTATCGGGGTGGCAGTCCACATGAGGATAGTGCCAAGATACATGGGGTGTCTGATGACGGAGTAGGGCCCGGTAGATATGACCTTCTGCCCCTTCACGACCTCGATTGTTCGTCCGGCGAAGCTGTTCTCCCGGAAGACCAGGAAGATGAAGAGGTAACCGAGAAACACGACCACGTCCGCGGCAATCACCAATTCTGGCGGGACGCTCGACCATCCGAAGCGGCGGTCGAAACCGGGGAGCAAAAAACCGACAATGAAAATTATTCCTGAAAGCTTTACGACCAGTTGTTGTTTTACCTGCTTTTCCTTCAGCTTCATTCTACGCTCCAAAAACTCCAGGTCGTTCTTGAGGAAATAGGTGACGACGAATGTTGCCGGGATGATAAGGATTGCCAGGTACATCCACGCCTGCCAGTAATCAAGGGTGCCCGCGGTCAGGAAAAACATGAGGCTGAGTACGACAAATGCGGCTGGGAATAGCAGCAGGGCTCTTTTCTTGATTGCATCAGAGTCCATCAGACGAGATACACAGTCAGGTAATAAATATTCAGGAGGTGCACCGTTTTCCATGATGTTTTTACCAGGCCAGAAAAACCTTGGGGGGCAGGCATATAAACACCGGATTGGCAGGTAATAGGATGATCTCATGGGAATGAGCAAAAAGGACTTGTCACGGAAGAAGGCCAACATCAAGGCGAGGATTGAGGATTTGGAAAAGAAGGCTAAGATGGACCCGCTCAAGAAGAACAGGGCGCTCCATGATGAGCTCGATGATTTGAGGAAGAAGCTCGCCGAAGGGGATTGAACGACAGCCGGGTAAGACTTCATCCGGCAGGGCTATAAGATTTACCCTTGAAAAGGGCATCATGGGGGTTTGCTTCCTCTGCCGCGAGCAGAGCGAGACTAGGAAGGTCTTCATGGGAAGCGCGAGAGGCTTTTCCGAACTGTGCATCGACTGCGTAATCAAATTCTATAAAATCAAGACCGAGTAGTCGAAAGCCGGCAACAGTCTTGCGCGAAGGCTACGATGGGGTCTGAACATCAGAAGGCATTTTAACGTTCCCTGCGGAAAAAAAGCATGACCGGCCTCATAGAAGCATTTGTCCTACTCCTGGGCATAATCGACCCGCTTGCCAGCCTCGGCGCGTTCCTTTCCCTGACAAAGGGGATGGAAGAGCGGGAGAAGTTGCGGATAGCACAAAAAGCCGTCTCTGTAGCGGCGCTTGTGTTCTTTATATTCGCGTTTGGAGGCCAGCCCATACTCGATATCCTGGGAGTGGACATTCAGGCGTTTCGGGCCGCAGGCGGAATCATCCTTGTGCTCCTTGGCATCCAGATGGGCCTGGGGATATCATTCCCCAAGGAGAAGGAGGAGATAAGCGAGGTGGCGGTCGTCATCGGCACGCCGATGATTTGCGGGCCGGCGACAATCACGACCGCGATTATCCTCTCAAGCGAGACCGGGACCGCGGTTACGGCCATGGCCGGTGCTGCCGTCCTATTGATAACGCTCGCAGTGCTCGTGCTTTCCCAGCACCTTACAAAACTGGTCGGGAGAAGCGGCCTCCAGATAATGTCAACGATGATGGGGATAATCACGATGGCCTGGGGGATTCAGTACCTCTTGAGCGGAATCAGCGCATTCAACATGGCATAAGCGATAATAAACCATTCTTGCAACAATCATTCAATGTTCGAATGGCTAACAGAGGCTGTACCCAGCATATCCTCGATTCTTTCATCGGCATCCATAGCTTTTTTCCTTCTCGCAGCAATTTCGGCTGCGGTATTGATGATAAGGAGAAGGGATATCGCCATCGTAAAAATCGAGAAGGCTTCTGCAAGGAGATGGCTCATTAGAATCGCCGCCGCATATATTGTCATCCAGGGGATTCTCCTTTTCACCATGTTGCAGATAGACAGCGAGACGCGGGCGGTCCCGAAATATAAAATCGTGATTATCGAGATAGACGATTTCTGGAGCCTGGAGGGTGGATATTTCGACGGGCGCGGATACTCGTTGGAGAACTACGAGGCTGTGCTCGGGATTATCGAAAAACACAATTATTCTGCAACGCTCGCTGTCACGCCATATATATTCATCGAGGAAAACACGGACATACTCGCGCTTCGCGATGACGAAAGGACGGTTGCTTACCTGAATTCCAAGAAGGAAAAGGGGCACGAAATCGCCATGCACGGATTCGCCCATTGCCAAAACAGGTATTATTGTCCGGATGTTGAGGAGAACTACCTAAATGTGCTGGAAGGCAAGAAGGAGCTCGACAAAATGTTCAGCCAGGAGACGGTGACATATCTGCCTCCGGGCAATTTCTGGGACGACGTCCAGTACAACAATGTCAAAAGGAACAGGCTCAAGATTATCGGGAATACAAAAATCCAGCGCCCGTATTGGGATGGCAACGTGCTGATTACCCCCCGCGGCTACGATATCGTCAAGAGCTGGGATTGGTACGGGGGGAACTACCAGCACTATCCGTATACGGATTGGCTCGAAGCGTATAACAAGACAGACATCTTCATTCTCCAGCTGCACTGCAACACGTTCACCAGCGAAGGGAAACTGGAGGATTTGGACCGGTTCCTTGACCGCTTGGACGAGGACAATGCAACTGTCGTAACATATTTCGAAGCGTATAAATTAATGAAAAAAGGGGGATGAGCAGCCGGTAGACGCACTCAATAATACAGGGCCATCTGCCTCCTTGCTTTTCTTCCCCGCCGCGCCCTCCTGAATGCGCGCATCCGGTAATTGTCAATCTCCCCCAATAGCTCCAAATCCTCGTAGCTCAGGCCAATCATGCAAACACCGCAAATGCGGGGAGTTTTTCTTTTAAAGAGCGTTTCCCAGGATAGCTCATTTCCGCGGAAGACGCGGGATTTTATTCTTTCAAGTGGATGGGATTTGAATGGACACGGCAATCATCCTGAGAAACGCGAAGACGGTCGCGGTCGTCGGCCTGTCAGACAAGCCTGAGAGGCCAAGCTACGGTGTCGCAAGCTACCTTCTGAGCAAGGGATACCGGATTATCCCGGTGAATCCGAACCTTTCCGAGTGGAAAGGCATCAAGGCATACCGTTCGCTCCTGGAAATCCCAGGTGACATCCGAGTTGATATCGTCGACATTTTCCGTAAAAGCGAGGATGTGCCCCCTATTGTCGATGAGGCGATAGCAATCCACGCGAAAACAGTCTGGATGCAGCTTGGAATCGTGAACGAAATCGCGGCGGAAAAAGCGAGGGGCGCAGGGTTGGATGTCGTCATGGATAAGTGCATGAAAATCGAGCATATGAATATGAAGGATTAAATTCTCCGGTGAAGATAGCATAGTATGGAACCGGAGGACGTTGCGCCGGCGCTGAAAAAAATCAGGCTGGAGATGCTGGAACCCGAACTCCAGCGGGAGATAACCGAGCTCGCTGCGGAAATGGGATACGAAGCGACAATCACCACCTCAAGCAATCTGCATTTCCTCTATGAGATTTACCGGGCTGAGAAGGCAAGAGGTGAGAGAGATGCCAAGGCTCTGAAGAAAGCCGAGGACATGATATTGCGGCTTTCTTCCCTCCACCATTCGATAATCCAGCGCGAGGAGGGCAGACGGAAGGCGGAGAGGAGCAGGAAGGTGCCCCTGACCCTCATAGAAGGAGGATTAACAGCAAGCAAGAGGATGCGGGAACTCTTGGAATCCGTCGGGATAAAGGATGAGAAAATCATGGAGCATGCCGCAGGATTTTTCAGTGAGGATGAGATTCTGTCCAGGGTCGAGCTTATCCAGGCGAGCAATCTTTGGCCTGATGCTGCAAGGCGGGTTTTCGGCGCTCATCCGGAGACAATCATGATAGCGAAGCATGATGAGTTCATTTCAGAGATTGAGGCGATGGAAAACAAGAAAGCAGTCCTGGAGGGATGGGTAAAGGCGCACGAGCGCGATTTGCCCATATGGGCAGACTATAATAGAACCCCGGGAATCCTTCTCGACTCTTTCGAGGATATAACCCGCCAGCTCGAAATCCGGCTGCCGGAAACCTCCCCGATGAAGGAAGAAGGCGAGGTCAGGTACAGGGGCAAGCCGATGGATCCGCGGGATTTCATGAAAGTGACCCTGGCCCTTGGTTTTTTCGTGCTCCGCGAGGCAACGCATGGCACCCTCCTTAGCGACGATAGGGGGAAGATTATGTGCGTGCAGAAAGCACACAGAAGCCAGATGGAACTGAACCAAAGCACCATCAAGAAGAAACTGAACGAAGCTGGTGTGGATTTGGACGAGTTCGAAAAGAAACGGAGGGAGCTGAGGCTCTAGACCGGAAAGGAGGGTATCCTATATGAAGGAAATAGAAGTGGAGGGTTTCAAGGTCACGATTGAGAGGTCAGAGGGAAAATTTATCGTCTCTGTGCCGAAGCTTCCCGGATGCACTACACAGGTGGACAGGGAAGAGGATGCGGCGCACGAGATACGGAGGATTATCGGGGTATATCTTGCCGGGCTCTCTAATAGCTTCACCCCTTTAAAGCGTGGGCAGCTCCTGAAGCTCAGGGCACGGAAGGATAGCGAGCCTCCGCCAAAAATCAGGAAATGAGCGCGAAGGGAGTACTAACCGTCAATCAGGTTCCAGAACACCCAATCGAACAGTTTCCGTCTAATTCTCCCGTTCGGATTCTTCAGCACCCAGTCTAGCATCCAGCAGAACGGAAGGCTAGGGTTGGTGAAAAGGTGAAACAGCCGGACCTGCCACATGTGCGCATCGGCCATACTCTTCATTATGGCGCGGCCTTCGGGATTTCCCAGGATATGTTTCGCAACGCCCTCGCCGCTCCGCATCGCGAACGCTATGCCTTCAGTGGTCAACGGGTTCAGGAAGCCGCCGGCATCCCCTACGAGGTAGGTGTTGCCGAACTCCCAGCCCCGGTAATCCGCATTGCCCCGCATAGCCTCGGATTTGAGCTTCGATGCGTCAATTCCGAACGTCTTCCCGACCCATGCCCTGGCCCTTGCCGCAAGCTTATGGTCGAATTCACCACGCCAGGCCATGCCGACCATTGTCTGGCCCCGGTTTTTCGACATCATATATCCGTATGAGCCGAGCAGCGTTTTCGGGAGCCAGTACATCTGGAATTCCGTGCAGGGCCTATCAAGAATGAAATGGAATGCCCAGCCCGAGATGTTGTTCGAGGGGAGCCCCAGGTGCTGGCGGACCATTGAAAACGAGCCGTCGGCGCCGACGAGGTGGCGGTAACCGTAGCGGCCTTTGGATGTCTCGACATAGGCAGGCGTTATGCTTTTCACAGGCTCGGAGAATTTCACCGTGGCGTTGCACAGGGATTTAAGATGGTTCTCTATCTCACTGCGTCCGACGGTATGGAGGAAAGGCCGCTCAAGCCTCACTACGGTTTTCGTGGTGTCCGTACCGACGTGGATTTCTGTCCACGGATGGCCGCGGTCGAAGCTCTCGGGCGTCTTGACTTTGGAGGATATCTCGCCGGAGCATATCTTCTTCCCGAGCCGGTCGTTCTTCTCGAGCACCAAAACCCGCAACCCGGAACCGGAGAGGTGCCTGGCGCAGGAGAGGCCGCCAGGGCCTGCGCCCACAATTACTACGTCGTAAGGCTGGGGGTCCATAAATAATAGGATATGCGGAAGTGATTTTAAGGCATCTTTACACAATCATTATGCTGATGCCCTTAGCCTGAAAAAGGGGCTTTGGGCGAGGAAAGGATTGATATGCCAAAGGAAGCATTCGGAGGCGACGACAGTTCAAGGTCAGCCCCTGAAAAGAAGAAAATCGGCCTAAGCAGGTTCGGACTGTCGCCGGACGCCAACATACGCGACGTCTTCTGGAGGATAATGGGCGCCTATGCGGCGACAAAGAAGCCCGGGCTCGAGCTTTCCACGCTTGCAAACGACAGGTTCGCGCTGATGAGGATAGCAATTACAGTGCTTTCGAGCCAGCATGGCGAGCGGTACGGCCTTTCGCCTAAATTCATAGCATCGTATTCCCTCATGATGATTATCGACGGCGAATGGAATGACGCTTTTTCCGAGTACCTCGAGAAAGCATGCGAGAAGAAGCTCGGCATAAAGAAGGATGTCACATCCGCATTGAAGAAGCTGCTCGCCCAGGAGAAGTACAGCAAGGCAATCGGCGAGAGCCTTGGCACGATGGTGCGTGGGCGGGACTCCGGAGCGGTCGCGCTGGAGTATATCGCGGACCTGGAAAGCAATGAACTCGTGCTGGCCCTTAAGAAGGAGCTGATGATAATAGCCCGCGGAGACATCGGCCAGAACCAGCTCAATGCTATTAAAGCGATAGCGCTCATAAGGGAGGATGAGGAGATAAGGAAGTCCCTCATCATACTGCTTTCGCATTGGGATGCGCAGGCTAGATTCGCGGCCGCTGAGGCGTTGCTCGGGATGCAAGATAATCCGGATGTGAAGGCCGCTGTGGCACAGAGGCTGGAATCCGAAAGGGATGAAGAGATAATAAAACTGCTCAAGAGGATGGCATCATGACGGATTTTGTCAGAATACCCTCGGAAAGGGTAAAGGTCCTGCTCGGGAAGGATGAGGCCGCCAAGAAGAAGATTGAGAAGAAGTGCAATGTCGAATTGATAGTTGACCCTGAAGGGGAAATCGAGATTGTGGGAGACCCAGCTGACGTCTTTTTCGTCCATGACATAGTGAAGGCAATCGGAAGGGGTTTCACGCCCGAAACTGCCCTAAGGCTTCTTGGGAGCGATTACGGACTTTACATCATCCCCCTGAAGGAGATAGTGCACTCCGAGAACGCCCTGACAAGGCTCAAGGGAAGGGTAATCGGTGAAAATGGGAAAATCAAGTCTGCCATAGAGGACGCCACCGACTCGTATGTCAGCGTGTACGGGAACACGATAGCGATAATCGCGAAAATAGACACGATGGAGTATGCCAAGGAGGCCATCGGCTTGCTGATTGACGGCGCGCGCCACACCAGCGTCCTGGGCTATCTTGCCAAGGCGAAAAGGGAGATACTCGAGGCGCGCCTCAAAGGCCGCTGAACTCGACGCAAGATATTAATAGCTGCATTCCGATAAGACCCAACAGCACCCATGCCAAGTGATAGAATGGCCGACGACGACATTTTCAAGCAGTTCAAGGAGCATTCGGTTGCCGAATTCTTCAAGAAGAACCGGCAGATGCTCGGTTTCTCGGGCAAGGTCCGCTCGATGACGATTATCGTGCATGAGTTCATGACCAACTCGCTCGATGCGTGCGAGGAGGCCGGGATACTTCCGGAGCTGTTCGTGCAGGTCGAGGAGCTGGACAAGGAGAAGGAGCATTATCGGCTCACAATAAGAGACAACGGACCTGGCATCCCGAAATCGCACCTCGGGAAGGCGCTTGGCCAGATGCTTGCGGGCACGAAGTTCCACCGCTACATCCAGCAAAGAGGCCAGCAGGGTATCGGGGCCGCCGCCTGCACAATGTTCTCATACCTAACAACCGGCCAGCCGACGAAGGCAATCTCATGCCACAAGGGGAGGAGAATCACGGCATCCATAGGCATCGACTTCAAGCAGAACAAGCCAATGCTCGAGGTCGTCGAGGAAACCGCAGTGGAGAACGAATCCGGCCTCAGCGTCATATCCGAATTCAAGGATGTCCGGTACGAAAGGAGCAACTACGGTGTTTACGAGTATCTGCGGAGGACCGCGCTCGCGAACCCGCATTGCGCCATCACGCTCATCGAGCCTAACAACGAGAGTACGGTGTTCCCGCGCTCTGTCGCGAACAACCCGGCAAGGCCCACTGAAATCAAGCCGCATCCGCTGGGCATCGGGACGCACGACCTCTTGGAATTCGCCAAGCACAACAAGGAGAACCGCAGGCTCTCGTCATTCCTCCAGGAGACTTTCTCCAGGGTGAGCGCGGGGAAGGTGGATGAGCTGCGGGCGCTCCTCCCGAACATGGACCTTAACAAGAACCCGAAGGACCTCACATGGGAAGAGGCCGAATCGATGGTCAAGGCATTCTCCCAGGTGAAGTGGATAGCCCCATCGACCGATTCCCTGGTTCCCATCGGAAAGGAGCAGGTCGAGCTTTCATTCAGGAACATTTTCAATCCCGAGGTCCTCGTAGTCACCGAAAGGAGCCCGAAGGTATACCGCGGAGGAATCCCGTTCATGGTCGAGGTCGGAATAGCCTATGGTGGCGGGGTGGCGGCGGCCGGGAAGAGGGGGGAAGTGATGAGATTCGCCAACCGCGTGCCCCTGCTTTTCGATTCTGGCGGATGCGCAATCACCGAGACGATAAAGACGATGGACTGGAAGAGGTACGACATCAAGGATTTCGAGGAGGAACCAATAGCGGTCCTTGTCAACCTCATCAGCGTCCATGTCCCCTACACAAGCGCGGGCAAGCAGGCTGTTTCGCCCGAGGAGGACGTGATGGACGAGATAAAGTTCGCAATCATGGAGGCCTCGCGCGGCGTCCAGAAATACCTGTCCGGAAAAAGGAAGGCGCATGAGATTGCGAACAAGAAGAAAGTCGTGAGCAGGTATATCCAGCAGCTTTCCGGGGACATGGCCAGCCTGACGGGTGAGAAGAAGGCCGACATCGAGAAGGCGCTCACTAAGATTATCGAGGATAAATACGCGCAGGATGAGATGGAGACCGAGGAGACCTCGGAGAAGGATCCTGAAACTGGGAACGGGAAACCGGATGAAGGAGGCGATGAAGAATGAGCGACGCTGCCAATACTAAGCTTCAGGCCCTGGGGAAGCAGATGGTCGGACAGGTCCAGAGGGGCGAAGGGCCGACCTTCGAGACAGTGCTTCGCACGAGGAGCAACACCATTTTCGACGAAGACATAGGATGCCTGAGGACCGGTGACAAGAAGGAGGTGAGGAAGTTCCTGAGCGTGGCCCAGGCCCGCACGTTCATGCAGACCGTGGCGATTGCCGCAAAAAGCAGGCAGTTCCTTAAGGAGAATCTCCACACGTCCATCAGGGGCCTTTTCTACCAGCTGAAATTCACGCTGGGGGAAGACATTGACGAGGACCTCTTCACCGAGCAGTCCGAATCGAACGCCCTCATAGAGG
This sequence comes from Microcaldota archaeon, assembly GCA_043800955.1. Lineage (GTDB taxonomy): Archaea > Micrarchaeota > Micrarchaeia > Anstonellales > Bilamarchaeaceae > Bilamarchaeum. The sequence continues at coordinate 28,254 of JAZDMN010000060.1, forward strand.
ATTTAGAGGTCGCCCTCAAGATAAAGCGGGAAGACCTGAACCTGACTACGGACAGGAAGGGATTCGTCGCGGGGCCTATGACGATTCTCGACCGCTTCGGCGGCGAGGAAACACTGATAGACCTTGAGAAGCAGGGCCGGAGCGGCTGGAGCATACCGTCCGATGTGGATAACGGCATGGAGATAAAAAGCCTGGATGCGGACTACGTCCTGGTTGTCGAGAAGGACGCGCTCTGGCAGAGGCTGAACGAAGACAAGTTCTGGAAAAAGGAGAACTGCCTGCTAATCACGCCCAAGGGCCAGTCGACGCGCGGCACGCGCAGGCTGTTGCGGAAGCTTGCAGACAAGACGCTCCCAGTATACTGCCTCATGGACTGCGATGCCTGGGGATGGTACATATACTGGACCATAAAGACCGGAAGCATGAACCTGGCCTATCTTGGCCGGGATTTCGCTGTTCCCGAGGCTAAGTTCTTAGGGGTAACGATGAGCGATATCAAGGAGTTCGATTTCCTGGACAAGCTCACAATCAAGGCCAAGGACGTCGATGTGAAGCGCGCAGAGGAGATGCTCGGCTATCCCTGGATAAACCGCTATGCGGACTGGGTGCGCGAGCTCAAGATGGTCCTGAAGACGAGGAAGAAGATAGAGCAGGATGCCTTGCAAGGGCAGAGGCTCACCTTCGTCGGCGAATACATCAACAAGAAAATCAAGAACAAGGAATGGCTGTCTTAGGGGTGGAGGAGGGCTCCCCGACATGCCTGAGCACCGATAAGGTATTGTTCAAAGGATTCGTTGAATTTGAGAGGCGTTTAGGATTGCTGTTAATGATTTTTATCAATATAAAATCATTCAATCGCTCCCCGAATCACAGTTATCGCTCCGTCTACACGGATGGCTGTGTTGTTCCAGCCGAATCTTTCTTGGCCAGCTTGGATTTTTTGCCAAGATGCCATTAATTCCCAACTCCCACTATCTGGCAGTGGTGGCGGAGGAAATTTGCGCTGCAGAGGGGTAGAAGATAACTGAGAGATATCAATAGGCGGACATGAGGGGGAAAGAAGAGAATTTAACGCGTAAATATGGCTTCCTCCGGCAAATACGGCGATTCTTGCATCCGGATGCTGCCCCTGGTAATCTCGGATAACAGTTGCCCAATGTTCGTTTCGAGCCGTGAAATCTGAATCCAAAGTAGGAGCCGGATTATAGTTGTCAAGTGTTCCCCTGGAGGGTGCTTCGAGCCCTATAACAGATATTCCATTATCCCGTGCATACAATATCAGGTTGAGATAGGATTGGGCATTTTCACCCATTCTGGCCTGGAGATAAGTTTGGATTCGCGAACCGTCATTTGCTCCTGAAAGAAAACCGTCGATATATGATTGCGCAGAAGAAGGCAGGCATTCAAGCGCCAGCACGGTTGGGCGGCTTTCCCGTAGTATTGTTGTCATTTCCTGCCTTTGGATATCCGAGCAGTGCCTTTCGCCTACCAGAAAGAGGTTATGACCCCTGGTCCACGAAGCATAGTCGATAGGAACCATTTTGCGTGCCGCATCTACAAAAAAACGAGCCGGTAATTGTCGGGAATCGGTGTCTGGTGGCAGAAATGCAGTGGGATGTGATTCTCTTGGGGCGGCATCATGTGGATGTTGAACCATATTCCAATCATGATGAATTGTTATTATAAGAACTCGTTTCGTCGAAGCTGTAAATCATCCATTTCTCTGATATTGTGATATCCACTTAGAGCGATACACCTAAAATGCGGATTTATCATGGGCCATTCCCGTATATTTCTTCAATATTCTTCGACATACCTCATTCGGACTACTGAGGGACAAAAGATAATCAGCCGGTCGAATTAGTACCACTGCTACCAGAACCGCCGGTTCCGCCTGTTCCCCCGGTTCCACCCGAACCGCTGCCAGTTCCCGTCCCGGTCGTACTGTTGTTCGGTATATACGGGGTTCCGCTTGCAGGGAGCGGACGCTCCATAAGCTCGAAAAGGCGTTTGCCATCCGGGCAGAAGTTGTTCTCGCAGCCATTGCTCAGGTAGATGAAGGCCTCGACCTTCGTCTTACCCGGGTCGACCTGGCGCGGAAGGAACGGCACTTCGCATTCCTGCACATACTGGATGAAATCCGTGTAGCCGTAGCATTCATAGGGCGGGTCTTTCTTCGGGTGGCCGTCCTGGCACCGGCTGTCGCTCGCGCCATCGGATGACGCGCAATATGTTTCATTGATCGCCCAGCTCTGCGAGAAGCCGTACGCCCAGCAGTCGCCGTTTGAAACCGAGCTTGAGCAGCGGGGGTGGTCTGCAGCCCTCGCTGTCGAGCCCCAGAAACCGGCATACATGTTGCCGGCGATGTATGCTGCGAAAAGGTTGTCCTTGTCCAGGTCTCCTGCGCCCCAGTTCAGCTTGCCCCGATTTGTGGTTATCCAGCTCCTTGCGCTCCTCATCATGCTCTCAATCTTGAGGGTGCCGATGCAAATCGAATCCGAAGGCACGAATGGATTGAACCGCGGATTGCAGCCTTTTGCGCCGCTCAAATCAAGAGTGCGGAAGCCCGAACGGTCGAAAACATCGAAATAGGGGCCGTCTACCCCATCTGGATTGACCGAGGCCGGCCAGAACGTGAATGGCGGTTCCAGGCTCTGCATAATGCCGACTGCACACCAGCGCCAGTCCGGCTGCGCGGCAGGAGGGGCGTTTGTGAGGTTCGCATTGCAGTTGCCATCCGGGTCGTACATCTCGTCATAGGCCTTATCATAGCATTCGTCCTTGCCAGGCCCTGGCTCGAAGCATCCCGGGCCGTCATAGCCCGCTCTGCAGACCTTTGCCGCAGAGCAGGGATTGAAGCCGCTTTCAGTCAGTATGAATGCGCGCACCAGCATCGGGTCGAGATTTCGCGCGCTGGCCCATTGGTTGACTTCCGGGAAGCCGGTGCAATACGTATCTGGCGGAGTGCCGCTAGAAGGATGAAGGCTCGCGAAGATGCTGCTCAGCGGCCGACTGGCGTTTACCATCAGGCATGCATCGCACGTGAAGAGCAGGGGAGCCGGGGCACGCAGCTGGTTGGTCTGCTGCTGCATGATGTCGCGACCTGAGAATGCGAAGCCGCGCATGTAGTCCTGGTTCTCATTGGCGTTGCATGCCACACCTGACTCGTTGCCGAAGAGTATCTGCCTGTTGCCGGAGTTCTGGCCCGAGACGTTGGTCATTATCTGGCAGCCGCCATACCAGGCCTGCAGGCGGGACTGCGTCCTGCCCACTCCACAGTTCGTACAGTTCAATGGGTTCGTGACACCTACCCCACCACTCGTGTTGAACGAATACGGAGCGATGCCAATCACGCCCCGCTTCTTCAGCGTTTCCACGCCGAATGGGAAGAATGCGCCGTATGCGGCGACAACGTCGCTTTCGGTCCAGTTGCATGAATTGTCGATGTCGCTGGTTCCGGGGTCGAAAAGGACATATGGGATTAACGAGGGCTTGCTCCAGTTGTAAAGCGAATACATTGAGAAGTTCGTGGCCTGCTGGCGTACGCGCGCAGGGTCGCATGAATGGACATATCTGCCGTTGATGCCGTATGCCACATAGTCGACCTTGTCCGCATCTGAGCCAAGGGCAATCATCACATCGTTAAGCGCCTGGAAGTCGTTTATTTTCGGCGCGACCGCGATGAAGCAATAGATTTTGCTGTTCGCCCGGTCGTTCATGCACTCCCGGTCGATTGCACGGACCTGGTTTGCTATCTCAGGGGCCCTGTTCCTGTCGAAATCCATTTCCGTGACAACGATAACCGGTCCGACAGGGCCGCTTGACAGCCTCCCCAGGAAAACATCGTCGCCTTCTGTCCCGAGTATCCTTGCGATTTGCTCGGTACGGCTGATGTTGATATTGGTGCCGTTGCTGTAGAGGATGTAGACCGGGATGATATCCTTGCTGAGGAAGCACATCGAACGCATGGAATCAGGAGTCAGGTATGGCGACTCGTTTGTTGCCACAAGCCACTGGACCGCCATGTTCAGGCGGTCGGAACAGAATGTGTTTGCAGTGCCGAAATCCCCGAACGTGGGGCCCTGCCCAATCATGAAGGGCCGCACAGACAGGCTCGGGTCGCCTGAATTGTTGTAATTTGCATATCTTGCCATCTGCGCAGGCGTGCAGTTCTTGTCGAAATAGCAGTAGCCGCCTATGAGGTTGGTCAGGGGGCCGAATATGTTCGTGCCGTTCCTGCAGACCATGCACCAGCAGCTTCCAGGCTTGCAGTACTCGACCATGGAGGCGTTGTTTATCGCCACGCGGCTGAGGCCGTCGCGGTATTCCTGCTCGAAGAGCGATGAGCCGCCGTTAAGCCTCTGGAGGCAGCCTGCCAGTATGAGGGCACCGCCGACAACCGCCAGTAGCGCCAGTAAGGATACTGCTGGTCTCATATGCATAAGCAGGATATTGCGCGTTTCTTAATATAAATATTAGCGATTTCCCGGATTTGGGTCGCTAGGGGGCCATGCGCGTCCGGATTGGGGATGGATGGGAAAGTGATTGGAAAAAATAAGAGAAAAATTCAAAAAGGAAAAAAGAGGGCTCAGTAAAGAGCCTGTTTGCATGCGGCGTTCTTGCACATGCTCCCGCGGTAGTTGGACATGCCGCATTTCGGGCAGTACACCACCATGGAGAGCTTCTGGGGCTGGACCAGCTTCGAGAGACCCTGTCCCATGCCTTCCGCCATGTGCTGGAGGTTCGAGCCGAATCCGCCACCGCCGTAGCCGTGCTTGGAGCGCGCGACGTATTTCGCGGCAATCTCCTTGGGCGTGGCCGACTGCGGGAACAGCGGGACCGGCATGTGCCATATGAAGGCCAGCGGGTTTGCCCATCCGAAGAGCGAGTTCTGCAGCACGCCGAAGCCCCTGAGCTCCTGGTCCCTCCGGATTGCGAGGGATTCCGCCGAGACCGTCCTCCTCGTGGTGTTGTCCATCGCGGATTTGTAGAGGTCCTTGTCGTAGAGGTAGGACGCCTCCTTGGACCTGAAGAGGTACTCCGCCATCGGCGCGTCGGCCTTCATCGTCATCCTGTAGTCGTAGAAGGTCTCGCCGGGATTGACGTCCTCTGTTCTCGCGTTCGCATAGACACCCTTCTTCTGCAGGAATATGTCCTGGGGTGCCTGCCTCAGGCCGACCATATAGTCGTGGCCGGCAAGCTGGTGCCTCTCGAGGCTGCCTCCGAAGACGTTGAGCTTCGACATTGTATCGGAGTTCTTGCCGCCGAACCACTTGAACGACATCGGATTCAGGGCCTGCATCGCTTCAAGCATCCTGGGCTCGGTGTAGTTCCACTGGCGCAGCGCATCACCTGTCGAGTCCCACTTGGACGCATAACCCTGCATGGACATCTGCATGCCCCTCATCATGCTCACATACGGACGGAGCATCTTGCCTGCAAGGTCCATCGGGAATCCGTATGGACCGAGGGTGAAGTTCATATACTCTCCCTTGCCCATGAATCCCCTCAGGTTGTCCTTCACGTTGAAGGGAACGGCAGGACCGTAGTGGAACGACGCTGCCCACGCCTGGTGGGTTCCGAAAGAGGACGATATCCTCCACGGGTTCCTGTCTATGGCGTACTGCCATACCTGGACGAATGCGCCGTGCTGGGCTGCGACCGCCCTGTATGCGGTCTTCTCCTCTTCTGAGAGGCCGTTCAGTATCTGGCCGGACTGTATCTTGCTCGCCAGCTGGAACGAGTGCATCCTCAGCTGCGAGGATGTCGGCGTTATGTCGTATGATGTCCGCAGCAGTTCCCCGCCTGAGGCCATCGCCACCTTGGAGATGTAATCCCCGCCGTGCATGCCTATGTCCCTGAACGGCTTTATCATCGGACCCACGCTGTGGCCCTCCACACCGAAGAAGCGCAGGACCGAGGGCGCGACAGGGGTGACCTGGCGCTTCGCCTCGACCGTAATCGCGCTCTCCTTCCAGAAGCGCCCGTAGTCGTAGGTCTTCTGGGCGTATTCCCAGAGCACGGATGCGAGCACGCGCTCCTTCTCGTAGTTGTAGCCGCCCTCCTTGGTCCATTTGACCGCTGAGTCGACAAAGCCGGCCCATTCGGCCGGGTCTTTGGACGAGCGCGACTTTTGGAACTGCATCTGGAGGTCGTCCCTGCTGCCGAAGCTGACAACGACGTCTTCCGGTATGAATTTCCGGAGCACGCCCTTCTCGTCGCGCAGAGCGGTCTCGCCTGCCATGATGCGGTCCGCATCGCTGAGCATCATGCCCTTCTTGTAGTAGGCATAGCCTCCTTCGCCGAGCATGACGACGGCCTTGTTGGCCTTGGCCACATCATCGTAGCTCATGTCACGGGTTATGACCTTCTGGTAGGCATCCTTGTGCGTGTTCATGAGGTCTTTCAGCTTCGCAAGGTCCTTGGGGCTCGTGAGGTCCATCTTCGAGAGGAACGTCATGTCCGGGTGGTTGTTCTCCATGCCCTTCTCCTGCAGCGCTTTTTCCATGAAGCCGGCCATTATGCCTGCGTAGAACCTCGTGGTCTCGCGGGTTGTGCCGTAGGTGTTCTGCCCGAAGTGGGAGTTGAACCTCGACTCGAAGTCCTGCATGAGCGTCTCGCTTATGGCAAGCTTCTTTACCACCTGGGTCCTCTGCTCGACGGTCCAGCTTGCTGAACCTGCCATCCGGTTGGCCTGGGCCTCTATCGAAGCGTTGTAGTATGGCGCGTAGCTCCTTGTGAACCTGGACTCGGTGGACTGCGCTATCGCGAAGTTCTCCCTCGCGTCCAGCGCGGCAACCCAGTGCCTCTTCACATCTACGTTGGTGTATGTGGTGGGAAGCTGGAGCTCCTTGTCTGAGGCGCGCCACATCATCTTGCCAGTATTTTTGTCTATTTCCCCGATGCGGGGCATGAGGCCCCCGTACATGAATTTCACTACCTCTTCTATCGAGGCTGAGGCTATGCCCTTGCCCTTGGAATACTGCGTGAACGCCTGCCTGCCCTCTTCGCTGAAGAGCGCTATGAGGTCCTGCCTGTTCCGTTCGGCAACGGCTTTGAGCTGGCTCGGGTTCCTCATGTGCTCTGGAAGCTGTCCCATCGCCGTGGTCGGGTCGAGGCTGGCGAGCCTGTTGGCCGTGTTCAGCCTGGCCGAGAGGAGCTCCTCCTTCAGGCCGCCGCGCAGGAAGCCGTTCTCGGCATCCCATATCATAGTGCGCAGCACCATGGTCTCCCAGACCTGGCTTCCCTTGAGGGATTCGCCACCCACGTGGCAGATATAGGCGTCATCGTGCCTTCCGCCCGCTTTGGCAGCCATCCTGACCTTGTTCTGCTCCTCAAGCGCCTGCTGGAGCGAAATCATCTTCATGTGGTCTGGCTCGGCCGTTTTCTCTATCGACTCTATCCGCTGCGCGAATGTGAGCATCTGGTGGTCCAGGTGCGCCCCGTGCGACTCCGCAAGGCGGCCGAGCGCCGAGAGCTTGTCCTGGCCCGAGAGAGCGCTGTTTGAGAGTATCCTGCGGATTTCCGCTTCCGCAGCCGCAAGCTCGGCTGAACCGTGGAGGTTGGACCTCTTGAGGATGTCCATGTCCAGGTGGCCCATCGATGCGAGCTCTGCCTCGCTGATGTCGAATTTCACGCCCATCTTCTTGTAGAGCTGGCGCAGGACGTACCTCATCTCATCGCGCAGCGTCTCGTTGTGGAGCGTGCGGTAGAGGTGGGCCATCTTGTCGTTAATCGGGAACATCGAGCCCACTATGACCTGTGAGGGGTGCTTGTTTATCTGGCCCGAGAGCCAGGCAGCCGTCGGCGACGTCTTCGCCTTCGCTTCGAGGTCGGCTATCGCGTGCTTCCCTCCGAGCATCTCCATCGTGGTCCTGGTGGTCGAGCGCACTAGGCTCGGGGCTTCCGTAACAATGGACTTGCCCATCCTGCCGACTACCTTTACGGTTCTGAAGGCCGAATCCGTTCCGGCCATGACGACACCGCTGAGTATCGCGTACCTGTTCGCACCGTAGAACTTGTTGAGCGTGCCCGTCAGCCGGTAGTGCATCGCGCTTCTCTGGGCAACACCCGGGTGGGCTGTGAGCACTTCAAGGCTCTGGAATGTCCTCATGCTGTAGAGGTAGTCTTTGAGCGTCATGCCAAGGAGAGCCTGCCTACCGCCTGCTGCTTCGAGCGCCTGGAGCACCTGTGCGACTGTTTTGTGCTCGGCATCTCCCCAGTGGTAGGGGAGGCCAGCGAGGCGCTGGAGCGCGGACCCGCGTATGCCGACCGAAGCTGCCGCCGTGACGAATGCCTCGGATATCCTCCTCTGCTGTGCGATATCCGCCGGACCGCCTACGGCTGCGCGGTCTCCTGCCGTGCCTTGCGCTGAGCGTGCTGAGCGGACCGCGTTGTCCACTTCTGAGTTGCCGCGCATCCTGTCCTGCAGTATGCGGGTAGTGGCTGCGGCTGCTGTTGCCGCTGCGGCCATCTTGGCTCCCGTGGTCCTCTTCATTTCCGTATAACCGAAAGGTGCGAGTATCTGGCCGCTCGCGGACACGCCCTTTGGCGCTGGAAGCCTCGGGGTCGTTATGTCAAGGAGCGAAATCGGGGATTTGCCCGAGAAATACAATGATGCCAGCAGCAGGCCCATTATCATGAAAAGGCCCACGCAGGGCAGCGTTCCGCCCGCGCTCACGCACTGGGTGGTGGAACCAGTGCCCGTGCACTGGCCTCCCGAGTCTGCGACGCTCACTATGAAGTTCTTTAGATCCTGGGCGAACTGGGTCGCCGGAGTGACATGCGCGTTGCTGTATTCGTATTCGGCCGAGCTCTGGCTGATTGCCTGGTCCGGGAGCGGCACGAATGTCGCCCTCACGAAGACCCTGGCGCCCTCCGTCACCGGAGCGAGGTCGCACTGGCCGTAATAATAGTTGTATGGGGCAGGGGTATCCGAGCCCTGGACAGGCCTGTATGCGATCGCGACCGTGCTCGCTATAACATCCTCGCAACCTGGAATAACCGTCCACTGGCCGCGGTATGCGTTTCCCTGGGGGTTGAAGTATTCGACTATGAAATGGGCGTCCTGGAGAGAGGTCAGGTTCATCTGGTAGTCCCTTGAAGCGGCTGTGCGCTCAAGGGCTGCCCTCTGGATGCATCCCTGGCGGTCCGGGTCGCTTGCGCAACCGGCCACAATCTCCTGCATCACCACCCGTATGTCCGTCCCGCCGGTGCTTGTGGCAGGCTCGAAAACGAGCACGCTGAGGTTGATGACCCTGCCTGCGCTATCTGCAGGAGTGATTATCACCTGGCTCTCCTTCAGGTTCTCCTGAGGGAAAAGCTCGTCTGCGAACACCGCTGTGGCTAGCAGAACGAGCAACAAAGCACCCAGAACGTATTTCGCTGATGTCATACCGAACACCTAATCACAACTGCTAATATCGCGCTTTTCCCGCTTTATAAAGGTTTATGTTCATAGGGTATATGAAAAATACAAAAACTACAAAGTTTGTAGTTTTTTGTTGTAATAATATAACAGAGGTGGTTTAAATCAAAGGCCCAAACCCGTTTGCGCCATACGAAAGCGACCCTGAAGGCATCAGCGGAAGGAAAGAGGAAATCAGGGCCTTTGCGGCATTTGTTAATGCGGCATCGAATGGCCAGGCCGGGCTGCTGCTCTTAGTGGGGGGCCCTGGATGCGGAAAAACCGCGATAATCCGCCTATTCCAGGCCGAAGCGGAGAAGGCAGGCATGCTCGCACCAAGCGTGAAAGCCGAGAAGGGGGAGGACGAGAAGGACCTGGCGGGGAAGGCCTACCAAGAGATGGCGCTCTCACCGGAATTCCGCAGGGAAGGGAAATCCCCGGGGAATTTCAGGGAGCTTGCCGAGGCCGCCGAAAAGGCCGGGCGTAAAAAGTTTGGAGCAGTAATTTTCATTGACGATATAGACCAGATGAGGAATGAAGATAAGGCGATTGCTTCCCTGCAGGGCGCGCTCAAAGCCGGATGGGGGAAAAGGAAGGTCGCATTCGTTGTCTCTTCGACAAGTGAAATCACGGTGCAGTCCGAGATTATGAGGGAGGTTGCCCTCGGGCCGTTTGCAGAATTAGAAGCGAGGGAGATGATAGAGCATGCCCTCAAGAAAGGCCCGCCGAAAATGGGCGAGGAATGCCTGCAGTCTATTTTGGCCGACAGCGGTGGGAATCCCCGGCTCCTCAAGACCGTCTGCTATAGCATATACGAAAGGCTCCGCGAGAATGAGAAGGTCATCAGCAAAGGGCACTATCTCGCGTACCTGCCTCAGATAATGAGCTCGCTGTCAAGGGATTGGTTCGGGCGGCTGTACCGGGATATTCCGCAGGGGGAGCGCGCAATACTGCGCATCCTTACCAAAGACGAGGAAGGCATGCATGTCTCGGACATCGCGAAAAAGGCGGGCAAGCCGCTTGGGCCGATCACGGCGCTGACAAAGAGGCTTCTCGACCGCGGCCAGATTGTGAGAATCGGCCGCGGGAAGTATCGTATATTCTCGAAACTGTATATGAGGTACGTCTCCCAGCGGGAATGATAGCGGGGAGACAAGGCCGGAGGCATCAGGCGAGAAGCCAGTCCTCTTCGAATGCGCGCATAAAGGACCGGACCGTTGCTCCGTCGTTGATAATCACGGAAGCCTCGCGGTTCTTGTATAGGGCGGAATTGCTCAGGTTGTGCGAACCCACCAATACCTCTTTTCCATCGACAATGATGAATTTCGCGTGCGTGAGCTTGTAGGCGCTCGAAGCATAGCGGATATCGAATCCTTTGGATGCAAGCTCGCGGAATATCGCGTCGTTGTCGTCGCCGACGACGTTGCGCTCGATGATGATGCGTATGCGGACGCCACGTGATTTCGCCCGCTCGAGCGCCTCGACGACGTCGCGCGAGCTGAACACGTAAATTTCGATGTCGATGCTTGTCTTCGCCCCGTCAATTAGGGCAGGAATCCTCGCCCCACCCTCCGGCGAGAACACAGGCTCGATTTCCGGGCTGAAGAATACGGGCTGGAGTATGAAAAATAGCAGGGCACCGGCCGCCATGCCCGCCCCGAATGTCAATCCCCGATTCATATGGGGAGCACTGGGGAAGGCGTATAAATAATTTACCCTTACGGCGCTGTGCGTTTCAATATTATGATGTCCTCAGAACTCAAGATCCGTCGAACGGCGCACCGTTCGCCATCTCTCAAGTTCTTCGTCACAATGTTCCTCAGAACTCAAGATCGCGGTCATCGCCCTTGCGGGCTCTCAGGTATTGCATTCTCATCATTAATCGGGATATAATCGCCAAACCTTATAACCCCGAGCGGAGATATTATGAGTGGAATGATGAGAGTTTGACAGGCTGAGGGGCAACCCTATGAAGTAGAATATCACTCTGACCAAAAATGGAATTAAAAATGAAGAAAAATAGGGAAAAGGAAAACTTCTAGAGGTTAACTTTGAGGCCCAGCTCCTTCTTGAGCTCGCGGTAGCGGTTCCTGATTGTGACCTCAGTCACGCCGGCCACATCCGCGACCTCCTTCTGGGTCTTCTTCTCGCCGTGCATCGCGCTCGCGATATAGAGCGCCGCTGCGGCGACCCCGGTCGGGCCGCGCCCAGATATCAGGCCCTTGCGGAGAGCCTTCTTGATAAGCTTCACGGCCTCCTCCTGCACTTCGCCGCCGAGTTTGAGGGCGGTTGCGAATTTCGGCACGTACTGCGCCGGGTCTGTCAGGGGGACGTCCACGTGGAGCTCCGCCTTGAGGAAACGGTATGCGCGGCCAATCTCCTTCTTCTCGATGCCGGAAGCGCGGGAAATCTCGTCCAGCGTCCTTGGGATGCCCTGGAGCCGGCAAATCGCGTAAATGACCGCAGCGACCACGCTCTCAATCAGCCTTCCGCGGATGAGCTCTTCCTTGACCGCCCTGCGGTAGAGGAGCGCAGCGCTCTCCTTTATATTCTCTGGAAGCCCGAGGGACGATGCGACGCGGTCCAGCTCGGCAAGCGCGATGACGAGGTTCCTCTCCATCGACGTTGCGATGGATACCCTCTTGTGCCATTTCCTCATACGGTAGAGCTGCGCCTGCTTCTTCGGGCTTATCTTGCCCCCGCGGATATCCCGGTTATACTGGTCTATCTCGGTGACAAGGCCTTTGTTCGGCCTCATGTATTTTATGGGCGCTCCGCCGCGGGCCTTCTTCTCCTTCTGCTCTGCGTCGAAAGCACGCCACTCGGGACCCATATCGTGAATGTTTTCTGCGATGATAAGGCCGCAGCTGGAGCAGAGAAGCTCCCCGCGCTCATAATCGCGAACAACGCGCTTGCTCTTGCATTCGGGACATTTAGTCGCAGTTGAACCCATAAAAAAGCCTCCACAAACATAGTAAGGTTTTTAAGAATTTGCAGAATTTTTATGAAAGTAGGTATTTTTATATTTTTCGGTAGGCCCCACGGATGACGTATAAGCCCCGGCAATGCATTAAAATATTGGGCGTGCCTAGGATTCGGGTGATTTTTGGATGGTTGGACTTGTACCGCCTGATACGGAGAAGAGGATATTCGATACACTGATGGAATACTATAAGCAGCTATACCCCGGAGTCCGGTTCTCGAAGACCGAGGAAACCCTGACTCGCAAGGATATCGGGGACATACTCTACACATATTGCGGGGAGGAGACCGAAGCGACCGCAGCCGAGAAGATGCGCCTGATAAATTCGGCCATAGGTGAGGGCTATTCGACCCCGATAATCGTCCTCCGGAAAAAGAGCGGGCTCATCCTGCTTGACGGTCACAGGAGGGCGAGAGTGGCGTTTTCGCAGGGGATGGGGTGGTCTGCGCTGGTAATCAGCCCGGGAAAAGAGATTAAATTCGGCATCGAGGACATGGTGTTGGGCAGGATTAAGGACTTATACGGCAAATAAGCGGAAGCCCAACAAACGGGGTTATTCCGGCTTTTCCGGAAGCAGACCCATTTTCTTGACCCAGAGATAGGAACCAATCGTTGCAATAACCATCGAACCGATGAGAAGCGCCATATACCACAGCTGGTCGGCGGGCGTCAAGGCGAATGCCGTGCTGCCAAGGGCGGTCGCAATCGTGTTCGGCACGAGGAACGCGGTGCCAAGAACTGTCAGATAGGCGACAAGGAGCGCGAGCTTGTTGTTGAGTATCTGGAGCTGGTTGTTGTAGATGCTCTGCATTACCTCCAGCCCGCTTGCGAGGACCTCGCTCATATGCTCGGCAAGCCCTATCTGGTTGTTGACTTCCACGACGAGGCCGGCCAGGCGCTGGAGCAGCTTGGGGTCGTCTGTCAGGATTTCCGGATCCCCATAACGCAGCGTGTTCAGCACATCTACGGTCTCCCAGAGCGCGTTGAGGTAGCAAATCAGGGCATGCTTCATCATGTGGATGTCCTTGCCTATTTCAACCCGGGGCGTCTTGACATCCGAGAGCTTTGCGCTGAGCTTGTCGGAGTTCTCCTCGATTTCCCGCAGGTGGTCGAAGTTGCGCGCGTTGTTCTCATCGATAATCCTTATGAGGATGGAAGTAACCTTGTCCTTGCTTGGGAGGTTGGGCTTGATTTTCCTCATGAAAATCTTGGCATAGCGCCTCAGCCTGAAGAAGCGCTTGACTTCGGTGGTATGGATTGTGGCTACGAGCCCGTCGCGGATAAGAAGGAGGAGGTACTCGACTTTGACATCGAAACCTTCTACGATGATGGCCGGAATCAGCAGGCCCATCTCGGTGTCGAGGTCCTCGTAACCCGAGCGCTTGTTCTTGAGCAGGGCGGAGACCAGGCTTTCGGTGAAACCGAGGGAGATTGCGGTTTTCAACGCTTCTCCTTGGAAATCGTCAACGATGTAGTCAATCCATGCAACAGAGCAGGATTTCGCCCGTTTTAAAAATTCCCCGACATCGCGGGATTCCATCTCTTCCGTGCTGCCATCCTTGGATTGGGCGACGCAGAACCCCTTCTCTTCCAGGGACAGGATGATTTTCGCGTCCCCGTGCTTGGTCCGGATTTTGGAGAGGATTTCCTTGTCTATGGGCATGCACGGCCACCCCGTGTCAATTTCTGGGTGTTAATATTGCGAATTCCGAGATTTAAATATCTGCCGGTCATCCGCCTGGCATATGATGGCCGAAACCGCGCCTGCGCGCGCCCTATTTGGCTTTCCGCATTCACCTTCGCGATTCAATGCGAAGCGTGCCCGGGCACCCCCTTAACCGGCTTGCCGAGCGGGAAATTCTTCTCGTTATCATCAAGGGCGGCTATTCCCGGAAGGGTATGGCCGCAAAGGTACTCTATAAGCGCCTTGCCAGAGAGGCTCACGTAGCTGAAATGAGTCTTGTCCAGACCGAACCTCTCGATTGCTGAAATCGTATGGCCCCCGCCAAGCAGGGAGAACGCGTCCGAGTTCGCGACTGTCTCGAGGAGGGCGCGGGTGCCGTGGGAGAAATCGTCCAGCTCATAGACGCCCGCAGGGCCGTTCATGACTATGTAGTGCGAATTGTTGATGACTTCCTTGTAGCGCTCTATGGTCTTTGAGCCGATATCCCATATCTGCCCCTTTGTAATGCTCTGCGCATCTGTTTCGTGCCTTTGCATATCTATCGAGAGGCCTACATCTACAGGAAGCATAATCTTGCCATCGAACTTCTCAAGCAGCTCCTTTGCCTCCGGGACCTTGTCCATCAGCTTAGAATCCTTTAGATACGTGAGCGAGTCCCCCACCTGGTGGCCGCTCGCATAGAGGAAGAGAACGGAAAGCGCGCCCCCGACGAGGACTTCCCTGGCCCTGCCATCTGCAAGCCATTTCTTCATCACAGCAAAGGAATCGTCGACCTTGGAGCCGCCGAAAATGAATGTCACGTCCGTGCCGTGCCTGACCTGGTCGACCGCTTCAAGCTCTGAAGCGAGTATATCTCCGGCAAAGCACGGGATATGGTGAGCGAATCCCACGACGCTCGAGTGCTTCCTGTGTGCCACAGAAAGGGCGTCAAGGACATAATAGTCCGCAAGAGGGGCCATGTGGAATACGAGCTCGCCTTCGCCAATCGGGTGCTCGGTTTCGCAGTGCAGGTGGCGCACATTGTCAAGGACAAGGATTTCCCCGTCTTTGAGCGATGTGACCGCCTTCCTCGCCCGCTCGCCGACCACGTCGTCTACATAGATGATGTCCCGCTTGAGCAGGTGGTGGAGAACTCTAGTATGCTGCTCCAGGCTCATGAAGTCCTCGCGCCCCCTGCGTCCCTGGTGCGATAGTATAATGACACGCGCGCCGCGGTCGCTGAGCTCCTTTATGGTGCTGGAATGGGCGCGGATGCGGGTTTCTCCAATGATTTTTCCGTCCTTGACAGGGCAATTCAAATCGACACGTAGTAGTATTTTCTTTCCTTTCACTGGATAATCAGATATCTTTCTCATCGCCATCACTCTTCGCCTCTCTCTTTTTCCAGCTGGCCTTTGATGGGCAATTCGGGTCTATGCACATACTATATCGTGTCCTGGCTTTTTTAACGTTTATAGTCGGCTTGCCGCATGTCAGGCAAGGCTTTGCCCCTGGCGTGACCGTGGATTTCGGCGGAAGCGGGTAGGCGTTCCTGCATTTGGGATAGCCCGAGCATCCGATGAACTGGCGCCCGTCGCGCATCCGGATTATGCGGAGCTGCTCGCCGCATTTGTCGCAGGGGCCAAGCAGGTTCTCCCGCGCCTGCGTGAGCTTGAGGGCTTCGGCCAGCTCCGCGCCGATTTTCGCCTCGTTCGATTTCCATTTGTCGAGAATCTGCGTGAGGATTTCCTTGCTCTCCTTGATGACGGCCTCCTTGTCGAGCTTGCCGTCCTGAATCAGCTCCATCTCCTCCTCCATTTTCCGGGTCAGGTTCTCATCGAGGATTTCAGGCGCATATTTCCGCAGGACGTCGTTGACTTTGAGGCCGAAATCGCTGACCTCTATCGATTTCGCCCCTGAGGCATAGCCCCTCTTGAGGAGCGTGTCGACAATCACAGAGCGCGTGGCCTTTGTGCCGAGGTGGCGCTTTTCCAGCTCAGAAATGATGGACGCCTGCGTGTAGCGCTTGGGCGGCTTCGTCTCCTTCTTTGTCTTCTTCTTGGATTTGGCATCAACGGTCTCGTCCATCTTGAACGGCGGGAGTTCGACATCCTCCGGGGTGTAGTACTTGCCATAGAATTCGGTCCAGCCCTTCTCAATCAGCCGGCTTCCGCTTGCGGCATACACCTCCCCGCCGCAGTCGGCCTCGATGCGGTTCCTCTGGCGCTTGGCACTCGGCGCGAACGCTGCGAGGAAACGCCTGACTATAAGGTCGTAAAGGTTTTTCTCCGGCCCGCCGATGGCTCCTTTCTGCCCGGTCGGATGGATTGCGGGGTGCGCCGGGTCCTCTTTCTTGCCCTGCACCGGCGTGTACCACTTGTTCTGGACTATCTTCTTCACCAGCTCGGAGTATTCAGGATTCGACGCGAGGGCTGAGATTATCGGCGGAAGCTTGATTGTCGGGGGCAGCTGCTGCGATGACGTCCTGGGGTATGTTATCAGGGAGGCCTCGTATAGGTTCTGCGCGATTTCGAGCGTGCGTGAGGGCGGGTAGCTAAAAAGCCGGAAGGCCTCCACCTGCAGGCTCGTCAAATCGAAATTGGGCTGTGCCGGGACCTCCTGCTCCTTGACGTCCACGAGTATGACATATCCCTTCTCTTTCGTGCGCTCGAGCGCGGTAGTGGCATTGGCCTCCTCCAGGAACCGACCGCTTTTATGCAGGAATTCCACGTCTTTAATCACGACGCTAAGCTCCCAATACGGTGTCGGCACGAAAGCGCGGATGTCTTTTTCCAAATCTGACAGCAGCATGAGGCCGGGACCTTGTACGCGGCCGATAGAGAGGACGCGGTATCCGTGGGCCTTGTGCAGAGCGCCCATGAGCGCGCGGCTGAGGTTGATGCCGTAGAACCAGTCTATGATGTGCCTCGTCTCGCCCGCATAGGCGTTGTTGTAGTCGAAATCCGTGCGCTCCTCATAGGCGCTTGAGAGGTCCTCCTTCGTGAGGGCCGAGAACTTCATCCTGCGGCCCTCGCGGATTGTCGTCGCGAAGCGGAAGATGTTGTACGCTATCGTGCTGCCCTCGATATCATAGTCGCAGGCCGAGACGAAGACGTCTGCCTTCTTTCCGAGCTTCTGCAGCAGCTCGACATATCCCTTGGTATATGCAGCCGCTTTAGACGCAGTGTATGAGGGCACCCATTCGATGTCGAACGCCGGGTACGTGCGCGTCCTTTCCTTCTCGATCAGAGTGTAGACGTGCCCGACGGCCGGGGCGATGACTATCTCCTTGCCGTCCCTCTCGGTCTCGTAATAGGAGACGCCGTTGTGTCCTTTCTTCTCGACTTTGTCGCCGATTGCCATCGCTATTTTCTCTGCTACCCTTGGTTTTTCTGCAACAATGAGCTCCATAAGAATCTGATTCCTCACTTGAAATCGCAAGAAATATATAGGTAACTGGATTTTTGTCGTCCCGAATGGCAATAGGCGGGTGGGGCGCAAAGCTCAGTCATAGCGAAGCGCTTCGACGGGGTCCATCTTGGCCGCGCGCCAGGCAGGCAGGAAACCGGCCAGCACGCCGGTCCCTATTGAGAAGACGAACACGAAGGCGATTATGCGGAGCCTGAGGAATGCGGGCACGGCAAACATATCGACAAGCAGCTGCAGGAGGAGGTATCCCAGGATGAGGCCTATCACTCCGCCTGCGAGCCCTATGATGGCGCTCTCTATGAGGAATATGGCAAGTATGTCGGATTTCGTCGCCCCGACAGCCTTGAGTATCCCGATTTCGCGGATGCGCTCAAGGACGTTCATGAACATCGTGTTGGCTATCCCTATCGCTCCGACGACCGAGGCTATCATCGTAACCGCGGCCAGCACAAGCTGGATGCTAAGGAGGATGGTCCCTACGATTTCGGATATCTGGTCCGAGGTTATGACCGAGAAATCAAGGTCGTCAAGCTTGACACGATGGTTGTCGGCAAGCTTGCGCTCTATCGTGGCCTTGATATCATCGGGATGGAATCCCGAATCCACCTGCACCATGATGATGCTCACTTCGTCATCAAGCAGCTGCCCGCGGAACAGTTCCTTTGAATCGTCGAAAGAGACATAAATCTGCGAGTCATCCTGCGAGGAGAGCGAGGTGCCGATTTTTTTCTGGATTCCGACGACGCGGTAGTTCTTCCCGTTGATCTGCACGACGCTCCCGACCTGGACCTTTTCCTTCCCGAAGTATTCGGTGGCGGCATCGGCACCGAAGAAAGCGACGTTCCGCTCGCCTTCTTTGAAAATCCGGCCGGATTCGACCTCGATGTAATTGCTGTACATGTCGAACATCGAATTGTCGGTCCCCAGCAGGAAAACCGATATGTTCTTGCCCTTGTAGGACAGGCTGGCCCGCCCCATGATGGAACGCGCCACCTCCTTGACTCCGGGTATGCCCTTGATGTCGTCCACGTCGGCCTGCCGAAGCTTTCCGCTCGTCTGCATCAGCGAACCGCTGGAAAGCGACGAACCGATGTCTCCAACTGGATATACAAACATCATATCCGAGCCGAAGGCGGATATCTGGGTGTTGATGTCGCGATTGAAGCCTTCGCTTATGGATAGGATTACCACTATCGCTATCACGCCGATTACCATTCCGAGAATGGTGAGCCAGCTGCGGAGGCTGCGCCTAACAAGGTTGTTGAACCCGTACATGCCGGCTTCAATCGGGTCCATTCACTCGTACCTCAGCGCCTCTATCGGGTCCACCTTTGCCGCATCAATCGCGGGCTTCGTGCCCGAAATCAGCCCAAGCGTTATTGAAAATGCTATCGAGCCACCGATGACGAGAGGGTCGAATACGAATGTCAGCTTCAAAAGCAGGATGAGCACATACCCGATTCCGACTGCGGTCAGCAGCCCTAGCAATCCGCCCGCCAGCCCAAGCAGGCTCGCTTCGACAATGAAGATGTTCCGTATCTGCTCGGTCGTCGCGCCTATCGCCTTCATCGTGCCGATTTCCCGCCTCCGCTCAAGCACACTCATGAACATTGTGTTCATTATGCCGACGCCTCCGACAATAAGAGAGATGGATGCAATCGCGCTCAAAAACAGGGTGAGCAGATCGAGGATGGTCGTGAAGCGATCGTTGATGAATTTCGGCGTGATGACCGTGAAATCCTTCGTATCTTTCGTGACGCGGTGGGATGCCATCAGCTCATCCTCGATGCGCTGGGCATCGGCTTCGACATCGCTCCCTTCCTTAAGCGTCAGGCGCATAGCCGATATCTCGCCTTCAAGCAGGCTCTCGTTAAAGAGGTCACGGGCATCGTCGAAGGCGATGAATATCACGTTGTCTATTGGGGCAAACGAGTTTCCTGTCGGCTTCAGGACTCCTAGCACCTTGAACTTTTTACCAGAGAGGTATATGTTCGACTGGATCTTGACATCGGTCTCAAAGCCGGTAGCGACCCCATTGCCAAGGCCGGCCACTCCCCGGTCGCTGCTTTCAAGGAAACGCCCGGAATCGACCTCGACCGGAACCGTGTCGTCGAAAAGGCCGGCCTCAATCCCATAGACCGTGCCGCTTATGGATTCGTTCTTGAACGTCACGGTCGTCTGGCTGGTGATTATCTTTGTGATGCTCTTGATGTCGGCAAGCCGCTTGATGCGCTCGTAGTCCTTCTCGAAAAGCTTCCCCTTTGTAGGCAGGAACGACGATGCCCCGCCTATTGCCGCCCCGCCCCCGGCCCTTGCGGGCGAGATGATTATGGTCCTTGGGCCGAAGTCCTCGAGCTGCGTCAGGATGTCCTTCTTCAGGCCCTGAACGAGCCCGACAAGAAGGATTACAGACGAGATGCCTACGACTATCCCCAGCACAGTAAGGAAAGTGCGGAGCTTGTGGTGCTGGAGGTAGTCGATCGAATACGCCAGCATCTCGGTCAGATTCATCTTCAGGCCTTCCGGAACTTGAAGTACCAGAGCACTAATAGGAGGCCGAAACCCCCGGCAATCAGCGGGAGCGGGCTTTGCTCCGTAACAACGCCGTTGTGCACTGATATCATCTGGGTAATCACCCTCTGCTTCCATTCCCCGGACTGGTCGCGGTAGTTGACCGTTACGCTTACCGGGTAGTCGCCCTCAGCGGTCGCATTCGTCTTCATGAGGAATTGGACCGTCGAGAAGTCGTCGCTCTGGAGCCCGCCGATGTATTGCTTGTCGGAAAGGTCGAGCGAGCTTAATGCCGGCGACTTGATGCCCACGTCAACATTCTCTATCGGGTATGAGCCCAGGTTCGAAACGAGGACAGATATCGTGTGCTCGGTGCCTATCGTGAGCGGAAGCGGCTTGGCTTCCAGGTACACCCCGACATCGGCATCAGAGCTAATCGTCAGGGGTAACTGGCGGCTCCCTTCCTTCTGCACGTCGCGTTCAATCCAGCTCAGCTCTGATGCAACGAGGTTCACTCCCGGAGGCAGCTCTGCGAAAACCGTTGCAGTGGCGGTTGCGCTTTCGCCGGGTTTGAGATCTCCGAACTTTATCTCATCAGAATCCTTTATTCGAATAGAGTCGTTCGGGAAAGAGAGCCGTATGTCCCTGAGCGTTTCTGTGCCGTCGTTGCGGACCGAAAGCTTCAGCGCCCCTTCCTTCTTGGTGATTATGTCGCTCTCCTGGCTGAACGTCAGGTCCAGCCGCTCGTTTCGGACGGTCATCCTTATCGTAACGTTATTTTCAATAGGGATACCGAGCTCGTCCTCGTAATTGAGTTTCAATACAACATCGGTCGGGCCATCCTGGGCATCGCGGGAGTCCAATGTCAAATCCACGGTTTTGTTGCCTGTGAGTTCGCCCAGATAAATCTGGTCGGAACCGTAGAGGGATACCGTACCAACCGTGGTGAGCTTCGCACTCTTTGCCTGCCCGCCATTGTTGCTTATCGTCAGCCTGACCGTGTCGATGCTTGAGAGCACGGTCCGGTCGACCGTGAATGACAATTCGGGCTCGTTGACGACTGTGATGGGGATTGACACTGTGTTTATCGAAGTCTGGGAGGAGCCCGTAGCGCCCACGCTCTTGTATCCGGCGAACTGGACGTTCAGGAGATAAATCCCCGGCCTTGCATTATCCGACACCCGGAAGGGTATGGAGACTATCGCGGAGCCTCCCGCATCGATATCAGACATCTTGGGGGCGCTTGTCACCTGGATTTCGGGCGGATTCTGGATTGTCATCGTGATAGCAGAAACCCGCTCGGAACCGATGGGGTTTGACACCGTGACAGTGGCTACGCCCGGTTCGTTGGGCGAATAGACCGATTTGGTCAATGAGAAATTCTCCACCGAAAGCCCCGCAAATGACATGCCAAGGGTCAGCATCAGCAATAATACAATCGTCCATTTCATTTTCACACCTTCTCAATCATCCCATCTTTTATCCTCACGACGCGGTCCGTCACTTTCGTGATGTACTGGTCGTGCGTTATTATTACTACGGTCTTCCCCTGCTCGTGCAGGTTTTTCAGAAGCATGAGGATATCGTGGCCGGTCTTGGAGTCCAGATTGCCGGTCGGCTCGTCAGCGAGTATGAGCTCGGGCGAGTTCACCAGCGCTCGGGCGATGGCCACCCTCTGCCTCTGGCCCCCTGATAGCTCGTTCGGATGGTGGTGCAGACGGTCGCCCAAACCCACCTGCTTGAGGAGGGAGGCGGCCTTTTCCCTGCGCCCTGGGAATGCGCCGCGGCAGAGCATAAGCGGAATCTCCACGTTCTCGAGCGCTGTCAGGCTGGGTATCAAGTTGAAGGTCTGGAAAATGAATCCTATCTTGAGTCCGCGGACCCGGGCCTGCTCGTCCTCGCTCATGCGGCTGGATTCGATGCCATCGAGGTAGCGCTTGCCGGACGTGGGGCTATCAAGCAGGCCGACCATATGCAGCAGCGTCGATTTCCCGGAGCCGCTGGGGCCGAGTATGGAGACGAACTCGCCTTTCTTTACCACGAGGTCTATTCCGCGCAGGGCTTCAACGGTGACGCCTTTGCCCATCGGGTAGACCTTTGTGATTTTCTCAAGGCGGACCACATCGTTTGCCGTTGCCATCCAGTCATCTCCAAAGCAAGTTCATTCAATCCATTATTGTATATATCCCTTGCACTCTGCATCCCTTGGACCAATTTTGACTTTCCCCGGTGAGTTCATTTAACCATCTCTCTCAGGAACTGCCTTTTTAGCGGACTCTCGCACATGCATTTCTTCGCCTGCGCCAGCGCTGCTCTACCGGCGCCCGTGATGTTGTACACTTTCCGGACACGCTTGCCCTGCATCACCCTCTCCTGCGAAATCAGCCCCTGCTTCAGTAGCGAATTCAGCATCGGATAAAGCTGGCTGGCAGTAATCACATGGAATTTCTCTTCCTCATCAAGCCTTTTTATCAGCTCGTACCCGTGAGTCCTGTGCTTGGAGATGTACCAGAGAAGGAACGTCGAGAACATGTGGCGCATGACCCTCTTTTCGAAAGCCCTGCGGTTCCCGGCGTCGCTGAATGCCATATTCATATTAAACGATATATCTATTTTATTATATATATTTAAAGCGATAGGTGCGGGGAACGCCCGGGGGCATCGGTGGAAATCATCTTTAAAACCCTTTATGGGGAAATACCGTCCATGGCTGATTTTGAGGTTAAGGACATGGCCCTTGCAGGCCAGGGGAAGCTGAATATCGAATACGCCGAGCGCAACATGCCCATCATGCTCATGATAAGGAAGAGGTTCGCAAAAGAGCTGCCCTTCAAGGGGATGCGCATAGGCATGGCCTTGCATGTGACCAAGGAGACGGCGGTCCTCGTGCGCACGCTCAGGGAGGGCGGGGCGCAGGTGGCTATTGCTGGATGCAATCCGCTCTCGACCCAGGATGATGTCGCTGCCGCTCTTGCCCAGGAGGGCATTGCCGTTTTCGCCAAGAAAGGGGAGACGAATGAGGAGTACTACCGCTACATAGACGAGGTCATAAGCAGAGGCCCGGACCTCACGATTGACGACGGATGCGACCTGATAAGCGCGCTCCACACGAGGCATGCGGATAAGCTGAAGAAACTAATCGGCGGGTGCGAGGAGACTACGACCGGGGTCATCCGCCTGAGGGCGATGGAGGCTGACGGGGCGCTCAAATGCCCGGTAGTCGCGGTCAACGACAACAAGACCAAGCACCTGCTGGACAATTACTACGGCACAGGCCAATCGACGATAGACGGGATTCTCCGGGCGACCAACACGCTGATTGCTGGCAAGGTTTTCGTGGTCTGCGGATACGGGGACTGCGGAAAGGGCGTTGCGCTGCGGGCTAGGGGCATGGGCGCCAATGTCGTCGTGACCGAAGTCGACGCTTTCAGGGCCCTCCAGGCAACGCTGGACGGCTACTCGGTGATGCCTATTTCGAAGGCCGCCGCAATCGGGGACATATTCCTCACAGTGACGGGAGACAAGGACGTAATCACGATAGAGCATGTGAAAAAGATGAAGGATGGCGCCATCTTGGCGAATTCAGGCCATTTCGACTGTGAGGTGGATATGGCCTCGATGAACAAGAGCTTCAAAAAGCGCAGGATACGCCCGTCCCTAGACGAATACGATATTGGGGGAAGGAAGGTGTTCGTCTGCGGCGAAGGCAGGCTCATCAACCTGGCCGCCGCAGAAGGCCACCCCAGCGAGGTGATGGCGACTTCATTCGCAGGCCAGTCGCTCGCGTGCGAGTTTTTGGTGAAAAACAAGGGGAAGCTTAAGGCCGGCGTGGTCACCCTTCCGCCGGAAATCGACCAGAGGATAGCGGAACTGCAGCTTGAAGCGATGGGCGTCATGAAGGATTCGCTGACGAAAGCGCAGGAGAAGTACC
>JAZDMN010000072.1:0-22229 GCA_043800955.1 Microcaldota archaeon
CGGTTACTAACGGTCTATCCTATGACTAACCTCATAGGGGACATATGACACTCTGAGCATTATCTCTTGCATGCGTTATGTCGCCTTTATCGGCGCCATCTTGCATATTCTTGCCGTCACTATCCTCACATTCTGGCGCATCATATTCTTATTTTTATGAAGGACCAGCGTGAGCCATATGTTTCCTTGAAAGGGGGGTTTAGCCCAAAAGATACGACTTTCCGGCCATCAGGATTATGGAAACCGCGAAAATGAACAGCCCGAGGAGCACATAGAGCCCGGCCTTGCGGCCAAGGTTGCCCAATACCTTGTTCTCGCTGGAAGGGCTGATGAACATCTTCGTCTTCCCCCTGACTACCAGGTTCTCATGCGCCTTGCTGGAGATTTTTTCAGAAGGCTCGGCAATCCCGATGACATAGAGCTTGTTCGAAGGTGGCAGCCAGCTCTCCATTATCTCTATCTGGTATTTCTTGTGGCTGAGGAATTCCTTTTTCAATTCAGGGTCCAGACCGTCGATGAACTTCTGCATATTATCATAGCTTTCCTTGCCGCCCTGCCATCCCTTCGGGCTGTCATTAAGGCAGAATGAGTAGTCCTTGGATTTTTGCCCGTCGATGTAGGCGCTTCGAGCATCGACCCGGATTTCGCCTGAATCGTCCCGAAGAATGAACGGGTCGGATGACTCCGTGTCGCAGATGTCAAGCATGGCGCCCCTCGTTCCGAACGGCTGATACTGCGCCACAATCCTCCAGTACAGGCATTCTTCCCCGGATAGCGGACTTCGAAGGTTGCCCGGACGCTCAGGTGTGCCGGACAGCTCGACAAGGCCGACCGCCGCAGAGCGGATTTTAGAAGACGGCGTGTTCCGGATTTTCTGTATAAGGAGAACCTTCGGGAGATGGTATGCCATAATTGCCAGGCCGGCCAGGCACAGGGACACTGGAAATCCAAATTCCTTGGCGATTAGATTCCAATCCATCGCAACATTTACGCGTTTTATGTATTTTAACCTTCACTTCGAATGCATTCCCATGGAGATATACCTGGTCCAGCACGCAGAGGCGAAAAGAGAGGAGGAAGACCTCGAGCGGCCGCTTTCCGAGAAGGGGAAGGATGAGGCCGAAAGGGTGGCAAAGGCGCTCGGAACGGTCGGAATCAGGGCAGAACACATCATGCACTCGGGCAAACTGAGGGCGAAACAGACCGCCGAGATATACTCGAAGCACTTCGGGCCGTCCGAAGTCAGGGAGATGCTCGGCCTCGCGCCGAATGACAATCCTAAGATGGCGAAGGAATTTTTGGAAAGCGCGAAGGAGCCGGTGATGCTTGTCGGGCATATGCCGCACCTCTCTAGGCTCGCATCGTTCCTTATAACCGGAAACCCGGAACAGGAAACCATACAATTCCATATGGGCGGGGCGGTATGCCTGATTAAAGACGAAAAATGGAAGGTGAAGTGGGCATTGACCCCGGAGATAACCCCGATTCCCATAGACAAGCTGTTTCCCCAGGGCTCAAGACGCCGGACTCAGGGTTAAGGAAAATAAAGAAGTGGAAAAGATTCATTTGGCCGCTTTGGCATCGCCGGATTTCGGCTTGGGCTTGGCGGGTTTCGCTTCCGGCTCAGTTGGCTTGGCCGAAGGCTCGGCCTCTTTAGGCTCCTCATCCATTTTGACCTGGACGAGCTTCTTGTCCTCTTCGGCGACCTTGAAGTATTCCTTGTCTTTAAGGCCCATCAACGAAGCGAAGACCATGTCCGGAAGGGAGTGGATGCGGGTGTTGAGGAGCATGACCGAGTCGTTGTAGAACTCGCGCCTGTCCGCAATCTGGTTCTCTATGGCCGAAAGCTGCTCCTGGAGCTTGAGGAAGTTCTGGCTCGCCTCCAGCTTGGGGTAGTTCTCGGCGACTGCAAATATCGATTTAATGGCCGCGCTGAGGCCTTCGCTCGCCTTGGCCTTCTCGCCCGGCGTGTTTGCGCTCATCATCGCAGTCCGAAGGGACGTAATCTCTGTGAGCAGGTTCTTCTCGTATTTCATGTAGCCCTTGACAGTCTCAACAAGGTTCGGAATCAAGTCCGTCCTCTGCTTGAGCAATACGTCGATATTGGCCCATGCCTTCTCGATGTTGTTCTTGAGCGAAATCAGGCCGTTGTATATCGAGAATACGTAGAAAGCGGCCAATAGCGCTATCACGAACACGAAAAATCCACAGCAGATGATGAGTACTTCGCCAGCCATTCAAATCACTGGATAAACGATGATAATAGGACAAATAAACCTATCGCAGCAAGGACGAAGCCCAACCCGAGCATCCACCAGATGGAGCCTGAGACTTTTTCCACGACCTTCGTCTCCCCGGAATCGCTCACATACATGATGCCGTCGTTCGCGCCCTTCTTCACAATCAGGTTCTCATGGGCGATTGCGCTCATCGACCCTTTAACGGGCTCTGCGTTTCCCAGCACATAAAGAGGGTCGCCTTCTGCGATGAACCACTCGGTTATACGGAGGTCGTAGCTGGAATGATTCTTGAATGCCTGGTTCGCAGTGGGTGTCGCGGCAAGGAAAGCTAGCACTTTCGGATCTAAGACCTTGCTCTTGAACAGGCCCATGAAGCCGCCTTCCGAGAGATGGCCTTCGTTGAAGAAATCGTGCGGGATTTCGACTTCAGCCGCCTTCGGCTCAATCAGCATCTTGCCGGTGTCGTCCTCCAGGTAGAACGGCTCCGATGATGATGCGTTGTAGATGTCGCGCCAGCCGCCGTGCTTTCCGGGCTTGTAGTATTCACCCTTGATGCGCCAGTAAATCGAGCGCACGTGGGATATCGGGCTGTCAAGCGTGTCCTTGCAGCGCGCCTTACCCGCAAGCTCAACAAGCCCTACGGCAGCAGAACGCACTTTCGAAGTAGGCGTGTTCTTGATTTTCTGTGCTAGAAGATATTTTTGCACGCCCCCGTATATCAGGACCAGCCCGAATAGAAAGGCAAACAGTCCGCCGCAGCAGGGATTACCTTCATCAGCCATGTTGTGGAAATCCCGCCAAAGTTTTATAAACGATATATGAGATGGTCTCTCAGTCTCATTCGGCGGGTATGTGCTATGAAAAACGTGATGTGGTTCAAGGACCTTAGCAAGAAGAGCCTCGCTGAGGCTGGCGGGAAGGGCGCAAATCTGGGCGAGATGCTCCAGAACGGCTTCCCCATCCCCAACGGCTTCGTCGTCACGGCCGGGTCGTATTACAAGCACCTTGAGGCAAACAACCTCCGGGAACCGATAGCGAGGATTCTGGGGAAGCTGGATGTCAACGACAACGACGCGCTCATGAAGGCATCCGAGGAGATTCAGGAGATGGTTGTCAAGGGCTCGATGCCCGTCGATGTGCAGAATGACATCATCGCTTCATACAAGCAGCTATGCGAGATGGTCGGGAGGCAGGTCTACGTCGCTGTGAGGAGCAGCGCGACGGCCGAGGACCTCCCCACGGCGAGCTTTGCAGGCCAGCAATCCACATATCTCAACGTATTCGGGGCGGAAGACGTCGTGAAATCGGTCAAAGACTGCTGGGCTTCCCTATTCGAGCCGAGGGCGATTTTCTACCGTGTTGAGAATAAGTTTGAGCACATGAAGGTCGGGCTCGCAGCAGTCGTGCAGATGATGGTCCAGAGCGAGAAGGCGGGTGTTGTTTTCACCGTGGACCCGCTTTACCAGGACCCGGACATCCTTTCGATTGAGACGGCGTATGGCTTGGGCGAGGTCGTCGTGAGCGGCCAGGTGACACCCGATACATACAGGGTGGATAAGAACGAATTCAAGATTGTGGACAAGACCGTAGCCAAGCAGCCCTGGATGCTAATCAAGATGGAGGGCAAGAACAAGCGCGTCGAGATAAAGGACGAAGCCCAGGGCAGGCAGAAGCTCTCGGACCTTGAAATCAAGGATTTGGCCAAAATCTGCAAGAAAATAGAGGACCACTACGGCTATCCGCAGGATATCGAATATGGATTCGAAAAGGAAAACTTGTACATAGTTCAGTCAAGGCCGATTACTACATTGACGGATAAAAAAGGGCTGGAGAAGGGGACCGGAGGCGAGCTCGTGAATGCAGACACAAAAGGTGCAGTCAAGGAGGCGCCGAAGGCGCAGGGCGTGGGGCAGGCGAAGATTCTCGTGAAAGGCCTTAGCGCGTCCCCGGGAATGGGGATGGGCAAGGTCAAGATTGTCCGCAGCGCAAAGGAAATCAAGAATATGGATCGCGGCGACGTGCTTGTGACAGAGATGACGACACCGGATTTCGTTCCCGGCATGAAGAAGGCATCAGCCATTGTCACTGACACAGGCGGCATGACGAGCCATGCGGCGATTGTCAGCAGGGAACTCGGCGTGCCATGCGTAGTCGGCACCGGCAATGCAACGACCGTCCTGAAAGACGGCATGGATATCTCGGTCGACGGGAGCCACGGCATAATTTACGAAGGGTTTGTTTCAGCCCCGGAAGCGGCGGCAAAGCCCGGAGCTATGGGCGCGACTGTGGCGGCAGCGGCGCCAATCACCGGCACGAAGATATATGTGAACCTTGCAGATGTCGACCAGGCGGAGAAGGTCTCGGCATTGCAGTGCGACGGTATCGGGCTTCTGAGGGCGGAGTTCATGATGGCCGGAATCGGCCAGCACCCGAGGAAGATGCTCGACGAGGGACGCGGACAGGAGTACATAGACAAGCTCGCCGACGACATGCGCAGGTTCGCGGCCGCGTTCTATCCAAGGCCGGTCATCTACCGAGCGGCGGACTTCAAGACCAACGAATACCGCAACCTCGAAGGCGGCGAAAAATATGAGCCGCACGAAGAGAATCCCATGATGGGGTACCGCGGCGCGGCAAGATACATCCGCGAGCCGGAATTGTTCAAGCTCGAATTGGCGGCAATCAAGAAGGTTCGGGAGGAATACAACCTGAGCAACCTCCACCTCATGATTCCCTTCATCCGGAGAATCGGCGAACTGCGCGCAATCAAGGACATAATGGATGATGTCGAATTATACCGCACGAGAGACTTCAAGCTATGGATAATGGTCGAGGTGCCGAGCACTGTCATCCTGATAGACCAGTTCTGCAAGGAGGGCATCGACGGAGTCTCGATAGGCACGAATGATTTGACCCAGCTGACGCTCGGCATCGACCGGGACAACGCCACGATGGCCAAGGGCTTCGACGAGCGGAACGAAGCGGTCCTCCGCTCGCTAAAGCGCGTGATTACGACCTGCAACAAGTTCGGCGTCACAAGCTCGCTCTGCGGCCAGGCGCCATCGGTTTACCCTGAATTCGCGGAAAAGCTCGTGGAATTCGGGATAACGAGCATGTCTGTCAATCCTGATGCCGTTGAGCGCACAAGGAAGATAGTGGCGAGCGCCGAGCAGAAAATCATGCTGCACCGCCTTGCGAAGCTCCAGAAGGCCGATAAGGACGAAGACGCAGGCTCATTCGGCGATGACTGAGCCCAGCCTTTATGCCCTTTTTCTTTCGTTTTATAGGCCCTTAGCGCAAGCCAAGTGAGACTTACCCAGGCCTAGCTCCCGCTCAAGAGTTTAGAAAAAGAGGAGGGGTGGGGACCACTCCTCGGAAATCCGGTGATTAACGGGATATGCTCTCGCACATGGGATGTACGCTTGCAGGCACCATACGGCGTGCCTTATAGGACCGGACAAAGCCCACAGAGGAAAAGGAGTCGCCCCCGATTTCTTTCTGGGTTTTGTCTCTTGGTTGAATGGTCCTGAAGTTCATCTGGTCACACTCTCTGATTTATTCCTATTTTGGCTATTTATATATCTATCGAAAAAGGTATATAGTGTGATATATTCGGTATATACTTATTTTGAGAATTAAGCCTGGATTGCAATTCAGCGGACTATTCCCTCGTTGAGAGGCTGGCAGCGCCTGGATTTGTACCATCGTGCATACCCGACAGAGGAAAAGGTATCCATACCGACTTCCTTCTGGGTTTTTTCTCTTGGGTATACAGTTCTCGCGTTCATTTTTTCACGCTCTGATAGTGTCCGGGTCGGCCTATTTATATCTCTTTCGCAAAATGTATATATTTCAGAATATTTGATATATACCAGAGGCGTTTCTATGAACCTGCCAAGGAAAATCCAGCTGACCGGAAGGAACACGTACATCGTATCACTCCCGCACGAATGGGTCGCAAAAAGCGGGATTTCGAAGGGGGATGCGGCATTCTTGACCGAGAACGGCGACGGGACGCTGACATTATCCCTGAAGGAGAACAAGAAGGAGCTCAAATCCTGCACGATTGACGTGTCCAAGGACACGCACGATGTTTCGATGAGGAACATCGTCGCGGCTTATGTGGGCGGAGCAGGGACGATAATCCTGCGCGGCAAGGATATGAGCACGATAGCCGAAGAGGCGCGCAGGGTGCTCTCAGGGGTCGAGATAACCGATGAGAGCGCGGATTCGCTCACGCTCAGGGTGCTCGCATTCGAGGACATCAAAATCGACGGGATAATCAAGCGCGCGTACAACGTGACGCATTCGATGTTCGCTCTTTCCGTTGCTGCATATTCGGACGAGGGCCCGGACGTTTTCACCGAGATGTCCAGGAAAGAGGATGATGTGGACCGGCTCTACCTCCTCCTGCTGCGGACCACGTCCATCGAAGGATTCACGAGCAGGAAAGAGGTTTTCAAGCTGATCGCGGCAAAGAGCATCGAGAAAATCGGGGACCATCTGCTGGACATATGCGCGGTTGCCGGGGATGAGGCACCGGACCCGGATGTTGTGCGGCTCCTCGAAAAGGGTTCGGAGATGTATTCCTCGGCGTACCGCGTGCTTGAGAGCAATGAGCTGGACCGCGGCGAGTACGCGCAGAGGCGCATGGAGTTCAAGACACAGCTGGAGAAGGCCGAATCCGCCCTGAAAAAGGAGAAGGACGCGAAAACCGCGCTTTCAAAGAAGGCGATGCTCGAGCGGTGCAGGAAAATCCTGAGATATTCCGAGGACATGATGGAAAGCAGCACGGATATGTATTTTGCCGCACTTGGAAGCGATTCGCCGGCCAAGGAAGGCGCTAAAGTGCGCGCTTAAAAAAGTATAATGCCAATATATGTATGGACGTGTAAGTTAATGAGAATACTCCTCCAATTCCCCGAAGGCCTCAAGCAGAAGGCGCTCGAATATGCAAGGAAGTACGAGGCGGAAGGCCATGAGGTGTTCCTTTCCGCATCGGCATGCTATGGAGCGTGCGATCTTGCCCTTGATGAGGCACGATGGGTCAAAGCGGATAAAATCGTGCATTTCGGGCACAACAGGTTCGTCAAGGAGGATTTGCCGATTCCGGTAGAGTATGTGGACTACAATATAGACATTGACATCCAGAAGCTCGAATCGATAGTGCCGCATCTTGAAGGAATGAAAACAATCGCCCTTGCCACCACCGTGCAGCATATCCACCAGCTAGAGGAGATGAAGGCTTATTTTGAAAAAAACGGGAAGCGTGTCCTCATAGGAAAGGGCGAGAGGGCGAAGATGCCCGGCCAGATACTCGGATGCGATTCTGGAGCGATAAAATCGGTTGAACCGGACTCGGATGCGGTCGTCTTTATCGGGGAAGGGATGTTCCACCCGCTCGCGATGGAGACATCGAAACCTTCATTCTCATACAATCCATCGTCTGGTGCCGTCAAGAGGCTGGATGATGAGATTGCACGCCTTCGAAAAAAAAGGAAGGGCGCGATAACGCTGGCATATTCCGCAAAGACATTCGGCATCCTTCTCAGCACAAAACCCGGACAGTTCAACATGGCAGGCGCGCAGTGGGCGAAAAAAGAGCTTGAGAAAAGGAGCAGGAATGCGGCGATTGTCGCGGCCAACGAGCTTGAGCCCATGGCGCTCAAAAATTTCATGTCATTCGACTGCTACATCAACACGGCATGCCCGAGGATGGCCGATGATACCGAGGAGTTCGGAAAGCCCATCCTCAATATCGACATGCTTATCGAGCTTTTCAGGGTCATCGACGGCGAAGAGAAATGATAACTCGTCCTCCAGGTTGCGGCAGTGAGCTTCGCTGCCCATCTGATAAAATATAAAAGGGTAAGCCGAAAATATATTTCATGGAAACCATCACCAGCACTAATCTTGATTTGAGGCTCCTTAGGAAGGGCAAGGTCCGCGACACGTACGCATTCGGCAACCAGCTGCTTATGGTGGCAACAGACCGCCTGAGCGCGTTCGACGTCGTGTTCAAGGAGGGCATCCCAAGAAAGGGCGACGTGCTCAACAAGCTTTCGATTTTCTGGTTCATGAAGACGATGCACATCATAGGCAACCATTTCATCACCGATGCGGTACCGGAAGGCCTTCCGTCCTATCTGCATCGGAGGAGCATGATTGTCCGGCGGACAGAACCGATTCGGCTCGAATGCGTCGTCCGGGGTTACATAACCGGGAGCGCGTGGAAGGAGTACCAGGAGAAGGGCAGTATCTGCGGGATTGCGCTTCCAAAAGGCCTCAAGAACGGGAGCGAGCTTCCGGAGCCGATTTTCACGCCATCGACCAAGGCCGAGGAAGGCCATGATGAGAATGTCGACGAGAAGAGGGCCAGGGAAATCGCAGGGGATGAGACATTCGAGTTCGTAAAGAGCAAGAGCATCGAGCTATACAGGTTCGCAAAAGCCCACGCCCTCGAATGCGGCCTCGTCCTTGCCGACACGAAATTCGAGTTCGGGCATTACGAGGACATGGGCAAGAAAAGCATCATTCTCATAGACGAAGCGCTGACACCGGATTCGAGCAGGTACTGGCTCAAAGAGAGCTATGACAAGGGCGTCCTCGAGAGCCTGGACAAGCAGTACGTAAGGGATTATCTGGAAAAGACCGGCTGGAACAAGAGCCCGCCGCCTCCGGCTCTTCCGGCTGACGTCGTGCAGAAGACGAGCGAGAGGTACCTGCAGGCATATAGGATGCTGACAGGAAAGGAGCTCTAAC
The DNA here is from genome assembly GCA_043800955.1 of Microcaldota archaeon. GTDB lineage: Archaea > Micrarchaeota > Micrarchaeia > Anstonellales > Bilamarchaeaceae > Bilamarchaeum. Next base: position 9,003 of record JAZDMN010000072.1, read on the forward strand.
TCTCGGACTATTTCTATTGACCAAGAGATTATTGGCCGAGAATCCCGGGGAGCTTCACCACTGCCGCCATGACTTCTTGCTGCGTCCTAATTCCGTTCTCTTCGAGTTCGGACAGCCTGTGGCGCAGGGCCTCCGGACTTTTATTCAGGAGCGGAGGGAAGCACAGCAGGATTCTCTGGATGTCGCCTTTTGAGAATCCGTAGTTTTCAAGAACCTGCAGCAGCATGCGCGTGCTGTGGACGCACATGTGCAGCTCGTACGCGCTCTGCGCGCGGACGCTCTCCAGGGTTATCGTGTGGGCGAACGCAGGCGGGATGCCATAGGCAAGCAGCGCGTCTTTGCGCTCATTCTCCATTGCCTTCACTCGCTTATCCACCTCTTTCCCAAGGTGCGAGGGTTTTCTTTTCAGCAGGTTATAGAGGCCAAGGAGAAGCGCGGACAGGCCGACAAGCGAGGTAACAACGGTAGTCGTGTCCTTCACCATGCTTTCCATCGAGCATTGGGGGAATTGGCTCTGAGAATGTTCAAATGTGACGGGCACCGAGAATTCGCGTGGCGCACGGCCGGTTGCTAGAAGCTGGCGCTCGAAAATCGCCTCGAACTCGCACCTTTCCTTGATTGACGCATCGCCAAGGGCAGACAAGCCTGTTTCCAGGGTCTGGAGCCTTTGCGCCCTCCGCGAGTTTGCCCGCTCGGCCGTCTCTTTCACTGTGGCAGCCGATTCGGCACGGCAGACATGCTCTATCATGACCTGCTGCCGCTCGAAAATGGCCTCTCTGGAGTAGCGGGCGTTGAACTCGTATGCGCCATAAGAGATCGAGGCTGCCCCGAGAGCCGCGATGATTAGCGAGCGGGCCGTTCCCATGTTTTATTTTATGTTTCAACATGTTTTAAAAATGGATACATGCATAGTCCTACCCATGACGCTTACGCAAAAAAATCTCAAGGCACGCTTCCAGGTTGCCGGGGAGAAGTCCAAGGCCGCGCTGAAAAAGGCATTGGCAGTCGTTCTTGTTGCATCGCCGATGAGCCTCGCCTCATGCAATGACTGCCCTGTCGACTCCTCATGCAGCACCAATGACTTTGATATCACGCTGAAGGAGGGGGAGACGAAAGAAACAGTAACCAACGGCGAGGTTGTGGCCATCAAGGTCCTGAGCATCAGCCAGCAAACCGAGGATATAGGACTGCCGACCTGCGAAGTGTACGGGGGAAGCGCGACCATCAACCTCAAGGTGGAATCGGAAACGCCTTTCGAGCAGGAGATCGTCATCTCTCCTTCGATGTGCTTCTCGATAACGAACCGGTGCATCGCGATTTCTGATGTCAGCTTCGATTCTGAAGTCGGCGGGCCGGATGGCGGGACCGATGCTGAACCCTGCGAATTGACTGAGAAAACAGTCAGCTTCACGCTCACTCTTGGGGTTTAGCGAGGTAGTGGCCGAGCATCTTCAATGAGAACGCGGCCTGGCCGCGGTTGAGGCCGAAGAGCATTATGATGCTCTCCATCTCGGAAGCGGTGCGGATTTCAGATTCTTTTTCGGCAAAAGTCGCGAACGTATAATAGGCGCCGAATTTCACGCATAGCGTCAGGAAGTTGCGAAGCTTCGAGAGCGCGATTGCGCGCGGGACGCCCCTCATCCTGATGAGCCTTCCGAGGTCGATTATGAAGCACGCGCTCTTCTTCTCGGCTATCACGCGGATTGCGCCCTCATCGAAGGCGTAGTCGCGGAGCATGATGAGCGATTTCCTGTTTTTCAGGGCAACCGCGGCCTCCAGGTTTTCAACTTCGGTAATTCTGCTCTTGCAGTCCTTGATGGAAAAAAAGCGTGAAAAGCCGAACCGCGCGGGTTCGGCATCGCACCCTATGATATCGAACATAAAAATAACGAAGGTTTATTTCTTGTTCTCGTGCTTCGCGTGCTCGGCAGGCTTGTGGGCATCGTGCTCGTTCTTGGCATGCTCGGCAGGCCTGTGGGTGATGTGCTCTGCGGGCTTGGCGGCGTGCGCATGCGTATCATGAGCGTGCGTAGCGTGCTGGGCCGGTGCGACGTGGTGAGCTGGCGGAACGTGCTGCGCGGGGGCCTTAACCTGAGCCGCTTTCGGAGCCGGTCTTGGCGTCGACGCGACCTTCTCCTTCTTCACATACGGCGTGAAGTGGTACGGCGTAGCCTGGAGCTTCTTCCTGCGGAGCTTCTTGTTGTCCCCCTTCTTCTTGCTCGGGCCGCGCGAATTGCCGGCCGATGTCAGGCCGCGGAATGCCTTGCCCCCGCGGATTGCGGAGCTGATATTCACGCTCGGCTTTGCCGGGTCCGCAAGAATCACTTCGAAGAACTTGTAGTTGCCGTCCTCGCCGACCCAGTATGAGTTGAGCACTTCCATGTTGCGGAAAAGCCGGTTCACGCGCTGCTCGACAATCGCCTGGTGCGACATCTGCGGCTGGACGAAGCGGTAGTTGTTCTTGTGCTTGCGCCCGCCCATGGTCTTGCGCCTCGTGCGCCTTCCCTTGTCGACGCGTGCGCGGACGACGATGTAGCCCTGCTTGGCCTGGTAACCGAGCGTGCGGGCGCGTGCGATGTTGGACGGCCTCTCTACGCGCGCTATCGCGGGCCCGGCCCTCCACTGCATTATCTTGTTCCTGAAAACCGCATCCCTTTCCTTGTACTGCTTCTGCAAAGTCTGGGTTATGTACTTGTAAGCACCCATAATATCTTCCTCTGTAGACCTTTTTTCTTCGTATATAGAAGACGTCAGATGAAATTCGTTGGCACTACTTTAAAAACATTTCTTTTTCATATACACAACATACTTGTTTTGGTGGCATCATGCATCAAACTTCCGAACATCCAGAATTCATGAAGACGATTAAGGAGATCCGGGATGCTGAGGAGGAGTACGACCGTCTAATCAACTCAGCCAAGGAGAAGGCCGACAAAATCATGCGCGAGGCCAAGGAAAAAACGGCCGAGGAGCGCATGAAAAGCGAGGAGGAGACCGTCGCTTACAAGAACGAGCGGCTTCGCAAGGGCAGCAAGGACATCGAATCCGAAGTAGAGAAAATCGTGGATAACGCCAAGGGTGAGGGGGCGAAAGTCGGCAAGAAGAAGCCGGAATCCTCGGCGACATCCAAGCTCGTGAAGGAATTCTTGAGCAGCCTGTGAGGAATATTATGTTCAGGCCTAAAAGCATGAGAAAGGTCAGATTGATAGTACTCAAATCCCACGTTCAGAACCTCATCCGCGACCTGCATGAGGCAGGCCTCGTTGACATCAGGAAGACCAAGTACGAGGGCCTCGATGATGGAAGGCCCCTCCCGTCGTTCGACGAGCTTTCAGGCGAGCTGCTGAAGCTCCGCGCAATCTATTCGGTCATGGAAAGCGTCGTCGGAAAGAGGGAGGGCGTAGAGCCGAAGATTATAGACGGCGCCAAGGCGCTTGCAGAATCGAAGACGCTCGGGGTCGAGGAAGAGCTCCGCAGGCTGAACACAGAAGCGACCGCGCTCCTTGAGAAAGTCAAGTCTTTCGAAAGCGAGGCTCTGAATGTGGAAAAAGTCCTTCATTTCAAGGGCGTCGATTTCAGCAAGCTGAACACCCGCTCGCTCAGCTTCCGCGTAGGCGAGGTGGCGCAGGGCAAGATGGCGAGGCTTTCCGAGAGCCTTGAGAAGATGGGTGGCCACAATACGCTCATATCCGAGGCGGGATACAATACCGCGCTCGTGGTTTTCGACAAGAAAAGCCAGCAGGACGTGGACTCGCTCCTTGGCGAACTTGGATTCGGCGACCTTGATATGCCTGCCGGGATGACCACGCCCATGGACACCATCAACAGGATAAACGCCGAGAACGATTCCGTCAAATCCCGGCTCAAGGATGTCCGGAAACAGATGGCCGAGCTTTCGAAGGCCAACATCCACACGGTCAGGGGCCTCATCCGCTCGCTCGAAGTGGAGGCGGAGCGCGCTGAGGTCGCCTCGAAGTTCTCGGCCTCGAAATGCGCATATGTATTAGAAGGCTGGGTGCTCGCTGATGATTATGACGTCGTCAAATCGATTGCCGACAGGTATTCCGATGCCGTAATCGAGGATGTCGAGTTCTCCCACCACGAGATGCCGCCCACAGTCCTTGACAACCCGAAGGTCGCAGGGCCTTTGGAATTCATCACGAACAGCTACTCGCTTCCGAACTATTTCGAAATCGACCCGACCATGATGTACTTCTTCGCCCTTCCGATAATATACGGGATGATCGTGGGCGACGTCGTATACGGCATCATGTCAATCGTCCTGGGTTATTTCCTGCTCAAGAAATTCGAGAAGAGCTACATCATGAGCAACGTCTCGAAGATCTGGATGTACTCGGGAATCCCGGCAATCGCATTCGGCCTGTTCTTCGACGAATGGGGCGGGCTCACGCACTACCATCTGAGCGAGATAATCGCCAAGTGGACCGGTGTTGCTTTGCTCCATGCGCCGCTGTACGCGGGTTTTGCGAGAATCGAGAATGTGCTAGCATTGATTGCGCTTAGCGCGCTTGCGGGGCTCATCCACCTGGGCCTGGGATTCATCCTCGGCGCCATCAACGAGTGGAACCACAGCAAGAAGCACGCGATGGCGAAAATCGCCTGGCTCGGCGTCGAAGTAGGGCTCACGTTCGCGCTCCTGCCTTATTTGCCGAGCATGCTTCCGCAGCTCGGGCATATCGACCTGGCTATTTCAACCGCCGGGCTGGTTGTGCTGGGCGTATCTGCGGTCGTGCTTACGATAACCGAGGGCGTGCTCGGGATAATCGAGATTCCGGGGTTAGTCGGCAACATCCTTTCATACAGCCGTATCGCGGCCATCGGGATAGTCGGCGTCGTGATAGCCGAGCTGCTGAACGAGTTCATAGTGCCGATGCCGGAGCAGGGCCTTCTTGCGATTGTGCTCCTCCCGGTGTTTTTCATGCTTCACTTAGCGAACTGCTTTGTCGCAATGTTCGAATCGCTTGTCCAGGGGGGCAGGCTGAATATCGTTGAATTCAGGTCCAAGTTCATGCATGGCGGGGGGGATGTCTTCATCCCGTTCGCCTTGTATTCGAAGAGATTATGAAACAAAGGAAGGTGAAATGAAATGGCAGATACACGTGGAATGTCGCCGGAAGCCGGCATTGCGTTGGGAGCCGGGATTGCGATGGGCCTTAGCGCGCTCGCTGCGGCATGGTCCCAGGGTACCCTGGGTGCGTCAGCGCTCGGAGCGGTGGCTGAGAGGCCGGAATTGGAGAAGAACATCCTGATATACATCGTGCTCCCGGAAGTTCTCGCCGTGTTCGGTTTCCTGGTTGCAGTGCTGCTGTGGCTTAAGATCGGCGGTACAGGGTAGCGTTTCCATTTTTCCCAGAATCTTCGCTCCGGAACGGACGGGACGCATGGGGACATTGGAAACAGCCACTGTGAGGTGCTGATATGGGAATAGAGAGGCTGAAGGGCTCGCTTCTCTCCGAAGCCAGCGAGGACGCAGCGAAGATAGTCGAGGCGGCCGAGAAGCACGTTTCGCGCATGGTCGAGGACGAGCGCTCCCGGAAGGCGGCGATGAAGAAAGACGCCGACAAGGAGGTAGAGAAGCTCCTCGAAGACCAGCGCAACGAGCGCATAGCCTGGGCCAGGCTCGAATCGAAAAGGATTATGGCCGAATCCAGGGAGGACGCCATAAAGAACGTACTGGAGGAATTCTTCGACTCTTTGGAAGGCGCCCGGAAGACGCCGGACTACAAGAAGTTCCTCGCGAGGGCCGTCCCGCAGGCCGCAGAAGAGCTTGGCGGGAACGTGACGATACACATCCTTAAGGCAGACAAGGCCCTGCTTCCGCCAGTCAAAGGCGCGAATGTCAGCGAGGATTTGGACGCTCTGGGAGGCGCGATTGTCGAGACCAATGACGGAAAAATCCGCATCGACCTCACCCTTGAGACGCTTTTCGAGGCGCGGAGAGATGACATAAGGAAGACGATATACGAGAAGCTGTTCGGAGGTAAATGATGCTAGACCCTTTGAAAGCCCTTACGGCGCATCTGCCGAAATTCGAGAGCCGTGCGCTCAAGTACGGGTACTCGAACGCGAGGGTCAAGGCCATGAAAGGCCTGCTTCTGCGGGGCAGTTTCCTCGACGATTTGATACGCGTGGGAAGCATCGAGGCCATGGTCGAGCTGCTCCAGAGGACGGGCTACAAAAACGATTTGGCCGGGGCGTCTGTCACCTACAGCGGCTCGGCCCTCATTGAGACCGCGGCCTCGCGGAACTTCTCAAGGACCGTGAAGAAACTGTTAAAAATCACGCCGAAAAGCGACCGGAAGGCGCTGGAGGCGCTCCTCATCAGATGGGACCTCATGAACCTCAAGACGCTGATGCACGCAAAGAGGATAAAAAAGACCTATGACGATGTGAGGCCGTACCTGTTCGAAATCGGGGGCCTTGGCGAGGACGACTTCAAGAGGATAATGAAGGCGGACGAGGACAACCTCATGAAGGAGCTCCGCAGGACTGACATCGGACAGAAGATGCTCGCTATCGGAACGGGGCAATTAAGCAGGCAGATGAAGGACAAGTTCACAAGCGCCCTTAGGAGCCTGGACATGTTCCTGCAGATGGAGACCATTATCGACGCGTACATATACCTCTTCATGGACCAGGTGCTGTCCGAAGTCGGCGGGAAGGACGTATCCGACATCCGGCATATTCTCCGGAAGGAGATAGACGCGAAGAACATCATGATTATAGAGCGGCTCAAGAAGCACAGGACGCCGAAGGAGAAAATCCTCGGCAGCCTGATTCGCGGCGGAACGATGGGCGAATCGATGATTACCAAGTTCATCGAGGCGAAGGACATCCACGGCATCATCGCTCTCGCCAAGCCGAAATTCCAAGGGCTCGAGCTGAAAGGAGAGAAGGCCGGGCTGTCGGATTTGGAGATATCGTTCGAGAAATCCGTCACAGCGCAGAAGGTGCAGGCGTTCCACCGGGCGATACTCTCGGTCGGCGTCGTGATAGGGTTCCTTCTCCTCAAAGAGGAGGAGCTGAACAACCTGAGGAAGATAGCCAAGGGAAAGGAGTTCAACATTCCCGAGAGCGAGGTCCGGGCGATGCTGGTAGTCGTCTGAGTTGGTATTCATGAAATCGAAGATTATCGTGATTGGCGATGCGCCCCTTGTGATGGGCTTCAAGCTGGCAGGCATTGACGACACCGTCCAGGCCGGCGAGAAGACCATACAGGCCGAGCTCGAAAAGGCCCTTGCGAACAAGGATTTCGGCATCATCGTCACCAACGAATACATGCTCAACAAGATTGACTGGAGGCTCCGCAAGAAGCTCGACAGCATTGCATATCCGGTCGTCATCCCGATGCCGGATTACTCCGGAAAAAGCGCGGAGGGCGACGAGATAAGGAGCCTCATCAAGAGGGCGCTCGGATTCGATTTAGGCGCCAAGAAAGCATGACATTTGGAGGAGATTGGAATGGCAAAGGATGAAGGTCATATTGAAAGGATAAGCGGGCCGGTGGTGAACGCCTACCTCCCAGGAGCCAGGCTGTACGACGTCGTTCGTGTAGGGGATGCGAAAATCCTCGGCGAAATCATCAAGATTATCGGAAACACCTCGGTCGTACAGGTCTACGAGGACACATCAGGCCTCCGCCCGGGCGAGCCGGTCGAAACCACGGGCATGCCGCTCTCGGTGGAGCTCGGCCCCGGCATCCTCACAAGCATTTACGACGGCATCCAGAGGCCCCTCAAAGTCATCGAGGAGAAATCCAAGGGCGTCTTCATCGCAAGGGGCGTGGAAGCCCCGGCACTTGACCGCAAGAAGAAATGGGAATTCAAGGCAACGGTCAAGAAAGGCGCCAAGGTGAAGGTGGGCGACATCCTCGGAACGGTTCAGGAGACCGAGCTTATCGAGCACAGGATCATGTCCCCCTACGAGGGCCGCATCGAGGCCATGTCATCGGGCGAGTACACCGTCGAGGACGAAATCGGCACGATTTCATTCGAGGGCAAGAAGCACCAGCTGACGCTCATGCAGAGATGGTTCGTCCGCAGGTCGAGGCCGGTCATAGAGAAATTCCCGCCGACGATTCCGCTCATCACCGGACAGAGAATCATCGACACGTTCTTCCCGATTGCAAAGGGCGGGACGGCATGCATCCCCGGTCCTTTCGGGTCCGGAAAGACGGTCACGCAGCAGAGCCTGGCCAAATACTCGGACACGCAGATAGTCGTCTACATCGGATGCGGCGAAAGAGGCAACGAGATGACGGACGTGCTCACAGAATTCCCGCACCTTATCGACCCGAAATCCGGAAAGCCGCTCATGCAGAGGACGGTGCTGATTGCGAACACATCCAACATGCCCGTGGCCGCGCGCGAGGCTAGCATCTACACCGGAGTCACGATTGCCGAGTACTTCAGGGACATGGGATACGATGTCGCAGTGATGGCCGATTCCACATCGCGGTGGGCTGAGGCCATGCGTGAAATCGGCGGCCGCCTTGAAGAGATGCCCGGCGAAGAAGGGTATCCGGCTTACCTTGCAAGAAGGCTCGCGGAATTCTACGAGAGGGCGGGCCGCGTGCGCTGCCTCGCAACTGAGGAGAGGTACGGCTCGGTGTCGATTATCGGTGCGGTATCTCCGCCTGGAGGAGACATATCAGAGCCCGTGTCGCAGAACACGCTCCGTGTCACGAAGGTGTTCCTCGCGCTCGATGCCTCGCTCGCATACAGGAGGCACTTCCCGGCCATCAACTGGCTCAAAAGCTACACGCTCTATTCGGGCAGCCTCGAGGAGTATTACAGCGAGAACGTATCCACGGACTTCACGAAGATGATAAAGAACGCGATGGCTCTGCTCCAGAAGGAGGCCGAGCTCCAGGAGGTCGTCCAGCTCGTAGGACCGGATGCGCTCCCTGAGAAGGAGCAGGCCGTCCTGATGGTCACGAAGATGCTGAGGGAGGACTACCTCCAGCAGAACGCCTACAGCGACGTGGATGCGCGCTGCGAGCTGAAGAAACAATACCAGATGCTCAAGACCATCATGAAATTCGGCGAAAGGACGAACAGCGCCCTTGACCTTGGCGTCCAGCTGAAACGGATAAACGAGCTGAAAGTCAGGGCGACAATCGGCCGCATGAAGGAAATCAAGGAGGACAAGGAGTTCGAGAAGCTCCAGAAAGACGTGGAAACGGGCTTCGACGACCTTCTCAAGAGGTGATTCAGATGAAGGAATACAAAACGATCACGGAAATCGCGGGCCCGCTAGTCGTCGTCTCGGATGTCAGCGGCGTAGGCTACAACGAGATAGTCGAAATCATGCTCCCAAATGGCGAGCGCAGGAAGGGGCAGGTTCTGGATGTTTCGAAGACCATGGCAGTCGTCCAGGTCTTCGGGCCCACAGCAGGCATCAGCACGACGCAGACCACGGTCAGGTTCCTTGGCGAAACGATGAGGCTCGGCCTCAGCACCGAGATGCTCGGGCGCGTTTTCACGGGTCTGGGCGAGCCCCGGGACAAGGGCCCGCGCGTCATCCCGAAAGAAAAGGTCGACATCTCAGGCCTTCCGATCAACCCGTTCTCGCGCGAGATGCCTAACGAGTTCATCCAGACCGGCGTATCCACAGTAGATGCGATGAACACGCTGGTGAGAGGCCAGAAGCTGCCCATTTTCTCGGGTGCTGGCCTCCCGCACAACCAGCTAACGGTGCAGATTGCAAGGCAGGCCAAAGTCCGCGGCACGGGCGAGAAGTTCGCCGTAGTATTCGCCGCAATCGGCATCACGCACGAAGAGGCATCGTATTTCATGCGCGACTTCGAGAAGACGGGCGCGCTCGAGAATGCCGTCCTGTTCCTGAACCTGGCCGACGACCCTTCGGTCGAGCGCATCATCACGCCCAGGCTCGCGCTGACCACGGCCGAATACCTCGCCTACGAGCAGGGCATGCACGTCCTTGTACTTATCACCGACATGACGAACTACTGCGAGGCGCTGCGTGAGATTTCATCGGCGAGGCAGGAGGTCCCCGGAAGGCGAGGATACCCAGGTTACATGTACACGGACCTCTCGACCATTTACGAGAGGGCCGGAAAGGTCAAGGGAAGCACGGGCTCGGTGACGCAGATTCCGGTGCTGACAATGCCAGGCGATGACAAGACCCACCCGATTCCTGACCTGACAGGGTACATCACCGAGGGCCAGATTCTGCTCTCGAGGGACCTGCACAGGAAGAACATCTATCCGCCGGTCGACCCGCTACCATCGCTTTCGAGGCTGATGAACTCGGGTATCGGCGACAAGAAGACGAGGGAGGACCACAAGGGCGTTTCAGACCAGCTTTACGCTGCGTACGCGAACGGACGTGATCTCCGAAGCCTGAGCGCGGTCGTCGGTGAAGAGGCGTTGTCCGCAACGGACAGGCGGTTCCTCCGGCTCGCTGACGAATTCGAGAAGAGGTTCGTCCAGCAGGGCCCGTACGAGAACCGCGACATCGAAGTCACGCTTGATTTGGGCTGGGAACTGCTCTCGATACTGCCCGAAGAGGAGCTCAAGAGGGTGAAGAGGGAGCACATACCGAAATACATGAAGAAGAAGTACACGCTGTGAGGATGATGGAGAGGATGGCGCTGAAGGGCACGGTGAAATGACATGGCAGGGGCAACTGACGTAAATCCAACGAGGATGGAGCTTATCATCACCAAGGACCGCATCAAGCTTGCGGGCAAGGGACACAAGCTCCTCAAGCAGAAGCGCGATGCGCTCATCCTCGAGTTCTTCAAAATCCTGAAAAAAGCGCAGGACCTACGCGGCGAGCTTGCCCTCAAGATGGCGCTCGGCTACAAGTCGCTAGCCCTTGCGGAGACCTACCACAACATGCAGGAGCTGACAAAGGTGTCGCTGGATTTGCGGAAGGAAATCGACATAGACATCGAGGTCCGCAACGTCATGGGCGTGAAAATCCCCAACATTACAACGCAGATGGAGACGAAGCACTTCCTGAGCCTGCCGACCTATTCGGTCGCCGCAACCAGCGCGAAAATCGACGCGGCCGTGGAGGACTTCAACGATATACTGACCATGGTCATCAAGCTCGCTGAAACCGAGACTGCGATGAAAAGGCTCATCATCGAAATCGAGAAGACGAAGAGGCGCGTGAATGCGCTCGAATTCGTCCTGATTCCCCGCCTGGAAGAGCAGCAGAAGATGATATCCTTCCGCCTGGATGAGATGGAACGGGACAGCTTCGTGTCGCTCAAGTCAATCAAGCGCAAGCTCGAGAAGGAGAAGAAGGCGGCATAGAAGACTGGTCACCAACACGGATGCCTCAAAACTAATAAAAATCGTTTCTACCACAGATAGGCCATGGTATTCACACAACGGGAACCTGAAAGAGCGGAGCCGAGAAGGGTGGAGCTGACGCCACAGCAGACCCAGCAGATACGGGACCTTGCGAGGGCAGTCGGAGCCGACCCTGAGTTCCTTCTTGGAGTCCTGAGGAACGCAGAGGTGAGACGCAGCGGAGACCATTACAGCTTCTCCTATGGCCTTCCCAACAGGGGGGCCAGAACCGGAGAAGAGTCGAGGGCGACGGACCTTGGTTTGTCGATACTCTCGCGCGCTTACCAGTCATGGGAGGGCGACAGGAGGGTACTCAGAACAACGCCGGATTTCTCTGCTGAGACACTCGGGGGCGCCGCAGCCGACTACCTGAGAAACCATGGATCGTTTCAGATAGGGGCGAAGACGGGTGAGTGGCTCAGAAGGGAGGCGGTCAGGCTCGGTGTCGATGCCGAAACCCTGCGACGGAGCATCAGAACGTACTATGTGCTCAGGAACCTTAACCCGACAGTAGCCAATAATGCGCTGCGGGAAGTGTGCGGAAACGACCCTAAAATCGAGGCCTTCGCCATGGCCTGCGCTGACAGGCTGAGAACGAGAGAAACGGAGAGTGGGGGCACGGAATTGTGGCTGCGCACTGCAGATGCCGTGGCGCTCAGGGGCGAGTTCAGGGCCGAGGAGGTCATGAGGTCGACGCCGCGCCGGCTTGCCTGAAGCTGATTGACACAGCTATATCAGATTTTCGTATGGCATTCCCGTGTAGGATTGAGATGCGGGATCATTTCCTCGACGACTATATGGCCCCCGCCTTCAGTTCATGTTTCTAGTGACTTCACAGTCGCCCTTCGTGTGCACATGCTCGCGGATGAGCTCGGAAAGCGCAAGGTAGGCCATGAGCTTCGGAACACATTCGATATCCCGGATTGATACGGGGATTGCTGTCAGGCCATCCGGATTATCGTGCGATACATGCTTGACAATCTCGGAGAATAACCGTTTCGCCTTATCGCTGAGCATCATCTCCGAGGCAATAATGCTTTGATGAACCGGGCAGAGCAGGTTGTGGATGTATCGGCCTTCGGCCAGGAGGCGTATGCTCTCCATATTCGGCCGGCCGTCTTTTGGATTTAGCAGTGCTGCGGCAAGGGCCAAGTCGCGCCTGGCATCCTGCTCGCTCCATAGGGAAATGCCCTCATGGAGCGTATGCCCTATTCCGACGGCCCTTAGTGCACCTTCATCCTCCGATTCAGGCTCGCGCGCGGCGATATCGCGCATCAGTTCAACGCTGTGCTCATATGCCATCTTCAGGCGCATCAGGGAAAGAACCGCAGAATCATCGAGTATTTCGAAACCGGCCACCGCATTATGCGTTGGAAGCGGGATAACGTATGGGGGGAGCAGCGATAGAATCTCTGGTTCCGGGTTGAGGACAACAATCGATGGGACGGGTTCACCGACAGGTATGCTTCCGACCAATGCAGATATCCTGCGCAGCGCCTGAAGCCCCGGATATTCCTTGTCGAAATGCATGAATGAGAAGAAGGCAGGCAGGCCGAGTCTGCGTAAAACAGCCACGCCGACAAGCGTAAGGCCCTCCATATCCACTGCTCGGACCGGCCGGGCGCCATCCAGACTCGCTTCGACATTGGCAACCGAACCGGCGCAATCACAGCAGACTGTCAGACTATTGGACGTAACGATAAATGGCACTTTGAGCCATGAGCACTCGCTTGAAGGAAGATTCTGAGGCGCGAGAGTGGCGATGGCCGCTCCTACGATACTGCTGTAGGTGCCCCACTTCATCCTGGAGATTACATCTCCAGAAAGCTGCGCTACGGCTTCGGACTGGTCCCGGAAAGGACCATCGAGCAACAGGCCG
>JAZDMN010000078.1:0-59881 GCA_043800955.1 Microcaldota archaeon
ATCATTGCCTGGCCCGCCATACATCAGATCATCCTGGTCACCGCCATAGAGGCTGTCGTTGTCGTCCCCTCCGTCAAGCTGATCGGTGCCCTGCCCTCCGGAGAGATAATCGTTTTCTTCCTTACCGTAAATCTTGTCATAGCCGGATTCTCCATAGAGTATGTCATTGCCGCGGCCGCCGTCGATGGTGTCATCCCCGTTGCCGACGACGATGAATAAGGATATCGAATCCGATGCGCCTGCGACTCCCTCCCCAACCACGTCGATGGTGCCTCGGTACACTCCATCGGAAGCGTTCGCCGGAACGGTGATTGTCATGGACTTCAGCCTGCATGTGCCCTCGGACATTGGCCCGAGGGAACCGGTATCGTTCACCCAGCTTCCCGGCTCGCCGCCGCTCGGGGTGAATGTGACATCGGTCGGGGCGGTATACTTGTTCGTGCATACTGTGAACGTGGCGGTTGAGGAGTCCGTCGGGTCGAGGTTCTCAGCCCATAAATCAGGCGTGACATTCAAGGGCGGTATTTCATCCGCGCGGTATCCGATGACCTCCACGCTGATTGGCAGTCGGACAGACTCTGAATTGTTGCCTTCTGTCGCGGTGAAGACCATCTCGCCCGCGTAAAAGCCCACCGCCTGGCTGTTGGATGCGACAAGAAGGGAGATATCCTGCCTCTGCCCCGGGGTGAGCTGGAAGGATGTTGTCGAAGGCGTCAGGCTGACATTGGTATGAGGCCAGGAAAGAGTGCCCTGCACGCTGATATCACGGTCCCAGATGCTCTCTACAAAAAATGAGGGCGACGCGGATGAGTTCCGCTCCATTATGATTGATACCGCATTCTTGCTCAGGTGGAGCATGGCAGTGCCGATTCTGACCTTGTTGCCTTCTGAGATGACCCAGACCCAGTGGCCGCCCGGCGTCGATGGCCACGAGCCATGGACATCGAACATCTCCGAGGAGGCATAGTCCGTGTCCTCAACGCTGAGCAGGAGCGAGCGGTTGGAAATGAATGAATCGTCAGGCTCGTATCCTGATGGGATGAAGATGTAAACCTGCTTCTTCGCGCCTTCGCCCTGTGAATACACGTCTTTGGCGGCCGCGCTGACATCCGCAACGGAATTCAGCGCGTCGTTCTGCCCCTTGAGAGCTGAGATGTTTCCAAGCTGCCCGGACGAAAGAAGGATGATGACTAAAAGTATTACTAGGGCGACTGCGAATATGAGAAGGAGCTCCAGGCTGGCCTGCCCCCGCTTATTTGATGCCAACTGCCCCCAGCCTCCGCGACACCCGTACGCCGCTTCGGGAAATACTGAACCCGCGCATCTCGTCGCTGTGCTGCGTATCCCTCATTTTGATTATCTCGAGGGCTCTGCGGCGGTGCGCCTTTGTCCTCAGGTAGTAGAGATTGATTATCCCATCAGAAAGGAATCCGAGCCTGCCATATCCTTCCTTGAATGGGGATATTGCGCCTTCAGAGGTTACCAGGGAGGTGGTGTTCCATTTACGCAGGATTTCCAGAAGCGAGAGGACCGATTCGTTGGCGCGGTACTGGTTCTCGAAGAGCATCTCATAGGCAGTCAGCGAGTCGATGACGAGCCTTTTTGCGCCCATGGACTCGAACGTGTCGCGGATTACGCCGCCGCCCTCATCTATGATTTTGACAATCTCGTGCGGCTGGTAGCGGATGACCGCGAACTCGTTCCTTGCTGCAAGCGCCTCGAAATCCCATGAGAACAGCCTGCCATGCTGGTAAATCATGCTTTCGGATTCGGCGAAACTCAGGAATATGCCCGGCTCGTCATACTCCTTGATGCCCTGGTAGAGGTACTGCAGGCAGAAAAGCGTTTTGCCCGAGCCCGTGCCCCCCCGCACAAGGGAAGTGCTGTTCCTGACGAATCCGCCGCAAATCATCTCGTCGAGGCCGGGAACGCCGCTTGGCACCCGCTCCACAACGAAGCCGCGCCCCTTGGAAGAGCTTGCTACCATATACATCAGCCTGGCTCGCGATAACAATATTGACAAATCCGAGCAGATTTAAAAATCATAGTGTGGGACGACGGGACGAAAATACGCTGGCCGGGCGTTTCCGTGGGCCGATGATGATGGGTTCCAGTTTCAGCGCGATGGATAAGAGGATTACGTATCCGAGAAGCCCGGCCGCTATCTCCTCGATTTCGCCGATGCCGATGGGAACTGTCCCGAAGTAAGAATTGAGGGGCGGGCTGATTACGGCAAATTCAAGAATTATGGAGGATAGCACCGCCAGGTGGAGCCATTTGTTAGAAGCGATGCGGGTTATTCCCTCGCCGTGCCTCCAGCGTACAGCGTACACGGTGAGCATCTCCAGAAGTGACCTCGTAGGAAGCCCTGAATAAACTGACTGGTCAAGCCGGGGAAACGGCTGTAATTGTGTCAGCTATTGAGTACTGATGGGACAATTTGCGAAACCTGGGTTTTAGTCCTCGTCCCAGTCCACTTCCTCGCCTCAAGATAAACGAAAAGGAAAAGGCTCGCCCCCAAAATCACCGCCCAGTGTTCCAGCGCAAGTGGCTTCACATGGAACATCTCGTTCAGCATGGGATGGTAAAGTATCGCAAGGTGCAACCCCAGCGTCAGCAATGTTGTCACCACAATCCATTTGTTCGCAAGCGCCTCCCGCCACACCGGCTTTTCGAGGGACCTGCATGCAAACACCTGCACCTTTTCAAACATCACCATCATCGTGAAGGCAATCGTCTGGGCAAGCACCAGGTCTCCCAGGCCCACCATATATTCAAACGCCGCAAGGGTCGCAAACGTTGCTATTATTGGGTATTCCACAATGAAAAGGCCCATGCCTTTCCATATGCTTTCATTTTTCTGCCTTGGCTGTTTCTTCATCACATCCCGGTCTACCGGGTCAATCGCCAGCGCAATCGCCGGAAGGCCATCAGTAACAAGGTTTATCCACAATATTTGTATTGCTATTAGCGGGAGCGGCATTCCCGCCATCACTGAGATGAATATCACGGCCACTTCCATGATGTTTCCTGAAATGAGGAATGCCAGGGTTTTCCTTATGTTTTCATATATGCCCCGCCCCTCCTCCACAGCCGCCACAATGCTCGCAAAATTGTCATCCACAAGAACCATGTCCGCGCTCTCTTTCGCGACCTCAGTTCCGGTTATACCCATCGCAACCCCGATATCCGCCTTCTTCAGCGCGGGCGCGTCGTTCACCCCATCACCAGTCATTGCGACAACATGCCCCCTTGCATTGAGGGCATTCACTATGCGAAGCTTGTGTGCGGGCGATACGCGAGCATATACGGATATTTCGTCAACTATCTTCTCAAGCCGGGCTGCATCCATCCGGTCCAATTCCTCCCCGATCACAACCTTTCCGTTCTCTATCCCCAACTCTTCCGCCACCGCTTTTGCTGTAAGAGGATGGTCGCCGGTTATCATCACCACCCTTATCCCCGCGCTTCTGCACAGCCCAAGTGCATCCTTGACCTCTTCCCTAGGTGTGTCCATCATTCCCGCTACCCCTATGAAAATAAGCTCCGCCTCAACCTCCGTCTGCCTGAACCTGCCGCCCGTTGCAAGTTCCTTGTATGCAATCGCAAGCGTTCTGTATCCCTTCGAGGTGAGGGCATCGTTTTCCCTGCGTATAAGTTCCAAATCCTCTTTGGTAAGCTTCCTCAGCTTTCCGCCCCCCAAAATCCTTGAGCATTTCTGTAGCAAAATCTCAGGGGCGCCTTTTGAGTATGCAATTGTTTTCCCCCCGCCCTTCCTGACGATTGTCATCATTTTTCGCTCAGAGTCGAACGGAAACTCCACGACCACAGGATTTCCTTCCTCAAGCCCATCTTTCCAAAGCCCGCCCTTGGCAGCGAGCACAAGCAACGAGCCCTCGGTCGGGTCGCCTATTATCCCCCAGCCCCTATTCTCCTCCTTCAGGGTTGCGCCGTTGCATAACACACCGGCCGTCATCAGCGCTTTCAATTCCTCATCCGGCTCAGCATTACCCGTCCCGATTGAAAATCCGCCCTTCGGCTCATACCCCGAGCCGTCCACATCCACGACCCTTCCCCCTACGAACACCTTTCGCACGGTCATCTCATTCCTGGTCAGGGTGCCCGTCTTATCCGTACAAATGACATCCGCGCATCCAAGGGTCTCCACCGATTTCAGCTTTTTCACTATCGAGTTCCTGCGACTCATTCTCTGCACGCCCACCGCGAGCGTAACCACAACCACTGCAGGAAGGCCCTCGGGTATCGCCGCAACCGCCAGGCTCACCGAAGTCAGGAACATGCCCAGGGGCTCAAAGCCCCTGAAAATCCCGATAAGGAAAATGAATGCGCAAAGAACCAGCACGCCCAGCCCTATATGGTGCCCCATCTTCTCCAGGCCCACTTCCAATGGAGTCCTTTCCTTCTTCACGGTCTGCACCAGCTCGGTTATCTTCCCCATCCTGGTTTGCATTCCCGTGGCCTCAACAACCATCTTTCCTTTTCCGGCAGCTATCACCGTTCCCATGAATGCGCCGTCTTCCCCCGCCTCCTTGTGCAATGGAACGCTCTCCCCGCTCAGTGCCGCCTCATCCGCCGCGAGGCTGAAGGATTCCGTCACCCTCCCGTCCGCAGGCACCCTGTCCCCGGCCTCAAGCAGCACCAGGTCCCCGGGGACTATTTCCCGCGCATCAACCACTACGACCTCCCCGTCCCGAATGACGCTTGCCTTGGGGGAGACCATTTTCTTCAGCGCTTCAAAGGATTTTTCTGCCCGGTACTCCTGTATGAAGCCGAGCACCCCCTGCAGGACCACTATCGCCAGTATCATTGCCGCATCCAGCATCTCATCCAGCATCGCAGCCACAACCGCAGCGGCTATTAGCAGCAAAACAAGGAAATTCGTAAAGCTCCTGATGAATTTGACTGCAATGTGCTCCCCTTTCTTCTCGACAAGTTCGTTAGGGCCGTGCTCAGCAAACAGTGCCTTCGCCCTTGCGCTCGTTAGGCCTCTGCTCCCCGTCATGTCTATCAGTAAATCTGAAAGTGTATAAAAAGGCGTTGAGATTATCTTTGCCACGGATTACCTTCCAGCTGATTTTGCACCTTAGCAGTGTTTCACTGTATTAAGTCAACAATTCGATTGGCGAGATTTCAACTTTTATTTTCTTTCGACGTTAATTTCAATCGGTTAAACAGATACTGGTGGCAAGTGGAAGCCATAAACAAAAAAGTACTGCGATTATCCGAATCCGGACACCGCGTCAATCAGGGTCACGTTGAAATACAGCGTCTCGTTCGCAAGGGGGTGGTTGGAGTCGAGCGTGATGTTCTGGTCTGTCTTGTCCAGAACGGTGTAGCGCGTCGGCTGCCCGGTGGCTGGGTCGGCAAGGTTATATGTGCTGTTGACATTGAGCAGCAGCTCTATTGTCGATGTGAAATTGGACGAATTGACAACCTGCTGGGGCATGTTCATGTACTTGAATGATGTGCCAGGCGTGGCAAGCGACAGGTAGAAGAGCGTGACGTTCTCATCGTTGACATCCTGCGCGAAGACAGTGCCAAAGGGCGAATCGAATCCCGTGCCGTTTGCTATTGAGAGATTCCGCTCTGTGAAATAGGACCTCGGAACGGTTTCATAGAGGCTCTTTTCGTAGTAGCGCGGGACTGTGATTATCTTTTTCGGGTCGTATGGGCCATAACCCCTCGATGGCTCTACGCTGAAGGTGATGGTTTCGTTGATTTTCATACCTACCATATTGGTTACGAAGCCGTCTATGACGCCCTTGTTGAAAAGGACCATAAAGGTGAAGGGCTTGTACGTCCTAAGAGGGTTGAAAATCCCGGATTCGTTGGCGAGGGTCGCATTGCTCGTATCGTACAGCTTGCCCTGGACATACAGCGAATACATGACTGAAACGTTGTCCCCTAGGCTTACCGAGTAATCCGGAGGCAGCGGCTTGGGGCCGGTGCTTGCGTTGGTCGCTGTGCTCGCGTTCGTCAGGTTCGCCGGCGGGTTCGCAGGTTGCGAGACCGAGCCGTTAGGCGAGTTAATCACCGGCTGGGTGTTCGTCGTATTTCCTTCTGGGGGCGGGTTGATGCACCCGAACAGCAGAAGGCCGATTATCGCGAAGATGATGATGTTGCGCATATTTTTCACCTCGGAAATAATGAATAAAAAAATATGGGGTAGTCGTGAACCAGCGGGTTCACTTTCCCCCCATTTCTTCGAAATGGGGTCACGGAGATTCGAACTCCGACGTACAGGTTTCACGGCTCGTTTGCCTCCGCAAAGCGGAAGCGGGATCTGGAGCTTCGACAGCCGTACTGAGAAAAAGATTTTCAGGACGGCTTCTGCCGCGCTACCAGGTTGCGTGCCAAAAGGCATTACGCCATAACCCCATAACAGACTTGGGCAACTGACCCAAGAGGAGTATTATTAGGCTAGGTCACGTTTAAATTAATAGGTGGATGAGCTCGGTTTCGACCGCAACAAGCTCAGCATGGAACTTTTCACGCCCTAAGACGCTTATTTGGTACTCTGGTGAATATTGTTTTCGCCGGTAGGAATAAATTGACGTGCAGTATCCGAGCCCTGCCAATGCGGATTCGAGGTCATTTTTCATCGTTCTACTGGACGTATAAAACCTGAGGTATTTTTTCGTGAGGGAACCGTCGGTGTGGAATAACCCGAGCAACAATGCAAGTTTTTGATTTCGGGTCAAACCATCAAACTCGGATAATCCGACTGTGTGTGCTTTCCTTGGCCCAAGCCCGAAAAAACGATTAAAAAAATAATAGATGGCCTTGTTGGAATATTTCAGAAGATAGCTTCGTCGTCCATCAGAGCGTTTTATGCGTTTTATCTTTCTGGATACCAGAAAAACATGACTAAATGCCCGCTCAATCAGCTTCAGGATGCTTCTATCTGCCATCTCATAACTGATGAAGTACGACTCCCCGGGTGCATGTCGGAGGGAGCCATCGCCGATTGTCGCTCCGACGAGGAACATGAGGGGTAGGGACGGAGCGACAGGAAGCGTTGCGCAACAATGCCCTGCGGCCTTGCCAGAGTACAATCTTGTGACTCGCAGTTTATAGAAACGCTCACGCCCAATGATCCTAACTGCCTCGTCGATTGGTATTCCATATTCGCATCTTAGCCACGAGGAGAGGGTATTCCTGGAGATACGGAGGGAATGGGCTGAGATGAAATGCCCGCAGGATGCTTCGCCCTTCACCTCGTTTAACAAAGCTACAAGCTGTCGGTCTTTGATCCTGAAGCCAAGGCCAAGCAATTTTGAATAATCGAGTCTGAATCCAGCCATAAAGGAGATTCGCCTTGCAACGATAAAAACGCGGGGATGCGTCATTTCCGCGGAAACCACCAATTAAAAGGCCGGCTCCAATAATTTGTGCATGGACGCGCGGGAAATGCTGGTTCGGGCCGCAGAGGAGAGAAAGACTATTCTATGTTTCGGTATAGACCCGGACATCCGCAGGATGGAGGCGGCGATAGGGCACGGGAAGACAGTGGAGCAGACCATTACCCAGTTTTTCCATCCTATAATCGAAAAGCTTCTGGAAGAGAATGCCGTTTCTGCGCTGAAGCCGAACTATGCGTATTTTGCGCAATTCGGATTCGAAGGCCTTTACGCGCTCCAGGACATCATCCAGCACTACCGAGGCAAGGTACCGATAATACTCGATGGAAAGCGCGGCGACATCGGAAAGAGCAGCGAGGCATATGCGCACGAGGCGTATGAATTCTGGGGCGCGGACGCGGTAACAATCAGCCCGTACATGGGCGAGGATTCGGTGAAGCCGTTCGTGCGCGAGGGAAAGCTTGCATACATGCTTTGCAGGACCTCGAATCCGGGCGCGAAGGACTTCGAAGAGCTGATGGTCGGGAAGAAGGCGGTGTACGAGCATGTAGCGGAAAAAGCGATGGAATGGAAGACCGGCCTTGTCGTCGGGGCGACCAGCGATGCGATAAAGAAGCTCGCGAAGGCGACGAAGAATGAGGTTCCGTTCCTGATTCCAGGGATAGGGAGCCAGGGCGGGGATTTGGCGATGGTGATGGATGCGATAAAGGCTAATCCGCACATCCACCGCATCAACGCCTCGTCCTCCATCGCCTATGCGTACCAGAAGGCGGGCGGGAACCCTGCGGACGCGGCGCTGAAAGAGGCCGAAAAGCTGAACGAAACTATAAGGAAGCATCTCTGAACGCTAATTGTGTTATCAAAAGTATTAAAAAGTGTAATTAACACATATTCTGCAGGTTTCAAACGTCAGGTTTTGCTATGGCAGTCAAAACCAGGGAAGAACGGTTGCGGGATGTGCTAGATGCATTCATACAGGAGTTTCCATCCCTGGAAGAAGCGAGGAAGGATTTGGGAGGTTTGACAGAAGCCAGAAGTGCAAAAAAAGCAGTAGGCAGGAAAGGCCATTGGTATCAAAAAGCCCGCGTTATTTTCGGCAAAGAAGAAAGAGGCGGGGGGGAGAGCATTTCCTGGTATGACATCCTCGCTCGGCTAGTTATGAACGCAAGCTGGTTCGAAAATATCGATGACGCCAGGGCATTTTGCGAGGAAGTCAGAAACCAGGGTAGGGAAACGGCTAGAGCTAAAGTGCTCGCAAGATGCAAGGAGAAGAGGGAAAAACGGCTTGACGTGGTGTTAGCCGCATTCAAGAAGGCATTTCCCTCGCTGGAATATGCACGGAACAACTTGGATGCACTTAGAGAAGGAAATGTGAGGCCGAAGAAAGGCGAGCGCGGGCACTTTTATTACCAAGCAATCCAGTTATTCAGCAAGGTCAAAGGGCGCGTAGGATCTTGGCACGACGATGCCTTGCCGGAACTCATGCTACGTGCAGGCTGGTTCAGAACGCTGGATGAAGCGAAGGCCTTTGCAGATGCCAGCCGGGAGACAAGCAGGAAAAAATCGAAATCTAAACGGCGGTCTATGGTTGAGCAGGAGATAATCACTGCATTCGTAAAGGAATTCCTTAGTCTTGAGAAGGCGAAAGCCGATCTAGGGCGGCTAAGCGCGGCCAGAGCAAGGAAAATAGGAAATGGCGCTGGTGCGAACTGGTTTTTTTGCGCCGCCAACTTTTACAAAAAGACAGGTGGGAAAACAGGTTCTTGGTATTCTGACGCCCTGCCGTGGCTGGCATTTAGAGCGGGTTGGTTCGATAGCATCGAAAAGGCCAGGGAGTTCGGAGATGAAGTGAGGAATCAGGCAGTCAAGACGAGGGGACATAGGGCTTGCCGATTGAGCGAAGCAGAGGTTGTTGGGGCTTTTGTGGAGGAATTCAAATCGCTCGAAACGGTCCGAAAGAACTTAGGGCGGCTCAGCGCGGATGAGGTCAAGGACATGGGCTGGTATAATCCTGCCCGCTCGCTTTTCAAAGGAAGCAGAGGTGGAAAACCAAGACCGGGGAGTTGGTACGGCGATATTCTTCCTAAACTCGTGGTGAAAGCAGGATGGTTCAAAACCATTGAAGAGGCGCAGGGATTCTCAAAGAGTGTCGAGGCGCATTACGCCACAATTGCATGGAGAAGAATAACCGAGAAGCGGCTGAAGAAAAGGGATGTGAGGTTAATTGAAGAATTCAGAAAGGATTTTCCGTCTCTCGACGAAGTGAGATGGAATCCCGCAAGACTGGGAGAAGGACGAGTCTGCAATAGAAGATGGCACAGCGCAGCGGTAAGGGTTTTCAGGGGCCCGGATAATAAACGAAGAGGAAATTGGTATACGGACATTTTACCATACGTTATGATGAAGGCCGGTTGGTTTACTGGCATAGCGGAGGCGAAGGCCTTCGGCCAGGAGGTAAAAAAGCGGTATAGACAGCAGACTTACGGTAAAAGTGCGGCGCCAGTGCGCACTGAATCTTCCGCTCCGCCTCATCCTGCAAAAAGTGATTCTAAAATGCAGCGAAAATACGCCATCGTGATAGCCACTCTGAGAAGCGCAAGGGGCGCTAGCTTCGAGGGCATATCATCCTGCCTTTCACTCGATGCGACGGCTGCAAACACGAATGGAAACGGAAATGGGATGGCGCGTGCGGTGGTCATAGACGCTGCGCCCGCAGGAAGGCAGCTCACGCCAGGAGAGCTGGTCCGCCTCAATATGATGACCGAAAACTGGGGCGGGGATTTGGCTGAGGCGTACGCCTCTGCCTTCGCGTACATCGCGCCGTATCTGACTACGAGGCTTCTGATGCTCCATATGCTCAGGCTCTCAAAGGAAAGGACGCTGCCGGAGCTGAACGAAGGTGCGAGCTTCATGAGCGGGCCCGGGGAGGTCTATGGCGCGCTTCAGGACCTGAGGGCGGAAATCGAAAAAGGCGGAATGAATGTTCCGAAAGTTGTTGATGTCGATGCCGAAAAGGACATGCTTAACAAATCGAAAAACCCGATCCGCCTCCTCTCAGTGCTGCCCGACTCGCCACTGGCGCCAGGTTCGCTTGATTTCGTGGAGTGTTCGAGCCTCTACCAGTTCAATCCCAGGAAACATCCTACGATAGCCAGGGATACGCTAACCGAGGCCGCGCGGGTGCTGAAATACAATGGGGCGCTCATACTCACCAGCACGGTGAAGAGATTCTCCGCCACTTTCGAGGAAGGTCTGCGGAAGCTCGGCTTCGACATAGTCGCGCCGGCGAACACGCGACTTGAGCTGTCGGAGGAAACAAAGGCGAAAGTAGCTGCCGCGATGGGCGAGGAGGTGCTCGGCAAAGCGGTTGATGCTTCAAAGCGCACATACCATCTTATCGCAATTAAAAGCGCAAGGCCCGGGGGGGACGCGCCTGCGGGGATGTTCGGCTTCGAGAGACCGAAGGCCGCATTGCCAGAGGAAGCGAGAACCATGGCAACGCAGGCAAGAAGATTCGACAGGGACAGGAAGGCATCCACCGAAGCAGCGGTGCACAACATGGGCAGCTTCGCCGCGATGATGGAACGGTTGGAACCGGACTCGCACGAAAGGAACGCGGTGCTCATCCAGACCATACTCAGCAAGTACCTGCTCGACCCGAAGGTAAGGAAGCCCGAGTGCGGGCCTGATGAATTGCTGGAAAACGCCGGGAAAATCGCGGAAGAAGTGAGATGGGCGAACGGGACTGAGAAGGAGAAGTACTACATTTACCTGAGAAGGGCTGCCGAGACTCACAGGGCGAAGCTCGATGCTTCGGCAAGGACTAGGAGAGCTTCAACGTGCCAAGCAAAGACTGGATGAGCGCCCAGTTCACGAATAACACGTAAAGCAATAGCAGCAACAGCAGGAAATAGAGCACCCGGACCGGCTTCTTCACCAGGTATTTGTAGAACGACTTCAGCGGCTTTGCGATTAGCGCGCCCACGACCATCCCCGCGGCTTTCAATATGAACTGCAGGAGCTTGAGCAATCCGCCGAGCAATGCGTCAAGGATGCTGGGTCCGGCCTTCTTCACGACCTTCTTCTCCACGATGACTTCCTTCACCACTTCCTTGACCCGGACGGGCAGGACTTTCTGGGCCGGAACGGGCTTCTGGCGGGTTTCGGGTTTGGGAACGGAGCGGGGGGGTTGCTGGAGGGTTTCAGGCTTTGGAGAGGCAGCGGGTTGTGGTTTTGATATCGGCGCTGCCTTGGGAGCGGCATCCCTCTTCGCGTATTTCTTGAGGAGCGCGGGGTCGCACGCATTCCTGA
This sequence comes from Microcaldota archaeon, assembly GCA_043800955.1. Taxonomy (GTDB): domain Archaea; phylum Micrarchaeota; class Micrarchaeia; order Anstonellales; family Bilamarchaeaceae; genus Bilamarchaeum. The sequence goes on from JAZDMN010000078.1 coordinate 11,694, forward strand.
GCGCATCGTCCGGAACCACGCTCATCGTGGTCGCGGGAGCGAAGACCTTCACTTGGACCGGAACTGTCTGATTGCCCCCGTCTGCAAGCGTTGAAAGGAGGGCGGTGCCGGGCGGGAGGGATTTCAATGCCTCCATGATGTCGAATCCCGCCTTCGGGAATGATTTCGCCAGCGCTTTCAGGCGCGCGTTCCCCTTTTCCGTCATAGGTTTCTGCGAGAATATTATCTTGGTGGAAAGCTGGCCGAGTATCTCGTCCGGTATGTCCGTGACATCCTGCGTGACGAAAAAGATCGAGACGCCTTTCGAGCGTATCTGCTTCAGCATCGTCACCATCAAATCGCGCAGCGACTTGTTCGCGTCTTTGAAGAGATAGTGCGCCTCGTCGAAAAAGATGACGAACCTGGGTTTGTCCACGTCGCCTACTTCTGGAAGCTGCGAGAAAAGCTTCTGGAGAAGGAATGCAGGGGAAATCGTGACTGCCATATCTGAGCGCGCATCCGAAAGGTTCAGGACGTTCAGCCCGCCCAAATCCTCGAGCCGGACGCTGGGCTTTCCAAACATCCGCTCCAGTCCGGATTCCTGCAATGCGATGATTTTGCGCTGGATGACCGAGATGCTTGAGGGGCTGATGCCCCGCTGGTTCGTGCTGACAAGCTGGTCCAGGACGTCGAGCAGCTGCTCCGGCGTATCGAGCGGGATGTCGCTTTTTTTCGCGTATGAGAACGCGATGGCTAAGTGGCTCTCCTGCGTCGGGTTTAGAGAAAGAAGACGTGAGAACAAAACGCTGCCGACGCTGCTGATCGAGAAGCGGAATGGTATGAATCTGTCGCTCGCGCTCCAGTAATTGGCCCCGAACGCCTGCGGCTCGAACGGGGCGAGCGAGTTCCGCTCGTTCCATTTTTTTTCAGTTTCGGATGGCTCTTTGTCGTTCTGAATGAATGCAGGCTCGCAGAATCCGCTCGCATCGCCCTTCACGTCTGAGACGAATACATGCACGCCGGAATTTGCCAGCTGCTCGGCCAGCACCTGCATGGCGCGACTTTTCCCTGTGCCTGTGCTGCCGGCGATGATTCCATGGCGTGTAAGGTAGCGATAAGGAATGCCGCATGCTACCCCGTCTGATTCGCCTAAAGCAAGCACTGGGGGCGCTTCAACGTTATTTGCCATCGGATTGAGTTTGCAATCAGGATTTTTAATCATGAGCGAGAAGGCTCATCATGGATAGCTTCGTCAAATCGCTTCATACGCCGCCTAAGGACTCGCGCAAGGGGGACAACGGACGGCTGCTCGTTATTGGCGGAAGCAGGGATTATCACGGTGCGCCCATGTTCACGCTGCTTGCGGCAAGGCGTTTTGTCGATTTGCTTTATTTTTTTCCGGCAGAGAAAGATTCGTATCTGATAAACGCGGTGAAAACGATTCCCGAAGCGATAGTTGTCGATAGATACGATAGTCCGGCAATCCGCGGGAAGTTGGACTGCGTTCTTTATGGAATCGGGTTGGGCGATACGAAACCGAAACTTCCAGCCATCCCATCCGGAACTGCGCTCGTCATCGATGGGGACGGCCTTAAGCGCGTGAAAGGGAAAATCCCCAAAGGCGCCATACTCACCCCGCACGAAAACGAGTTCAGGATGCTTTTCGGGATGGAAGGGAGCGAAAGGAATGTGCTAACCATGGCAAGGAAACACGGATGCGTTATCCTGAAGAAGGGGCCTATTGACATCATTGCAGACGGAAGACCAGGTGCCGGCTGTGGACGGGTTGAAACGAACCGCATCCACAACCAGGGCATGACCAAGGGGGGGACAGGGGACGTCTTGGCCGGGCTCGTTGCAGCCCTCGCCTGCAAGAACGACGCGTTCACGGCTGCTGTTGCCGGAGCGCGGATAAACGGCAACGCCGGCAACCTGCTCAAAAAAAGGTATGGGTACAATTATTGCGCATCAGACCTCGCGCAGATGCTTGCGGAAAGCTATATGATGCTCAAGGGAAAGTGATGGCATGATGATACGGGACATCAAGGCGGAAGACCTGAAAGGTTTCGACGGAGCGATGCTTGCGGACTGCGGCTTCCAGGCGACTAATATCGGCCGGGCAATAGACATAATCGGCAGGATGAAGAAGGAGAACGCCACGGTCTTCCTGACGTTCACTTCGAACATGATAGCCTCCGGCCTCCGTGGTGTTGTAACCGAGATGTGCAGGCGCAAGTTCGTGGACGTCATCATCACGGCAGGCGGCTCGCTCGACCATGACCTAATCAAATCCGCCAAGCCCTACGAGCTTGGGGACTTCATGATGGACGATGCGGCGCTTCATCGGAAAGGCATCAACAGGATTGGTAATATCCTCGTCCCCAATGACCGCTACGAATACCTCGAGACATTCATGCACGGGGTGTATGACGAGATGTATGCGGTCGACAAGCTTACTTCCCCGTCCGCCATCGCGAGGAAGATAGGTGAAAAGACGAAGCCTGACTCGTTCCTTCACTGGTGCACGAAAAACAAGATTCCGGTTTTCTGCCCGGGGATAACGGACTCGGCCATCGGCCTTCAGACGTACTTCTACAAACAGAAGAGGAAGGACTTCGGAATCGATGTCACGAAGGACATGAACGAGCTGGCGCAGCTTTCATTGAACGCGGACAGCACTGGCGGCATCATCCTGGGCGGCGGGATTTCCAAGCATCACGCCATCGGAGTCAACCTCCTGCGGGGCGGGTTCGATTATGCAGTTTATGTCACCACCTCCTCGCCGTGGGACGGTTCCTTAAGCGGCGCGCGCACCAACGAGGGTATCTCATGGGGCAAAATCAAGGAGAAAGCAAACCACGTGACGGTTGACGCGGATGCGACTATAGCGCTGCCATTATTAATGTCAAGGTTCCTCAGGTGAATCGCATGCTTGAATACATCATCGCCTTCATTTCCGGCGCGCTTGTAAAGACGGTGGACTGGCTCGACGACACGAAGAAGAGCAAGAGCCCTGTAAAATACCTGCTCGGGGCGCTGTATGGTCTCCTTATCGGGTATTTAATCGGCAGGGCGTCGTTCTCGCTCATCTTCCTCGCCGCGCTCGCTGCGCAGGTCTTCGCGAGGAAGGTCGACACGACCGCGCACAAGCTCGGGTTCCTCGTCGCTGCTGTTTCGCTCCTATACTTCAGCTTCCCGACAATAGACGCTGGGCTTTTCATCCTGTTCCTCGCACTTGCGTTCCTTGACGAGATGGATTACATCGGAAAGCTCAGGTGGGTCGCCGAATACAGGCCTTTCCTGAAGATAGGCGCCCTATTGCCGGCAATATTCGGGGTATGGGACTACTTCTTTGGGATAATAGTATTCGACATCGGATACGAACTTGTCGCGACCCTCACCAGAAGCAGGGAAAAGGAGGTTGAAACGAAAGCGGCGCCCCCGCAAAGAGTGCGCCGCAGGGGAAAGGGCACTTAATTGCAGCGGGGAAATGCCCTATCCCAAGTATTTTAGCGATATCCCCCAGATAAACATCTCATGGATGAGGGGCTGGATTTTGCTGTCAAATATCCGTTCAGCTCCAGCGCCAAAGCCGCCCTTTCCGGAACCGAGCTCAACGAGCGGATTGTGGACATGGCGCTCGTGCGGCTGAAGAAGGCGCTCAAGGGCGACAAATCCGTCAAGCTGCTCCTCCATGATTCGGACCGCAAGGAGGAAATAGCGTCATACGCCGCGGCGAGGATGATTCTTGGCCACCTGCGGAACAATTACCTCACGAATTCATTTGCGGTGAACGAATCGAAGAAGGTCCGCGACAATCTTGACAAGGAGGACTCGAAGACCGTGGATGCGGTAGCAACCGAGTTCGGGATTTCCACAGGCTCAGGCGGCGGCAGGATGGACATCGACCTCCCGACCTATCTGCGGTTCAGCACCCGCAACCCGCACTACCGCCTCATCAACAGGCGCCTGATTTGCGGGAGGGTGGAGATAACATACGACGAGAAGAAGCGGCTTGTCGAAGAAGCGGTGAAGAAACACATCGAAATCATCCCGCTCGTCAAAGACCCTCCGGACATGATAAAGTCCGCAGGGAAGAAGCTCATAGAGGAGCTCCCTAAAACCGAAAGCCGGATAATCGTGAACGTCAAGGAAGGCGACCATCCGCCCTGCGTCATGAGGCTCCTTGAGGAGATGAAGAAGCACCAGAACCTCCCGCACCAGGCGAGGCTGTTCCTTTCATCATACCTTATTACGGCAGGCATGAACGATGACGAGATAACCGACCTGTTTTCGATGCTCCCGGATTTCAGCGAGAAGGTTACAAGGTACCAGGTTGGGCATATCCGGAAGAAGGGGTACAACGTGGCCTCGTGCGCGACGGTCATGACATACGGGCTCTGCTGCGCGGTCTGCAAAATCGGGAGCCCGCTGAATTGGCATTCGCTCGATGATTATAGGAAAAAGTCAATCAGGGAGGGGACGGCCTGATGGGCGCCAATGAGGTCGCTTTTGCCAGGAAGATATTCGCATCCTACTACGACAAGGCTGAGTTCAGGATTCCGAAAATCGAGCAGAGGGAGTTCGGGATAGGCAACCAGAAGAAGATTGACGCAAGGCACCTCAATTTCGGAAACGCGCAGGAATTCCGGAACTACCTCTGCAATAACACCCCCCTCTTCGTCTCGCACTCGACATCATACTATGATTTCCCGGGGGCGAGCCCGATGCAGAAGAAGGGGTGGCGGGGGGCCGACCTGGTCTTCGACCTTGACATCCATGCGGAAGGCAAATACGGCGCGTATGCCCACCTAGGCCGCGTCAAGGAGGACGTGGCCCGCCTCGTGAACGATTTCATCCTGGGCGATTTCGGGGTGAAAAAGGAGCATGTCGTTGTGGCGTTCTCCGGCAACCGGGGCTACCATGTGCATGTCCGCGACCCGGCGTTCCTGCCGCTCGGGAGCGAAGAGCGACGCGAGCTTGTCGACTACATCATGGGCCAGGGCCTCAACTACACCGAATTCTTTTCGCTCGAAGGAAGGCCGGCAAAGCTAATCGGACCAAAGCCTAGTGAGGGCGGATACCGCGGGAGGCTCGCAAGGGGGACGATAAAGCTTCTGGAGGAGAGCCCGGGCACGCTCTCCAGATTGTTCACAAAAGAGAAGGAGAAGGGTTTTTTCATCAGTGGCATCAACGAAGGCAATTGGAGCAGGACCTCCCTTAAATCCAACGACCTGGTCGGAAGGCTCAAACCAATCGCTGCGGACCTTCCGGTCAACTCGGTCGACACCGATGTCGGGGTGACGCAGGATTTGAGCAAGCTCATCCGCGTGCCGAATTCCATCCACGGAGACACAGGCCTGGTCGCTAGGATTGTAGGGGATATCACTACCTTCAACCCCTGGGTTGATGCGCGGATTCCTGGTGGGGCCCCGCTTCGCGTGCGCTTTGTTGAGGATGTCCCGGCGATAGAGATGGAAGGGACGGTAGGCCCATTCAGGAAAGACGAGGAGAAAGAGCTCCCACAGCATCAGGCGCTGTTCTTCATGCTCAAGGGGAGCGCCACGCTCGTTGCCGGGCAGATGGCAGACTAGGGAGAAGAAAGAACAGGATAAAATAATAAGATAAAATTGAAAGAAGAAAGAAAAAATTATTTCTTGGCCGAAGGAGCCTTGGCCGATCCGCCGTCAGTGGCCTTCGAGAGCTGGATTTTGGGCGGGATAAGCGGGGCTGTGAGGCCAAGGACGCGTGCGATCAGTGTGCCGTTCGCGCTGCCGCTGTAGTTGACCGCGCTCAGGACGACCGTCGCGTACTCATCAGGCACCTTCTTGTTCTTCTTCCAGGTCTCCGCGATTTCCTTCGAGAGCTTCGGCTCCTCCTTCGCGAGGATGATGCCGCGGATTTTTATCTGGCCCACGTCCTCCTGGTAGTTTGCAGTGTAGACGTAGGTAATCTCGACGATCTCCTCTGCAAGCTTCACGTCCTCGAGCGAGATGTTTATGTTAAGGCCCTTTATGTTCGTCTTGGGCACTTTGTTCCCGCTGACTTCAAGTATCCTTTCACCAACAATCATTCAATTCGCCTCCATGATAATTCGATGGGACTAATCTGGAGGAAAAAATATTAAAACCTGAGCGAAACCGATTAGTGGAAGTGGGCACGGCCGATTAGTGGAAGTACGGTATAAAAATGTTTCCTGAGTAAGGGCTCACATGGCTTCTTTTGACAAAATCCTTTCAGAGAAATCCATCTTCAAGGATCTCTCGGTCCTTTCCCCGCATTATGTGCCCAAGGACCTTCCGTACCGGCAGCACCAGATGCATGAGATACGCTCGGTTCTGACGCCGGCCCTCAAAGGGCAGAAGCCCCGCAACCTGATAATATACGGGAAGACCGGGACCGGTAAGACGTGCACAACTAAAAAAATCATGGACGAGTTCATACAGACTGCGGCTCCTGGGAAGGCGAGCATGCACTATGTGAACTGCCGGATATACAATTCCCGCTACAGGATACTCCAGAGGATTCTCAAGGGGTACGTACCGGAGCTGGAGAAGGCCGGATTCGGGCTCCCGTTCCTCTATGAGAAGCTCGTTGAAATCGCATCCAACGGCGAGCAGCTCGTCGTCATCCTCGATGAGATTGACATGGTGAAGGACCTGGACGAGCTCGTGTATACGATGACACGCTCGAATGACGAGATAAAGAAGGGGGGCGTCACGATTGTAGGCATATCGAACAAGCTCTCGTTCAAGGATTCGCTGGACCCGCGAAGCAAGAGCAGCCTGTATGAGACTGAGATGATATTCCAGCCGTATACGGCGGAGCAGCTCCAGAAGATACTCGACCAGCGGGTGAAGGAGGGCTTCGCCGACGGCGTTGTCGAATCCGGAGCCGTGAACCTGGCCGCCGCGATAACCTCGCAGGAGAGCGGAGATGCGCGCTACGCATTGAAGCTCCTGAACAAGGCCGGGGAGATGGCGCAGCAATCAGGACGCGAGAAGGTCACCGATGACGATGTTGAATCTGCCAGGAAGAGCGTGGAGATAGACCTTACTGTAGAGACGATAAACACGCTTCCGGAGATGCACCAGCTCGTCCTGCACGCGATAGCCACGCTCACCAGCTCGGGCAGCAGGTATTCAAGGCTCGAGGGGGTGGACAGCGGGTTCCTGTTCTCCGGCGAGGTGTACGAGCAGTACGAGCGCGCCTGCAAGGGCGCGAATAAGCGGCCGCGCAGCTCCAGATGGTACAAGGAATACCTCAATGATTTGGAAACGCTCGGCATGATAGTCACAACGCCTAGCGGAAAGGGGATTCGGGGCCAGACGACGCTAATCAAGCTCGGGCCGAGCCCGGAAAGCGTGATGGGTGTCCTGAAAAAGAACCTGTTTGGCGGCTGAGGCTGATAACCTGGACGAGCGCCGGCAATTGCGGCGACGTTTTTTCTCCTCATCCTGCCTCTTTCAGCTCGTCCACGACGCGTATCATGTTTATCTTGCCGTATTTCTCCACATGCACAATGCCGCGGTCCTCGAGCTTCTTCACGACGCGGTGTGCTTTGAGCCGCGACATGCCGGGCAGGCGGGCGATTTCGCTCTGGGTTGTCATCCCCTCTTTCTCGAGCAGAAGAAGAACGACTTCGCGGTCCTCCGGGCTGAGGAACTTCATTATAATGTCCATGTTCGTCTTGACGACCTGTTTCTGCTTCTCTATCGTCGCGTTCAGGAGGCTGTAGACGATGAGGCCCGAGAGGACGCCGAAAACACCCATCACTACCATGAAATGTATGTGGAACTCCATGAAGGGATGCAGGATATCCGGCACTTCCATCCCCTGCGATGAGATGGCATAAACGAAGACCAGGACTGTTATCAGGAATATGAATACAGACACTATTACCAGCCCTAGGACTATCTCTTTGCGTCTATCCATGACGTGAAAATTGATTGTTTCATTATTTAATATATATTGTTTCAGCGGAATGAAACAGTGCAGCTGGCATAGATTGTCGCTGGCCGGTGATTGATTGGATGGAATAACGATACACAAAACAACCCTGATGGTATTTGTTGGGCTCATACTTGCAATACTACTGGGCGGATATGTGGTGTTCAGCGCGCCCCAGCAGAATGCCCTGGGGACTTCCGGCAATGGAAACGATGTAAGCTCAGGCATAGGAGGAGCGGCTGCCCAGGACATATACATCAAGGCATTGAGCAACGGGGCATACGACAAGCAGGAGATAACGGTCAAAGTTGGCGTGCCGGTCAGGCTCCATTTCACTGCAGACCCGAATGCTGGCTGCGGCAGGCAGCTCGTGATATACGGGCTTAACGTGAAGGCCCTTTCAAGAAATGGCGAAGAGAACGTCGTGGAGTTCACGCCTTCACAGGAGGGGACCTACGAATATAATTGCGGCAGGAGGATGTGGCAGCCCGGAAAGCTGGTGGTCCAATGAAAATCGGGGCATCATGAGGTGATGATTTTGTCGGATGGAATCAAAGTGCACAAGACAACGTTATTGGTTATGTTTGGGCTCCTGGTAGCGGTTGTTGCAGGTGTGTACGTCATCAAATCCCAGCCCGAGCCCAGCAGCTTTCAGAACACATGCGCCGGGCAGGAGGGTCTGTGCACTGCAGTCCAGCAGCCGCAGGCGCCCCAGACAATAGAGCCGGCGCCTGCGCTAAGAGTGGGCTGCGGATGCGGCGGGGGAGGGCTAACCTGCGGGGCCGGAGCCCAGGCTGCGGCACCCGACCCTTCCAAAGCAGTCCTGCTGAATTCGACCAACGCTTTGGCGACGGGTGATGTACAGGATATATACATCAAAGCGAAGAACGACGGCACATATGACAAGGCGGAACTGACTGTCAATGCAGGCTCCCCCGTGAGGCTTCATTTCACCGCGGACCCTGATGCCGGATGCGGAAGGCAGATGGTCATATACGGGCTCAACATCAAGGCAAAATCCCTAAACGGCGAGGAGAATGTCGTCGATTTCATCCCGAAGCAGGCAGGAACGTATGGGTACAACTGCGGCATGAGGATGTGGCGGGCCGGAAAGCTGGTGGTCGTCTGACTGCGATAAGGTGCCTCTTGGATATTCTCGGCAAACCGAAATATCTTGCGATGGCGATAGTGTCAGCGGCGCTTTTTTTCGCACTACTGGCACTCACATCGAATATGATAGTGTGGGGATATTGGGAGCTGAACCCTTTTGTGGAGCCTGCGCGTATCGCGATGAACGTGTTCATAGCGATGCTTTTCGGGGCGAACATCGGGGTCCTGCTCCACAACAGCGATTTAAGGAACACTGTGGCTGGTGGGACCCAGATGACGGTTTTTGGGGCCCTTGCCGCGCTCATGACGAGCTCATGCCCGCTGTGCCAGCCTTTTTTCATGCTGGCCTTCGGGCTGGGCGGGATAGGCGCGCTGTTTGCCGGCTTCAGCATTCTGATAGCCCTTTTCAGCATCGGCCTTCTGGCGATTTCGCTCAAAAGAGGGCTGGAAGCAGCGAACGGAACATGCAAATTGGATACGCGGAGGAGATGACGATGGATTGGACGATTAAAGTTGAAGGAATGCACTGCAAATCATGCGAGATGCTTCTGACAGACGTGCTTTCTGAGATAAAAGGCGTGCAGAAAATTAGCGCGGATTTCAAGAAAGGAACGGTTACTGTCAGCGCCACGGACAATGGCGCGCTCGAAGAGGCGAAGAAGGCCATTGCGAAAGAAGGATACAAGGTGGTGGGCTGATGAGCGAGGAACAGAATCCGGATGAAGCCGTGCCAGAAGAGAAGAAAGAGTACAAGCTGACCCTGAGCGGGATGACATGCGGAGCATGCGAGAAGGTGATAGAGAGGGTTGTCTCGAACAATGGCGCCGAGGTCAAGGAAATTGATGCCGGCAGGGGCCTGGTCGATATACGTTGTCAGCCAGAGAGAATCGAAACGATAAAACAGCAGCTTGCCCAGAGGGGGTTTCGGGAACGAGGCGAGGGCGAGCCCGAAGAGCGGGGTGACCCGAGGAGGTTCCTCGCTTACCTCAAATCAGTGATTGCCGGGGAGCCGCATGCTAGGGTAGAGAACAGATTGCTCAACAACGCCCTTGGCACCACAATCATCCTTGTGCTGGCAGGCGCTTTAATGTATGGAGCTTTCCTGGATATATTCGGAAGCCCGGTTGCAGCCGCATCGCTGCTGGTTTTCGTGATATCCTCATCTGTCATGTCAGTTTATTCGCTCCTCCATATGGAGACGTACCGGAAAGGGATGACCTGTTCAAACGGCATGATGGTGGGCATGACGACGGGAATGGCAAGCGGTTATATGATAGGCGCAATACTCGGGGCGACGAACGGGATGTTCGTAGGCTCAGTTATCGGAACGGCAATGGGGATAACCATAGGACTGACCCTGGGCAGGTACAGCGGCATCATGGGGGCCATGGAAGGGTTGATGGCTGGGCTCATGGCCGGGACAATGGGCGCCATGACCTCACTAATGATGCTGAACGACAACCTGCTCGCATTCCTCTATATCCTAAACGGCTTATGCCTGGTGATGGTCGGGAGCCTCAGCTATATGATGTTCCGCGAGGCCGGGCCGGCCTCTGCGACGGCTCCGGCTGGAAATTTTGGCAGGTTCGCCGGCCTATCTATTGCCATGAGCGCGGTACTGGTCGCAATCATGCTATATGGGCCTAGGTCACTGATAACAATCGCATGATTGCCAGACGATACAATATATAATTTGGGAAAGAAGACAAACAGTTCGATGAAGGTGGTTTTATAAAAAAGATAACGATTCCGATAAGCGGGATGGATTGCACGTCCTGCGCACTCAATATCGAAAGAAGGCTCAGGAAGCTCGACGGCGTGAAGAGCGCGAACGTCAATTATGCCAGCGGGCGGGCAGCCGTCGAGTATGATGAGAAGAGCGTCAGCCCACGCGATTTCAAGCAGACCATAGAGAAGCTCGGGTATGGAGCGGACATCGGTGAGGGTGGAAACGGAGGGGAGGCACCTTCGAAGATGGAGGATCGCGAGAAGATTGCGCGTGAAAACGAGATACAGGACCTCAGGCGCAGGGTCATTTATTCGGCTCTTCTCACGCTGCCCGTGGTCATTCTCGCTCTTCCGGAGATGCTTAAGGGCATCTTCGAGCTCGAATATCCGGAATTCTTCATGGTCAAGATGGCCGCCTTGCAGTTCCTGCTGACGACTCCGGTGCTTTATGTCAACAGGGAGTTCTTTTCAAGGGGATTGAAGGGGCTCAGGGAGCGCTCGCCGGGCATGGACAGCCTTGTGGCGCTCGGTGTCGGAACCGCATATTCATATAGCACCGCAGTCGGATTCGGGTTCATAGAGGGAAGCGTCTATTTCGAGACAGCGGCCCTCCTGCTGACATTCATAGTTCTTGGGAAATACCTCGAAGCGGTCGCAAAGGGAAAGACATCTGAGGCGATAAAAAGGCTGATCGGACTTGCGCCCAGGACAGCCCTAGTCGTAAGGGAGGGCGAGGAAATCGAGATACCAATCAGCCAGGTTGTCATCGGTGACATTGTGATAGTCAAGCCAGGCGGCAAAATCCCGGTGGACGGGATTGTCATCGAAGGCGACAGCAGCGTGGATGAAAGCATGATTACCGGCGAAAGCCTTCCTGTCCACAAGAAGAAGGGCGACCCGGTCATAGGAGCGACAATCAACAAGAGCGGCTCATTCAGTTTCAAGGCGACCAAGGTGGGCAGCGATACCATGCTCGCGCAGATAATCAAGCTTGTCGAGGATGCACAGGGAAGCAAGGCCCCCATACAGAAGCTCGCGGACTCCGTTGCAGGATATTTCGTCCAAGGGGTAATTGTGCTCGCGCTCCTCGCATTCTCATACTGGTTCTTCGTTGCGGGAGAGCCGTTCCTTTTTGCGCTCACAATAATGGTTTCGACCCTCATCATCGCCTGCCCCTGCGCCATGGGGCTTGCGACGCCCACAGCTGTGATGCTGGGGACCGGGAAAGGCGCTGAGATTGGAGTGCTTTTCAAGAATGCGGAGAGCCTGGAACTCCTTGAGAAGGCCAAGATAGTCGTCTTCGACAAAACCGGGACGATTACCAAGGGAGAGCCGGCGGTAACGGACATCATCCCGTTCGGGATGAAGGAAACCGAGCTCCTGAGCGTGTCTGCTTCTGCCGAACGCGGGTCCGAGCACTTCCTTGGGAAGGCGATAGTGAAAGAGGCAAAGAAAAGGAAGGTGAAAATCGGCAAGCCCGAGGGCTTCGAGGCGGTTGCAGGTCATGGAATCAAGGCCACTTTCGGAAAAATCAAGGTGTTGATAGGGAATCCGCTCCTTATGGAGAAGAACGGAGTAGAGCTGGGGAATGGCATAATAAAGACGATGCATGGGCTCGAGAGGGCGGGAAAGACCGTGGTCGTCGTGTCGGCAGGCGGGCGGGTTGCGGGAATAATAGCGATTGCGGATACGATGAAGGAGCATTCGCGCGAAGCGATTGCGAGGCTGAAAAGGATGGGCTACGAGACGGCGATGATAACCGGCGACAACGAGCGGACCGCCATGGCGATAGCAAAAGAGGCCGGCATCGACCGCGTGCTGGCGCATGTCCTTCCCCAGGACAAGGCGCAGGAGGTCAAGCGGCTGCAGGAGACCGGACATAAGGTCGCATTCGTCGGCGACGGAATAAACGATGCTCCGGCCCTCGCTCAGGCTGATATCGGCATCGCGATAGGTTCAGGGACCGACGTGGCAATCGAAAGCGGCGGGGTGATCCTGGTCAAAAGCGACCTCCGCGACATCGTCAGCGCGATAGAGCTCAGTAGGTACACGATGAGCAAAATAAAGCAGAACCTGTTCTGGGCTTTTGCTTACAACACAGTGGGAATACCGGTGGCCATGGGCATACTGTTCCCCTTTTCCGGCTTCCTTCTGAGCCCTGTGATTGCAGGGGCGGCGATGGCGTTCAGCTCAATCAGCGTGGTCTCGAACAGCCTCCTGATGAGGGGCTGGAAACCCAAGTGGAAATCAGCGCTGCCTAAGGCGAAGGAAGCCGAACATAGATGAGAAGAGCAGGAATGCCGAGAACGACACCACCGCAAGCGTTTTCATCTCCGGGAACCACATAAAAACGAAAGCGGAGAACAACCCCATCAGCGCAAGCCTCGAACTTATCGTCTGGAGGCTCAGTTCTTCCGAGAATGGGTCGTGCGGCGAGCTCTTGTCAACTTTCATCTTGTCATAGAAGGAGGCGCCGCTTGCCCTAGGCGAGCCGGAATAACCGCACTCGCTGCATTTCAATGTCATTGAATGTATGTAGAAATTGCTGGAATCGACGGATTTTCCACAGCGCGGGCACTTGGGGATGTCCACGGGCTCTACCTCAGCGCTTCTTGCCTTCCATCTCCGCTATGAAGCGGTCCGCCTCATCCAACCCTACGGTGGAGTTCAGCTCGCGTTCGGTGATTATGGACATCGGGGCGCCGACCATGTCGGAAAGCTCGCGTTCGGTCACGCGGCCGCTCTTATTGGAGAAAAAATGCGTGTCGAAGCTCGTCACCAGGAGGCTGGGCTTGTCATCAGGTTTCGTTTCGAGCATCGTCGATATGAGCGCCTGTTTTCCTGCAAAACCCTTTTTGCCGGCCATGCGGTCGGGCTTCAGCGCGTCTGCCGGTAATTGAACGTCCTTCATTTTTGCCATGGGGATTCCTCTGCCTCTTGGATATAATATGGCGAAAAATGTTTATAAACGATTGTAATTGGGGGGTGGCGCTTGTGGCAGTGCCGGATTTAAAAATATATTGCATAAGAATACACATATTAACACTAAATTGGGGGAATCGTATTCATGACCAGCGGGAGTAGTGCACGTTTCAAGAAAATCAAGGCGGCCATTGCGATAGCAGGCGTCATTTGCGCAGGGGCAGGGCTGTTTAGAACGTGTGCTGGACCGATGAGCGAACCCATGCAGGGAACTGTTCCGCATGCGGCTGACGCCCCACAACCTGAAAGCAGGAACAGGGAAATAAATCCGGAAGAACGCAGGCGTCATTCCCCGGACCTGTCGGAAATTTTGCGAAGATGGATGAACGGCATCGGAAGAACCCGGATGCCGCAATATGTGCCTGCGTTTGATTTCGGGGACAGCGATGCGAATCCGGACGTTGCATGCAGGGAATACCCCGCCATTGAACGATATTCGGGACAAAGCAAGGTCGACCCGCTTCTCGTGCGCGCAGTCATGTCGGTTGAAAGTGGATTCGACAACTGCCACGCGACTAAGGTTTGCCAGTCCGGATTCAGGAGCGACGATTGTGACAATATTGGATATGACCCCCGTTATGATATCGGCATTGATGAAGTGGATGATTCCGGCTTAGGATGCTACCTGCCCCCGGCCCCCGAGATAAACGGCGAGCCGGCATGGAGATGGTTCGGATTCGGCCTCGGGAACACCATCGGAGCGCCGCAGGAAATTCGGCCTGAAGGAAGCATCGAGAATGGATGCAGCGACTCGTTCGACCCGTTCAATCCGGATGACGCCAGCTGCGCGGTGAGCACGGCTATGGAAAGGGCCCTCTCATCGGCAAGGGTGTGGATTGACGCCCATAAGGATATCCTTGGATGGTGCAAAGATGAACGCCAGATGGAGGATTTGACCTCATATATCGCGGCGAGCATGTATTCCGGGGCATGGCATGCGCGTATTGGAGTCAACCACCCCGGATGCTCGAGCGCGATTGGTTTCGGGGAATGCCTGATTCGGGGGTTCGATGAAAGCAACCGGATAGACGAGGCATTTTGCGGAACTCCGGACGGACGGGAGGACGAGCGCTGCGCTGGGGGCATTCCGCTCAATGAACCGCCATTCTCATGCTATGGACGCCAGGATATTGTGGGGTATATCCGCGACTGCGGGCTTCCGTTCCTTCCCGAGGGTTCCAGAACTGATATGGGAGCAGAAGTCATGGCGGCGTATTACCGCCTCAAGAATGAATGCCCGGGAAGGCGCTAGCCGGTTTTTGGTTCGGGAGTCTTCAAATTAGCGGACGACGCCAGGATTCATATCCGGACAAGGCACGCCTTCAGGACCCTGCCATTTTTGATAAGGACCCCTTCTTTCCTTAGCAGCTCCCCCTTCTTTTTCGCCCCCCATGCGAAACCCCCGACACCAAGGTCGCTGCGGATGACGCGATGGCATGGCACCAACGGAGAGCGGTTCTTGTTGAGCGCGTTCCCGACAGCCCTGAATGCCCCGGGCCGGCCTATCGCCCTGGCGATATTGGAGTACGTAGCGACTTTGCCCTTTGGGATGCGCATGCAGGCGCGGAGGACATCATCAAGGAATGCCATAAGTGGATAAAATGCGGGAAAAAGGATATTAATTTTCCAGAGCGGGTCGAGTCCGGCAATAAGTTTGAAAAAAACGCTAAGGGGGGCTTCCATGAACTTATCGTTGTCAAGGTCGACGCTTCGACCTTGAACATGCTCGCGAACGAATCGTCGTTCGCGATATCATATGCCCCCTATACTGCTTACCGTTTTATCGTTTGTTCACGCCGAGCGTTAAACGCGAGGCTAGTGAACAAAAACGCTAGGGGGGAGATTTGAACTCCCGAACGCTTGCGCGCAAAAGGTTTCTGCAACGCTTTTTACTGCCCGTTTTTGGGCGCTTTTTCCTAAAAAGCGCGATAGCAACCTTTCGCCCTACCAGGCTAGGCGACCCCAGCTGAAAATTTCCTTCGATTTCACTTAGGATAAATTTTCATCAAACTTCTTGAGGCATACTTCAACTGGGGGCACATGTCCGGAACTCCGGCCATGAACGACCCCAGCAGGAACTCTCGTAAAATCGAATTAGAGAATTGCAAGAAACCTTATCCGCAAAGTGGTTTAAAAGATAACGGATAGGAGGGTATTCATGGCAAACGAAGGCATCGACCAGGACGAGCTCAGCCGCTTCGAGGTCGCATTGGTTCAGGAGCTGGCCAAGCGCGGTTTTGAGATGATACTGATCGGCGACGAGCTGACCTTCGAATCGCTTAAGACCAAGCGGAGAGGCTCTGCCAACCTCGTCACCTTCTTCAAAGTCCATAAAGGTGGGAAAAGCGTCGAAGAGGTCGCGGACCAGATAACCGGGATGCTTGATACCCTGGCGTCGCCGGCGCCCCAGGTTCCGGGCGAAAAGCCGCAGCCGAGATTCGACCTGGACAGATTGTATCCGCTGATAAAGGGCCCGGATTTCATAATGGCGTACCATAAAACCCTCGAAACCAGGTTAGGCGCTAATCTGCCCCCGAACCACCCGTCAATGCCCGTCGTGTTCAGATACGCCAAGGACCACGAGGTGTACATTCTCTGCGGATTCGACATCGGAACAGGCTATGCCTACCTGATGAACGGGGTTTTCAATGAGTACAGTATCAGCGAATCGGACCTTTTCAAAAGGATGATGCAGAACCTTGTCCGGAAGATGGATGCCATCATCAGGGAGAAAAAATTCAGATACCTGAAACAGGCTGACGGGGTTTTTTCCATCGCGTTTCCTGAGGACCTGGCCCCCTCATTCCTTCTTCTGGCCAACAGGTATTATGACCTTCTCGAAGAGATAACAGGCATTAAAGGGGGAAAGTTCTTCTGGGCATTTTGCGTAAGCGGGGAGGAGATGCTTATTTGCAGTCCCTCCCTGTCAGATGAGACCCTCGGGGTAGTTGTCGCAACAGTCCATCAAAGGCAGGAAGAGTTGATGAAGCGCCCGGAGATGCATCAGATAATCAGGATTGAGCCGATGGTCATTCTCAGGGAGGGAATGACTTTCCCGGCCCCTACACAACCTTCCCCCAAGCGCTGAGCCGCCATCTCTGGCCCACCTTCCTGGAAAGGGCCACGTGCATGTCCTTGTGCACGACGGTCGGCTTCTTGAGCTTGATTGTCGCGATTCCCTTTGCCAGCTTCGCGACGACGCCGACACCAGTAGATGTGTGGATATTGACCACGACGGGCTCGGCTTCCCGTAATGGCATGTTCTGCATGTCCGCCCTCTCGAGCAGGTTGTATTTCACATTGAGCGTGTCGACCGGTTCGGGGACTTCGCCTTTGCGCCCCACCACAGAGCCGACGAAAGCATCGGATTTTGTGAGGGACGGGTCTAACGTGGTCCCGATTGCAACAAGGCCGCCGGCCCTTGCCGACTCGAGCTTCTCTGTCTCTTCCATTAGGGCCTGGACCGTGCATAAGACAGAGGATGGCTTTGCGCCCTCCTTTCTGGAAATCCCGGGCTTTATCTCTATCTCATCTCCGAGTTTGAGGACGCCCTGGACAATCGAGCCCCCGAGGACTCCGCCCTTGAGGTCTTTTATCTCGGCTCCGGGACGGTTGACATCGAATGAGCGCGAAACATACATACGCAGCTCGGCCTTCTCGTCGTGCTTTGGCTGCTTCATCACGTCGTTTATCGTTTTAAGAAGGACGTCTATGTTGAGGCCTGCATTGGCCGAAACCGGAATTATCGGGGCGTTTTCAGCCGCTGAACCCTTGAGGAACGCCTTAATCTGCTTGTAGTTCTCGATTGCCTTTTCCCTGCCGACGAGGTCTATCTTCGTCTGGACTATTATGATGTTCTTTATCCCGGTGGAATTGAGCACGAGAAGGTGCTCGGCGGTCTGCGGCTGGGGGCAGGGCTCGTTTGCGGCTATCAAGAAGAGCACGCCGTCAAGGATGCTGGTGGCGGATATCACCGTCGTCATCAGCGTCTCGTGGCCCGGCGCGTCCACTATGGACAGCTTGCGGAGCAGCTTCGTCTTGCCGCCGCATTTTGCGCATTTGGCGTCAGGCGAAAGCAGGTCGCATTTCGTGCAGTTATATATGTAGGCATCGGCATAGCCGAGCCGGATAGAGATTCCACGCTTTATTTCCTCGCTGTGCGTATCGGTCCATTTGCCGGTAAGCGCCTTTGTGAGCGTGGTTTTCCCATGGTCGACATGCCCCAGCATGCCGACATTCATCTCGGCTTGCATTATTTGCTCTCCTTTTTCTCAGCCTTGGGAAAGAGCTGCTCGAGGGGGGTGCTGCCAGGCGCCTTGACCTTGCAGTTCACCTGGACTATTTCTGCAGAAAACGTATTGCCGCGGATATGCTTGCGCCTCCGGGCGCCATCTTCCTTGGCGTTGAAGCCCACGCCGTCGCTCATGAGTATCTGCTTCTTGGCAGAACCGTGCACTTCCACCCTCATGGGGAAGCCGCTTCCGTCGGAGCCGCCCGTAAGCGTAAGGGTGTAGCCCGCAGCGCCGACGAGGTTTCCGTCGAGCTCGTCCCCGAGCTTCTTGCCGATGATGCCTGCTTCCTTGTCTTTAGGGAGCTCGAACTGGTAGCTCTTTCCGCTAGATTCCGATATAACTATCCGCATGTGTTCACCTCACAAATAGAATAGGACAAGAGATGATTTGATTGGGATTGTTTTAAAAAGATTAGGAAAAGGAAAAAGAAGAAAAAATTCAGGCATTCTTCAGCTTCGCCTTGTATACGTAGCCGTCCTTGCCAAGGTAGTACATGAAGCCATCTTCCTTGTTAATCTTCTCAGAGCCTACCTTCTTCTTCTTACCCCTTGTATTGTGCTTCATTGGCGCAGCCCAAACGTAGCCGTCTTTTCCGACGAAGTACAGGTATCCATCTTCCCTAGAGATTTTTTCAGATCCGACTTTTGATCCCATGTTGACACCTTCCTAAAGCCTCCCGCGGGGAGGATTCGTTAATTCCGAGAGATAAACCTAGATATATTTTATAAAGGTATCGTCGATGCATCGACGGAAAAAGCACATTTTTAAAGTGTCGGCGTCAAAACGGCGCAAATACAGGCGACAAAGACCTCGGAAAAGGTTAATAAGCCTAGGAACGCTTGTCCATTCCATGTTCCAGGTCTTCGCCCGCCCAAAGCCGTGCAGGATACTCGTGCTCCTTCGTGATAGCGAAACGAACTGGCACCTCTCAAAGCTCGCCAGGGGGAGCGACACCACCTATGTATATGTGACAAAGCTGGTCTCCAACTTCCAGAAAAGCGGCCTTGTCACAATCGAGCCTAAGGGCAAGAAGAGGATTGTGAAGCTCACCGACAAGGGGATGCGCGTGGCGAAATCCATCGAGGAGTTAAAGAACTCGCTCGAAGGTTAAGATTCGTTTTGGAAAAAAATGATTGTTAAAATCAGACCGCTCGGAGCGCAGTGCTCTTCTTGAGGTAGCTCACCACTTTCTCGTATCCGATGTAATGCGAGTATACCGTCACTTCGACCGGGTACGAGCCCTCCTTCGTCTGGTTGCTCGACCATATGGTAATCGGCACATCGAGCGACGCGCCGGGCTTCAGCTCCCCAAGGCGCTTCTCCGCGGCCTTGTTGATGCATGCCGGGTCGAATCCTATCATCGCATCGCGCGGAAGCAGCGCATCGACAGAAACCAGGTGTGGCGATGCGGAGATGTTCTTTACCTTAACGACGAGGTTGACAGAGCTGCGGTTCTTTGCTGAGAGGCGCAGGGGGGCAAATGAGATTGAGACATTGAACGGGTTGGATGACTTGTCTTCCGATGGCGCCTCTTGCGAGCCTTTGTCGCTCCCTAGAACAGAATCCCAGAATCCCATATTTTCACCTTGATAACAGTACCATATTATAGCATCATAATATTAAAACCGCAGCGGCGACGACGGACGTCCAATTCCCATCCTTGTCGCATACCGCCGATTGCGTGATATTCATCGTTTTGACGAATTTTCCGCTCATCTTGAACTGCTGCTCGCGCTCATCCCAGGCGGTATTGGAATCGAATGCGATGCCAAGCGATGACGCGAGCATCGTGGCGGCAAGGTCCTCCGCGTATTCCCCGGCCTTCTCCTCGGTCTGGCCGAACGCATGGTGCTCGCTTAAGTAGCCGTAGATTTCCTTGTCTGCCGGAATCGCGCATCCGACTGATGCCGCTATCAGGCGGTTGGGCTCGTTCGCCGCGCAGCGGGAAAGAACCGTGAACACTACCTGTCCGCTATAAAGGTGCTTGAGGCCTTCGGTTTTCGGGATAATCTCCGCCTTGGGTGCGAGGATACTTGAAACGGTAACGAGATTGAATGGCGAGATTCCGGCATCGCGCAGGGCGAATTCGAATGATGTGAGCTGCTCTGTCGCCCGGCCGACGCCTTTTGTGAAAAAGACCTTCTTCGGTATGAAATCCATGCGATAGATACTATGGATAGTGTTTTAATATTCCTTGATGCGGCTGGTAGTGGCCGCAGCTAACAGAAAGGAATTTATTACCAAACCAATAATCCCGATGATACGAGGTGTCAGGATGGAATATCAGCAGAAACTCTTATTGGTCACGGCAATCCTTGTAGCGGTTGCTTTGTATATTGTGTTCACGACGGCTCCGGCCCCGGGCCCGGAGAGCAGCGAGGAAGCGGAAGCGCTCCTTCTGAAATCCGCGGGATTCGGGAAGGGATTGACGGACTACACATACTCATACAGCGATATGTCGGATGGGTATAAGACCACTTATTCTCTGATAAAGGCCGGCGATGCGGGCTTCATCGAGATAAGGAACCCGCTTTCGACAAAGAAGGTTTATTTGCTCCCAAATGACACTATATTCTGCATCCAGTACCCCGTCAACGAGTCGTGCGTCTCGGTTGCGAACAACAGCGAGATGGGGAACTATATCAGCTTCGTGCAGTCGAAATTCTTCAACGACACGAACATCCTCAAGGCCGAGAGCGCGATGGGCGAGCTGATAAAGAAGGGCTACCTCCGCGTCGAGCCCGAGATAACGAACAAGGCCGTGGGTACGTTCGCCTGCAGCCAGGTCGTTTACATAATCGACTATTCCAATGTGACGGTCGACGAGGCGTCCAGGTACGGGATTGGAGCGCAGTCGCCAAAAAGATACTCGCTCTACCGCTGCATAGATGCCGAGGGCGGGCTGGCTTACGAGACGGGCCTTTTCTATATCGACAAGGTGATGGAGCACAACAAGCTCACAACGGTCTCCGCGTTCAGGATGGATGCCCCCGCGATTGCGCCCCCGGCTAACCTTTCCGGCGATGCCATCAGCATCTTCAGGAAGGAAAGGGAGCAGCAGGTGAAGCTTGCGACCTGCCACACAGATAAGACGGGCGAGGAGAAGGACAAGTGCGTATCAGACATCGCATTCAACCTGAAGCGCAAGGACATCTGTGAGCTTTCCATGTCCAAGAGGGACACGTGCCTGCTTTCCATAGTTTCACTGACGAAGGATGAGACGATTTGCCAGGCCATTTCAGATGCAGGTATGAAGGACAGCTGCTACATCGAGCTTGCAGGCGCTTACAAGGACAGCACGTTCTGCGCGAAAGTGGCTGACGCGTCCAAGGTCCAGGCTTGCCAGGATGCTGCAACGCCGAAACCTGCTCCGCAGGGAAACGAGACGGCAGGAAATGTCACCGGAACGGCTGGGAATACGACAGGAACCGTTGACATAGAAAAGCTACTCGACTATGTGGACAAGGAAGACTCGGATAATGGCAATGCCTCTGCGGAGAATGCCACCGCAGGCAATGAATCAGAGGGCTGAAATGCAAACCCACCCCGAATCTTTTTTTTAATTTTTTTTTATAAAAGCGCAGGAAAAGCGCTGTTATAAATATCCGCCCGGCAATCGCATTGGGATAACGATGAAGATTGCGCTTTTCACCGATACGTACCTCCCGCAGACAAACGGTGTGGTTGCCTATCTTTGCGATATCATAGGCGCCCTTTCAAAGGAACATGAGGTCGTGCTTTTCGCTCCTGGGGAGGGGGACTTTTTTCACGAGCGGGTTTCGAAGAATTTCAGCATATACTGGATGCCATCATCGCCTTTTCCGTTCTATGAGAGCTACAGGGTCGCATCGATGGATTACCGGCGCGTGAGCGCGCTCATATCGAAGGAGAAGCCGGATATCATCCATGCCCATGCACCGATAAACCTCGGCCTTCAGGGTATGATAGCGGGGAAAAGGAAAAGACTGCCGGTCGTGGCGACATACCATACGCATTATCCGGATTATGTGCCGCATCTTCTCAACGGGAAGCTCCCATCCATCTTCGGGAAGGTCGGGCACCTTACTGCCAAAAAATTCGTGAAGCACACGTTCGGCATGGCAGATATAGTCACGGCGCCGACCAGGGAGCTTGCATCCGAACTGCGCTCGTATGGGATGAAGAATGTGGTGCCCCTCCAGAACGGGATTTGCCTCAAGAAGCTCAGGTGTACGGCAAAGGAGGCTGCGCATTTTCGGAAGACGTATTCGATACCCAGGGGCAGGAGGACGGTCATCTACCTTGGCAGGATAAGCTTCGAAAAGAGGCTGGATAAGCTGCTCGAAGCATACGGGATGATTGAGGATGATGGCAAGCTGCTGATTATTGCCGGCGGAGGCCCGTACCTGGAAAAATTCAAGGCCCTTTCCTCCTCGCTCGGGATAAGGAATATAGTTTTCACGGGGTATGTGAAGCGGCCGGCAATCGCCTATTCTGTGGCCGACGTATTCGCTTCTGCCTCCGACAGCGAGACTTTCGGGCTGACATTTGTCGAGGCCATGCACATGGGGCTGCCTGCAATAGGCGTCCGGAAGCTCGGGGCAAAAGAGGTCATAACGGACAAGAAGGATGGCCTCCTCGTAGAGCCGGGGGATACAAAGGCCCTTGCGCAGGCCATCAGGCGCCTCCTTGAGGATAAAGGGCTGTGCAGCGCGCTTGCCAGGGAAGGCAGGAAGACCGCCAGAAGGTTTTCGATTGAGAACAGCATGGAAGAGACGATCAGGATATACGAAAAGCTCCTGAAATCGCGGTGATTGTGCATATACCTTATCATCGGCATCGACCCTGGGATAAAGACCGGATATGCCATACTCGACCTTTCCGGAAACCTTGTCGCAAGCGGGTGCGAGAAGGAAGCCAGCGACGAGAGGCTGGTCAAAATCATATCCGATGCCGGCACGCCAGTACTGATTGCCGCGGATACGCACCCGCCGTCGCATTTTGTCCAGAAGATTGCCGCGAGGCTCAATGTCCGGGTTTTCTCCCCCAATGGCAGCATGAGCAAGCTCGAAAAAAGGCAGATTGGCGCGCGTATCGATGATGTCCATATACGGGACTCATATGCCGCCGCGATCAAGGCGTTCAGACGCTACCAGAACCGCCTCCGGCAGATAGATTCCATGCCCCTCGGGGCAAGGGAACGGGAAGGGCTTAAAAGGATGGTAATATGCGGGCAGAGGATAGCGGACGCCCTGAATGCAAACATTTAAATATCAAAAATGAGCAATAACAGGATTGTTGTGGGTGATACCAGTGGCTCTCAGGAAGACAAAGAAAAAGGCTTTTAAGGGAAAGAAGGTCGCAAAGGCCAGGAAGGCCAAAATTACTGCCAAGTCCAGTTTCAAGGGGAAATCCTCGAAAAAGCTCCTCAAGAAGCCCCTGAAGAAGCCTGAAGAGCCTGCACCTGTGAACAACCAGGTGGACACCGAAAAGTTCATGCAGAAAGTCGGCAGGATACTCGGCGATTCCAACGTCAGGCAGGATCTGATCGAGATTGGTGGGGAGAATGCCCTTGCCATCGTCAGGAATTTCTACGGCAACCACAGCGACGAGGAGCTCGCAAAGAAGCTAAAAATCAAGATCAGCGACGTGCGCGCCACGCTCAACAAGCTCCATAACGAAGGGCTCGTGAACTACATTCGCGAAAAGGACAGCGAAACCGGCTGGTATTCATACAGCTGGTCGCTGAACCATGAGAGGATGGAGAGGTGGGCGACCACGCATACCGCCAAGCTGAACGCCGTCACTAGCGAAAGCGGCGTGGAGTACTATTTCTGCCCCACTTGCGGCACGTCAAGCATAACGAATTTTGAATCTGCCGCCAACGTCGATTTCAGGTGCGACCGCTGCAACAGGCTTTTGGAATTCATCGACGAAAAAAAGATGGCCGGATTGTTCGAGAAGCAGAAATCCTGAATTTGCCCGTGTTTTTCAGGATTATTCTATAGACGCGAGAGGCAGCCATATCCTAGGGTGAGAACGCCCAGACCATTTGCCTTACCCCCAACCCCACCTGAGGCTGTCCTCAGGAAGTTTCGCGGGCCTTTATCATAGGTTAGACTTAAGGAAAGGCCCTCACATGGATTTGAACTCGATAAGCATCTTCTCGAGCTCGTCTGCCGTCAGAAGCAGGAGCGACGAGCTGTCGGATTCCATCTTGACAATCAGTGGTCCTACCGTGGGCGAGGAGTTGATCAGGGTCTGGAACTGCTCCTTGTCGGATGCGCTCTTGAAGAGGATAATCGCTATGCCGTGGCCGATTGTCGGGATTACGCGGGCCAGAAGAGCGGATGGGTTCATGTTCTTCTCGTAGAAGTGGAGTGACATCGTCTGGCCGACAACGGTTATCTCGCTGTCGGCCTCCTTCGATTCCCCTATGCCCGTGAATGGGATGGCGTTGTTGACGCATATGTCGCGCAGGCGGCGCATCATTGCCAGGTATTCTACCGTGCGCCTGCTTTCCTGCTGCCAGGCTATCAGTCCGTAATACCCCTGGGATTCCTTGACCATGCCCTTCTTCTCAAGGTCATCGAGCAGGAATTCCACGTTGTAATCGGTAATATAGACGGGCTTGCCCTTGTAGAATATCTCCTTGAAGCCGTTCTTGACTTCAGGAGCTGTTAGCGGTGTGTTCTGCCAGCGGTAGTTGCCGTTGACCTTTTCGAAGACGCTTAGGACGGTATCAGGCGAAAGCGGTATCTTGGTCCTGGCTATCGGCGGGAAGTCGGGGATGTCTATCGAGAAGAACACCTCTTCCTGGCGGGCGAATATGGCTCCGACACCCACGATGCCACCCGTGAGGAGGAGGGTTATCCAGAAGAAAGGCTCATCGAATATGGTCTTGGGGCGCGTGTGATTGACCGGGACGCTGACTCTCAGTCCGCCGGCTGTGAAATCGAAGCTGTGTTTTCCGATGGGGAGGAGCTCGCCTCCGGTGTACTGGCCGACGTCAATCGTGAGCTTGTCCACATTGTTGAATGTATAGGTGCCGTACTGCCCCCCGTCTACCTTGACGCTGATTTCGTTAAGGAGCTTCGGTGTGCCATCCATCATGATGTCGAAGCGGTATCCTGAGCGCCTCTGCTGGTTGTTGCCTGTGTATAGGATGTCGATGGAAACGATTTTCATGTAGGTCTGTGCGTACACGCGGCTTTCATCATCTATGAGCTTTACGAGGTATTCCCCGCGGTCCAGGTAGATGAGGACGTCGAATGACGCATCCGCCTGCAGGTTCAGGTTGCCCTGCGGGAACGTCTGTATCTCGCTGCCGTTGCTGTCATACACGACAAGATACATGTTCGGCTGAGCGGCCTGCAATTCGCGCAGCTGCGCGTTCATGCGGACCGGGAGATTCGTGATGTTGGCAGAGACGACCCGCCCGCCTTCTTCGATGAATAGGGAGTTGTTCCGCTGCTTCTCGACCCGTATGTAGAGCGTCTCCTTTATCGGGTTGTTGGATGTCGCCGAGTACCCGGTGAAATCCACCCTGACCGTCGCCTTGGGCGATTTGAATGGCTCGGAGAAGAAATAGCGGTTGCCGGTATAATTGGTCTGGTTGACGAACAGGTATTCCTTGCTCTGAGAGCCTGGTGTGGCCCACGGGACCTCGAACACGATGCGCGAGACGTCCTCGGCGGCAGCTGAATAGTTCCCCCTCCAGCCGCCATCAAGCGTCTGGGGAAGGAAAATGAACGCCCCGTCCCCGGATTTGACGATGCTGACCGAGCCGTATGCCTGGCCGGACGCCCACCCGCCTCCGGGCACTGCCCGGTAGAGGGGCTGGAACAGGTGGAAGCCGTCGGTTGAGCTGACAGGGCTGCTCTCGTCGAACTTAACCGGAAGGTTCTGCATTATCTCTTTGGGCGTGAAGGCGACGAGGGTGCCATTGAGCATTTTCGAGAACGGCTGGCCGATGTATAGTATGACCACGCCCCTCTGGGCAAGCTTGTTCATATTCATTGGGCTCTCGATACCGAGTATCTCTTTCGGTACGGCTCCAGAAGGGACGATGACCAGGGCGCCTTCCGGCACGGTCTCAAGCTGCTTGAGGGTGATTTCGTTGAGTATGATTTTCCTCTTGGCCAGATTCGCCCTTAGAGATGATATGAAATCCGGGTAGGTCGTCGCCTCAATCCTCTCGCTGTTCAATATGAACACTTCCGAGGGCATCTTATTCTCGTAGGTAGTGAGGTTGACGGAGTAGTTGTCGAGGTTGCGGGCGGTATAATCCACGAGAACTGCCGCAATGTAACTGGAGGTGCCCCTGGAGCCGAATGTCATGACCTCCCCGCTTTCCAGGGTGTTCTCGACGGCTGCCTTGTCAATCTGCGGCTGGAGGAAGCCGGTCCCTGGCTCGATGAGCGCCATAGAAAGGTAGAGCCAGGCCATGCCCAGGATTATTAGCGCGATGAAGATGAACGCCCCGAAGACCATGAAGTTGAAGCCGCCTTTTGGAGGCTCCGCCATGATTACCGCCGCGGCTTTTTTCTCCTCCTTTTTCGGTTTCAGAAGGGCACGGAATGCGTCCTTTATGCGCTCCATCGGGGGGCGCTCTTTCATCTTGTAGTGGCCGAGGTACTGGTACTTCTTCTTCAGCTCGAAGCTGTATGTCTTCTTCTTGATTTTCGTGCTTTGCTCGGCCATATGAACCCTGCCTTACCGGACGACTTCCAGATAACCCTCGCTCACAAGCTTGTTGAGCATCTCCTCGATGCGGGCATCCGGGACCTTGTTGAGCTTGGCAAACTCGGTGATGTTTATCGTCCCGCTGTGCTCAGCCACCCACTCCTGAAGCTTGCCTTTCAGAGCCTCGTCGGAAAGCCCTTCCAGCTGCTGGAGGCGGAGCTTGAATTCGTCGTTCTGCGATTTCAGCTCATAGTTCTGGGATGTAAGGGCCTGGTTCTGCTCGGTCAGCCGGTCGACCTTTTTCCTGCAGTCGTCGACCTCCTTCTTGAGCGAATCGTAGGACGTGTAGAGCTTGTTGTAGTCCATTGTCACTGAGCCGGCCAGCTCCTTTATCGAAGTCTCGATGAGCTGGTATATTGTCTTGTTGTCCACTGAATACGAGGACTCGATGAGGGATAGGATGTTGAGCAGGTAGCGGATGACGTCCACGCGCCTCTTCTTCGGGCTGATTTCAGAGGGGATGGTGTACATCACTTCGAGCTCGTCCTCCTTGAGTTTAACTATTGAGAAGAGATAGGGGTTCTTGTCGATATCCCTGCTTTCCACGTAGATGACGTTCAGGACGTCCTTTTCAGGGGCGAGCTCGAGGAACGAAATCGAGCGCAGAATGGTGGCGAGGTCCTTCAGCTTGCCATTGACGAGCTTTCCCTTCATCTTGAAGCCGTCGACCTGCGGCGGGTGCGCCTCATCCTTCAATGGAGCGGCACCCTGCTGCGATGGCTGGGCTGCGCCAGGAGTTGGCGCGCCTTTCTTTGGCTGTGTCGTTGGAAGCGGCATGTCTACACCTCACTTCTTCTTTGTCTTCTTTTTCCTGGCGGTTTCCCCTTTCGCGCCCTGCAGCGGGGCTTTTGCGGCAGTCCCGGCCTGGCTTTTCTGCTTCGGCGGCTCGGCCTGCGCCGTTTGCATTGGCGCGGGCGGATAATAGGGCCCGGGCGGAACCGGACGCGCAGACCCCCCCGAAGCCTGCTTGGCCAGTGTGCTGACCCCTTCGACCGCAGGGACGTACTTGAACATGACCGGCAGGAGCACGATGAACCCCGCCACGATGAAGCCGGACACGAAGGCCAATGCCTCGAAGCGGCCTGACAGGATGGGCGCGATTATCATGATGAGGAGCATTATTCCCGCAAGCACGCTTGCAAAGAGCATAGTCTTCTCGAACGAGCGCCTCCTTTCCATGTGCTTGGGCATGCAGGCCTCGCAGACGAAGAGCTTGTTCATCTGCGCGATGCGGAGCGCCTTCTTCACTGCCCGGAGGATGCGGATTACGCGGTCCTCCGCTATGGGGAACGCTTTCTTGCCCTCGACATCGAGCTGGCAGGAGACGCACATCTTCCTTCCGACGGTTGCACCGTAATTGACATATTCGGCCATGCCATCCACCCCCTCATTCCTCCAGGACAACCTGGCTTATCTCGCGGCCAACGCCGCCGCTTTTCTTAAGATCCACTTTTCCGAAGATGTTGATTATCGTTATGTCGTCTATCCCCGCGTCTTTGAGGAAGTCGCCGATATTCCTGCGCGCGATGCCGTCGCGCTCGAGGGTCAGCACGAACGATACGACGTCCATGCGCCTGTTGGATTTATCGAAGACTTTTGTAAGCTCTTCGATTTTGTCGTCGGCCATGCCGAACTGCCGGAGCTTCCTCCTGAAATCCTCCTTTAGAAACGATACGCTTCTTGACACTGCAACATCCCTCCGCTGTTTGTCTGAGAGCACTCCGCTCAGGTCGAGGAAGAACTCCTTGCTTGGCTCCTCGCCTTCAATCTGGCTGATAAGGAACGTGGACGGGTACGGCGTCGACAGCGTCAGCGACAAGTTGACTGCGCACTGACCTACGCCGAGCCGGCTGATTTCATCGCGCATGTAGTTGCTGAAATTGAGCGAGCCCTGGAGATAGTCCAGGAACTTCTCGAACTTCACCTTCAGCATGAATGTCGTTCCGACGTTCGAGAATATCGCCTCGCTGATGTCTGTTGGGTTCTGAGACGCGATAATCATGGCGAAATTGTACTTGCGGCCTTCGCGGACAATCATGACAGCGTCCGAGTTATCGTCTTTCCCGATTTTCCAGGCTTCGTCCAGGACGATGAGGAGTTTGAGGCCCTTCTGCGAGGCCCACCCTTCCAGCCTCATCTTCTCCTTGATGAACTGCAGTATCGTAAGCGCGGCAAGCGCACGGGACGTCTCATCCGGCAGCCCCGCAAGGTCCAGGTCCACTAAGCCAGACGATATGAGTACATCCAGGCTGACAGTGCTCTGCTGGGCGAAGAAGTCCTCTCCGGGCTTCGTGAACTGCTTGAGGCGGTAAATCGCGTTTTCGAGCTCTGCCGGGAATTCGTAGGAGCCGACCTGCGACTGTTCGGTGAGCACGCGCACGACGTCTTTGAGCGTGGGAGGGTTGAGGGGCTTTCCAAGCTCATCCTTCTGCTCCCTGGCATCCATCCTGAACTTGTTTTCCATATAGACCTTCTCAATCGCCTGCTCGGTGAGCCTTCTCTGTTCAGGATAATTGGTGATGTCGGTAAGCAGCTCCAGCGTCCTCATGACCTGCTTGATACGGTCGTACGGCTTCATGCCGCCTAAATCAAGGAGGTTGAGGTACGAGCCTTTGCCCAGCGAGACTACCTTGCCGCTGGTCTGCTTGACCCAGTCGCGGTACTCTCCCGCCCAGTCAATTATCAGGCCGTTGCTGTTCCAGACGAACGCCGAGCGGAGCAGGAATGTCTTGATGAAATACGACTTACCTGAACCGGATATTCCGACAATCGCGATATGGGGGTTGGCGACATTCTGGTAGCTCCAGTAGAAGGGCATGTTGAATATCTTGGTCCTGCCGATGTAGATGGAATCGGTCGGGTCCCCGAAAAGGACCTCCATGGGCGGCTCCGGCGGATGAACCAGGAGGTTCCTCCTGGATATGGATGAATTTGAGAGCTTGACGAGCCTCAGCTTTCCGCCGACAGCCATTCAAATCACGCTCTCCTCCATCTCCTGAGCCGTCATCGGGAAGAATTTCTCCCACTCGAAGCACTTTAGCATCTCGTCCCCGGTGAGGTTCACGACTTCCACGTTCAGCGCATTTGCCAGCACGGTCTTGAGCTCGTTCGCCTGCGAGCGAGCGCCTGCCATGGCCGCGTCCTTGCTAAGGCCTACTGCTGTCGTCTGGGCATAGGCTATCACGCCCATCGGCTTCACGCCCTTGATCAGCTTCGTGAGCTGGTTGTCCCAGATGGCGACCTCGCGCTCGAGCTTGTCCACCCTAAGGACATCGGGCTGCTGCTTGTCGCGCTCGCGGGCAAGGCGCAGCTGCGCCTCGGCGCGCTTAGTCTCGATTGTCTTCCTCTTCTCGCCTACATCCTCGACATAGAGCATGTATGCGATTTTCGTAACATATTTGATGTTCGATATGGCGCGCTCGAAGAACGCGTTGTAGGCCATCGTCTCCTCGCCCGTCTTCTCCGTGGCCGACTCGAAAATCTTGACACCGAGGAAAGCCGACGAATAGAACACGCCGTTGACGCTCTTGACTATGACGTCCTGGCTAGGGGGTATCTCGTATCCGAGGTCGGATATCATCACGATCTTGGTCCTCTCTGTTATGAGGGGTATCATGATGTAGCCGTATCTCCAGAAAAGGACGCCAAGGACAGAGCCCATGAAGGCGAGCAACCCCCCCAGAAGGGAAAGCAGGCCTCCCCCGCCGATAAGGGAAAAGAGGGCTCCGATAAATCCGACCGCGATAGCGGCATAAGTGTAAGTCTTCGCCGGTGTAGCCATACGATTGTACCTCTGGTTTGATTGATTATTTAAGAAAGTATATAAAAACCGCACTATTGCGTTCCTGACGTTATTTTATCAACCCGGTTGCCAACCGCGCAATCATCACCTTATCAACGCGCTCTGGGCTCTTTCCACATCCCTTGCGACAAGCACCGGGCTCGGCTGGGATGACATCCTTAATGCGCCCTGTCTTATGAGGTCAGCGGGGTTCAGGTAGCCCGCCAACGAGGACGGGTCGCGGTAGCGCGCTGCGGGCATCAGGGCGAAGAAGTTTTTCCCCCGCAGATATGCGCCAAGCTCGCCCCGCTGGTGCATCTCCATGAAGCTGTCCGCGGAATATGAGCGGCCGCCGAACTGGAATTCGGTCGTTGCGCTCACATGAACGTGCGGCCCGCTTGCCCCAGTCGCCGACCTTCCGGTCACTGCGACAGGTGAGCCTTCCCCTCCAGGGCGCATTTCGACTTCGGTGCCTATGGATATGCGTTCCCGCCTGAGAAGCTGGAAGGTTCTGGGCGAGAGGTGGAGAAGGGATACGAAATACGGCCTCCCTTCGTTCGGGATGAAGAAAATGAGGGCGTTGCCCATAGAGCGGCCTGCAGGCGAGCTCTCGCGCGTCGTGCCAATCAATACCGCCCGGTGCGCCGGGACCTGGATTGGGATGCCTTCCGGTACAAAAAGGTCTATGCCGTTATGAGGCGTCTGGCGCACCGCGCCGAAATGGAACCCCCCACCCGTGCGCTCGCTCCGGTCGACAAGCCGGAACGCCTGCTCGAACGGGTCAGCCCTTCTCGGCACCTGCCCTCCCGGCTGTGTCATATAGCCACCTAGTCTTTCACCGCGTCTTCAACAATCTTCTTCGCCTGCCCTATATATGTCGTGTAGTCGAAAAGCTCGTCCGCTTCTTTCTTCGAGAGGAGCTTCCGCTCTAATACCAGGTCTTTCATATGGCGCTTCTTGGCGAACGCCTCTTGTGCAAGCTGGCGGACGGCCTCATGGGCCTCCTGCCTCCCGAGCCTGCCGCTTTCAACCAAAAAAATCATGATGCGCTCGGACATGACAAGGCCCTGCGTCAGCTCGAGGTCTTTTTTGATGTTTTCCGGGTAGAATACAAGGCCGTCCAGGATTTTGGTCATCTCGAGAGCCATATAATCGACGGAAATGAAGCTTTCGCCGAAAATCGCCCGCTCGTTCGCGCTGTTTGTGAGGTCGCGCTCATGCTCGAGCGCTATGTTCTCCAAGGCCGTCAGGACGTTCGCCCGTGAGAGGCGCGCAAGCGAACAGACCCGCTCGCATTTGTGCGGGTTGCGCTTCTGCGGCATCGTGGAAGAGCCGACCTGCTTGGCGGAGAATGGCTCGGAGACCTCGCATATCTCGCTCCGCTGCAGGTTCCTTATCTCCTTGGCCATCTTCTCGAGCAGAGCCGCCGTGATGGCGATTGCGCATAGCGCTTCGGCATGCCGGTCGCGCTGCACGACCTGGTTCGTCACCGGATCTTCCCCCAGGCCGAGCTCCTTCATGACCAGCTTCTGCATTTTCGGGCCGTCGTTGCCGAAGGTTGCCATGGTGCCAACGGCGCCGGACATCTTGCCCACCGATATGCGCTTCTTTGCCTCTTTGAGACGCTCGAGGTCGCGCTTGAGCTCCTGGTAATACAAGGCGAACTTCATCCCGTACGTGGTGGGGACCGCGTGCTGGCCATGCGTGCGGCCGATGCAGACCGTCCCCTTGTGCATAAGGGCAAGGCGCTTAAGCGTGGTCGCGAGGACGCCAAGCCGCTTCTCGAGCTGGGATATGCCCTCTATGAAAATCAGGGCCGTCGCGGTATCCTCTATGTCGTAGCTTGTGGCTCCCAGATGGACGTACTTGCCCGCTTCGCCAGCCTGCTCGGTGAGCGCCTTCACCATCGCCATCAGGTCGTGGTGTATCTGGGCCTCTATCTCGATGACGCGGCTATGGGTGACCTTCTTTGCCGCCGCCTCTATCTTGGATGGGGCGTCCTTGGGGATGTGCCCGAGAGCGGCATGGGCCCTGGCGAGAGCGACCTCCACGGCCATCCATTTGCGGAGTATAGTCTCGTCATCGAAAACAGCGTTCATCTCTGTCTTGTACCTTTCTTCGAATGGAGATATCGCCATGATGGATTATCGGCGTCAAGGATTAAAAACATCCGTACCCGCCCGGTCCTGGTCGGGCCTACTCCACGCGAGCCGTGAGGCGAGCAAACAAATAAATACTTGAAAATTCAAAAAGAATAACACAGAACCAGAACCCTCAGCTTGGCAAAAATCCCGGTCAGGATGGGTTATCGAAAGCTTTATATATACGAAAAACCATATATTATCACACAAAAACCAGTCCCCCAGGTGATATGAGCATGATAGCACAGGAAACATACGATAAGCTTGCAAAAGGCGACAGCGCCCCCCTTGACGAAGTCAGCGCAGCAATATCATCCAGGAACCTGACTCAGCCGGAGATAAACGCCACCTGGAAGGCCCTTTTTGAGGCGGTTTCTTCGAAAAATGGCAATACCGCCCGGTTGGTCGATTTGGGCATCTCTCTGTGCAACATCTCCCAGAACCCGGAGGCCCGCGACATGCACGAGAAGCTTTTCATGCTGGCTGCCTTTCCGCTCAATCCCCGCGCGCATGTTGCGATTATCGGTGTAGGCGCATCAGTAGTCAGGATAAATGCCGGCGAGGTGGAAACGAAAGCCGTTGACAGGCAATGGTACCTCGGGATGGCCAAGAGATGCCTGATAAACGCCATCCATGCAAACGAGGGTGCGATAAAGAAGGCCGGGGAGAAGGGCGACCCAATCCAGGACATGGAGCAGAACGTGATATTCATTATCGAAGCGCTGAGGCAAATCGAAGGGAACGACGTCAAGGCCGAGCTTGTGGCAATCGTCCGCAACGGCTTCGGAAAGAAGGTCAAGGATGTTGCAGGGGGCAGCATAGGGCCCATCCGCATAAGGGATGAAGCAGATGGGGCGACGGCCGACAAGGACTTCCTCATCGAAACGGTCTATCCTGACCCGACGACCCCGCAGAGGATGTACATAGAATGCATATTCAGCGCGGTTGAGACTGTCTATTCCGGTAAAGCAAGTGAAAACGAGACCGCGATTGCCCTTAAACAGCTGACGACTTTCGGCGCTCAGCCAGGCGAAATCGGCTCCCTTTTCGACGCGCACAGCCTCAGGGTCATAACAAGGAATGTCGAGAACGCGCTCCTTCATGCGCTCTCTAGCCCGAATCCTGCGCACAGGGAAGTGGCTGCAGCCGGGCTTGAGAAAATCGGCAGCGACCGCATCGAAGAGATACTCGAGCGGATAGTCGCACGCAGCGGCGAATCAAGCGAAGTCTCCGCTCTCGCATCCGAGGCGCTCTCCGTAATCAGGGGAAACAAGCTTGAGATATTCGAGGTCAGGCTTCCGCCGCCTTTCCGTAAACCGGCGCCGCCCCCGCTGCAGAAACGAGCTGTCCAGTAGCATTAAAACCCTAAGCGGGCAAATCATAATTGAATGGCCAATGTTCGAGTTCTCCGGAGGCAGGAAAAGGCCTATATTGAGCTTCCATCTGCCATTGCTGGGTACGATGAGCTCGAGCTTTTCATGCTGAAAGAGGGCTATTACCTGATTACTGTTCCTTTGGGCGTTCATGCGCCCCAGCAAACCCTGGAGAAAGGCCGTTTAAGCGAGGCTGAAATCGCCATCATGAAAAAGCTCCTTTCTATAAGATTCGAGAACCGCACGCCGGAGTATGTTGGGAAGGCGCTTTCGGAAAGCGAGATGAAAACGCTCCACGGGTTAGAGCAGAGGGGAATGGTCAATGTTTTCCGGGGGACCAAGTACAAGGACGGCGTCTACAATATCAGCGACCACATCTATCCGCTCCTCCAGAAAAGCCAGGGGGCGCCATCAACGGACGCTCCAGCGGAAATAAAGCCGCAGGCGACAAGCCCCAGGGGCGCGGCCCCCGGAAGCCAGACCGGGGCGATGCTTCAGAGCCAGGGATTCATAATCATCCAGGACAAGCGCGAGGCGATGATGCTTTCCGAGGGGCTTGGCCCGCAGATGAAAAGCGGTGCTGTCGTCGGTGTGAAAGGCTTCGACGGAAAATTCTACATCGTCACAAGGGAGTACTACTCGAAGGCCAGGGCACTGATAGACGCAGCGTTGAAGGGCCAGATGGACGCTCCTTCCGTCGCATCAGCGACCAGGCTTGACCCGGAGGGATGCCTGGCGGTGCTGCGCCTGATGGCTGAAAACGGGGACATAATCGAGAAGAAGAAGGGCATTTTCGCGCCAGTCTGAAAAGGCACGGAATCCGCGCATGGGGAAGCGCTGAGGGAGTAACAGTGATAGTGAAGGACGAAATACACGGCACAATCGGGTTCGACGACCTCGAGGAGAGGGTCATAGACAGCAGGCTGTTCCAGAGGCTGCGGCGCATCAGGCAGATGTCGGTGACGAACCTCGTCTATCCTGGCGCCAATCACACCCGCTTCGAGCATTCGCTCGGCACCGCCCACCTCGCATTCGTCATCGCACGGAATGTCGGGCTGGAAGAGGATGAAATCCGCAAGGTCAAGCTCTACGGCCTGCTCCATGATATAGGGCATGTGCCCTTTTCCCATGAAGGCGAGGACATACTGGCAAGATACGTCGGGAACCATGAGGAGCGCGGGGAAAGGCTCATCGAAAAGGACGAGATAGCAGATATCATCAGCGAGAATTTCAACCCCGCCCAGATAGCCGGCATAGGAAAATCCCCATACGGCAGTATCGTAACATCCGACCTCGGTGCCGACCGCATGGATTACCTCAAAAGGGACGCCCTCAACACAGGCGTGGCATATGGGGTCATAGACATCGACCGCATCGTGCACACGCTGACGATGAAAGACGGCGAGCTCTGCATCGAGAAAGGCGGGTTCGAGGCGGCCGAATACCTGCTTGTTGCGAGGTTCATGATGTTCTCGACGGTCTACCTCCACCGGACGGTGAGGATTGCGACCGCGATGCTGTACCGGGCGCTGGAAGGGACGATTGGGGATGGTGAAGTCACGCCTGCCCAGCTCGCAGCAATGGACGATGAGGAGGCGCTTGCTGCTCTTTCGCATTCGGCAACCGGGGGCCGGTATGCGAAGGCGCTTACCGAAAGGAGGCTATACAAAGAGATTGCCTCCCTTCCCAAGGAAGGATGGAGCGAGGCCAAGGCTGCCAGGCTGGAAGCCATGCTCACGAAGGAGTCAGGCAGCGACATCATCGTAGATTTTCCCCGCAGGTTCTTCAAAAGCGTGGAATTCAAAGTCGACACCGGCAGCGAGCGCGTGCCCATAATCACGTTATCCAAGCTCGTGCAATCGCTCAAAAAAGCCGAGGAGGACCGGATGAGGCTGCTGGTGCTGGCAGAAGAAAGCGTACGCGAGCGCCAGCCGGATAGGATAAAGAGTGTTCTTGCTACTTCACTGCGAAAGCTGCAGCGTGCACGATGACGACAATCAGGACTATTGCCATCACAAGGTATTTCGGGTCGATTTCCATGCCGCTGATTTTTATGTCCGGCGAGAATCCTATGATTCCGGCCGAAGTCATCGGCATCGAGACCTTTTCCTGCTTCATTGACATAGAAAAACAAATTTGATGCGAATATTATAAAAGCCTTTACCACCTCATAATACCGTATGGGCGACGTTGAAATTCACAGGACCGCGGATATGAAGAAACTCCGGAAGCCGACCCTCATCATGGGATTCCCGGGCACAGGGCTGGTCGGCAGCGTCGCCGCATCGCAGATTGTCGAATCCCTGCAGATGGATTTCGGCGGGTATATCTCGAGCGCTGAGTTCGCCCCGCTTGCGGCAATACATGACTACAAACCGATGCCGGCAGCGCGCATCCATTACTCCGAAAAACAGAACATGATAGTGATAATCTCCGAAATGACGATTCCGGTCGGCTCGTCGCAGGATGTCGCCGACAAGATATACGAATTCGCAAAATCGGTCGGCGCATCCACCATCATCTCGCTTGGCGGCATCTCGCTCCAGGACGAGAAGAAGGGCGTGTTCGTCGTATCGAGCGACGCCGCAATCGTAAAGGACATCATCGCGAAGAAAATCGCCAAGCCCATCCGTGAAGGCGCGACTACCGGCGTTACCGGAATCCTGCTCGCCAAGGGGACGCTGGACAGCTTCCCGGTCACCACAATCCTGGCCGAATCATCGGAGGAGTACCTGGATCCGCGAGCCGCGTCGAACGTCCTCAAGGTCCTTAGCAGGATAACTGGCGTGCAGTTCAACACCGCAAAGCTCGAGAAGGAAGCCGAGGAGTTCTCCAAGGACATCAAGGAGTCCGTCCTGAAATCCAGAATCATGAGGAAGAAGGGCCCGAGCGCGAACGAAGGCGGCTCGATGTACGGGTAAGCGGGCATTCCAGAAAAGCAATTGAGATTCGCTCACCCACGGGTCTGGCGCACTGAAGGGCCAATCAGGTTTCCATATGCTTTACAGAAAAGTTTTTCCAAGGGAGTACCTGAGCCTCTGCCCCAATGAGTCCGAGAGGAAGAGGATAGTTCGGGCAGAGGGGCTGGTGGATTTTGTCGAGCTTGGCCGCTATGGCGGGGGGGTGCTCAGGAACGAACGTGACCTCCAGTCGTTGTATGCCCATCTTTTCCCTAACCCGAACGAGAGGATTCCCTGGGACAGGCTCGTCGAGGCGATGGGACAGCACGACGGGGCGCAGTGGAAGGAAATCGCAAGGCTCGGGTTCCACGCAAGGATGCACGCCCTTGCCGCACTCCGCGAGGGAAGGGTGGTCGGCATCTCTTTTTTCAAGAGCATGAGGATGGACTGCCAGGGCTACCTGACCGGCCTCATGTACAGCGGCGTGGCCGACCGCGCATATGCAAAAGCAGCATACGGCATCGACAGGGTCTTCCGCGGCGCAGGGATAACTGATGCGTTCTATCTCCTTTCGCATGGGATAACGCTTGAGGATGCGGAATCCGACGGCAGGAAGAACGTATTCGGCACTATAGGCGACTGCGAGTTAATCGGGCAGGGGTTGAGCAAAGAGCATATCAGGTTCACGAAAATGAGGCTGGATATCCATGCCAGGCACGGATTGCTGCCTGTGATGTTCGAGACTGGGCCCGGTTGCTGGGTCACCCCAGTCGTCCAGCCGTCCCTCGGAAATGGGAGGGTGCCGCTTGTGATGCATATGCTCTTCAAGCCGTTTAGTCCCGGTTTCCATGTCGAAGAGGGGATGCTCGAACTTGACCGTGAGCTTGTAGGCAAGCTGGTGAGGGCGTACATAAGGAGCTATGATTCCCTTGAGAATGAGCCGGAGGCCATCGCATTCGCCAGGGATGCTATGATAACCAGGCTGGAAGCGGCAAGGCGAATGATGATAATGCACCCGGATGCCCTTCCGGACATTGGAACGCTTGCAGGCGCTGATCCACTCCTGCGGGCGCAGATTGAGCGCGATTTCGGGGATTTGAAGACGCATCTCGAACGCGTGAGGGATGCCTTAGGCTGATTTTTTACAATCCTTTTTTCCGGTGCCTTTGGGAATCAGGAAGTTTGATAAAGACTTGAATAGACAGTTTTGATGAAACTTCCCTATTGTTCTTTGAACAATGGGGTGCAAAGAACGAAGTTCTTTGCCATTCCTAAAAGTTTGATGCAGGAGTAGCGAAGTTATTGAACTGCGGTTCAATATTCGCCGCTCCCGCTAAGGTGAAACAGATGTTTTCACGCAGGAGTAGCGAAGCGGTCAAACGCGGTGGACTTAAGAGCCGTATATTCCCGAGCCGAATGCGGCATGGGAAATCCTCTGGCTTAGTGCCTTCGAAGGTTCGAATCCTTCCTCCTGCATATAGTTTTTTGTTATAATCTCAAATCGCCGCTTCGTCTATTACTCTAATTGATTCCGTTTTTTGACGATATGATACAAATGTTTTTATAGCTCTTAACACAAAATTACTCATGGAAATAATTCCAAGTCCAACCCTGCTGGCCCCATACGATTTACTATCTAGTCAGCTATGCGTATTTGACTCAATCAGATCATCTCTTTCATTCGCTCATGCCGCTTCCCAACTATGTATGCCATTAGTGAATAATACGCTACAGATAGCGATAAAGCAAATCCAGCAGACGTATGATGCAGTAAAGAATCTCATTCAATCCTCACTGTCGAGCATTCTTGAGAATATCCAGTGGTTCTTCAGGCAATTGAATGTAATCATTCGTAAGGCGTATATCAGGTTCTTTGCAGTCGACGAGGACCAATTGGACAATAACCTGGTGGGGGCTTCGCCTCAATATGCGTCTATGCGTCGATCAGCTTGGAAGGCTTACAAAGATAAAAATACTGAAGACTATGCCCGGCAGGCGTGCATATCCATGCGCGAGTTGTATAATGACTGTATTGGGAAGAATCCGACTTATCGCGATAGCATAAAAAAGAAGCTTCGGGGTAGAGAACAAACCTTAGTTGATTATATCTGTGACCTGAATAAA
This sequence comes from Microcaldota archaeon, assembly GCA_043800955.1. Classification (GTDB taxonomy): domain Archaea; phylum Micrarchaeota; class Micrarchaeia; order Anstonellales; family Bilamarchaeaceae; genus Bilamarchaeum. The sequence goes on from JAZDMN010000078.1 coordinate 50,778, forward strand.
GAGGTTGCTGATGACCTAAGTACCCAGTGTCATACTAGGGGGGTAGGAGAGGTCATCGATATCGAGTTAGTCTTTTATCAGGCGCAATTTGTTCTTTTTGCTTTGTTTAATCCAAATTATTTAGATTCAAGATTCGCCGCCCATGCAAGTGCTAGTTAGACCTTCATCAGATAGCATAGGTTACATACGAATAAATCATTTTGCTCCAATGAATAAGCTATCAGTGGGTTCCTCCTAAGCAGCGCGTCCCCTTTGGGGTGTTGAGATGAGTTACGAGAATCAGATAATAGATGTCGAGAAAATCATTTCCGAACATGTCAGATACTTCTCGCCCAGGAGGAAGAACTACCTTAAGGGCCGGTTGGAAGACTTTACAAATAAAGTTTATCACTTTGGCGAGATTGAACTCCAATTAGTGGTAGACGCAAACATGATGATCGCGGCGGGTATTGCCAAGTGTAAGGGCAGGTTTTCTTTTTTCTATGAACTAGCGAATTCACCGCATCTGAAGCTTTGTGCGCCACCAACACTCATTCAGGAACTAGAAAAAAACATCCCAAAAAGGGCGGAAGAGAATAAAGTTGAAGCTTCTGCAGTTAAAGCTTCAATTGAACCGCTTCTCAACAAGGTATCTATCCTCAAAGCTGATGACCCCGCCCTCCAAAAAGCAGACAAGCTCATTGGAGCTAGGGATCCGGGAGATGTTTCTTACGTTGCATTATCTATCCATACTAGATCGCATGGGGTTCTAACCAACGACAACGACATCAAAGAGTTACCTCAAATCGCTAGCTGGAATCTTAGCGGAGTAGCTAAGGTCTTAACAATCTTCGAAAATGGGTCTTTCTCATTTCACGCATTAGCGTTCGATGTTCCTGTCCTCCTTAGAATATTATATGAAGCCTGTCTGTGTATTCTGGGTTATATATGGAGAACGATTACAAGTATGATTTCTAGTTTTGCTCAGATAGTTAGTGGGGGTTTGGCTGCCATGTCCAAATCATCTGCCTTAACTGCCTTAGTAATCCTTAGTGTCATTGGCGTATATATTTACGCAAAAGACCTTTGCGTTCAAATACTAGCCGATGTCGCTTCGAAAATCTCGAATTTCCTTAACAGTGTCTATAATGCGATAAAAAGTATCATAGGATTCGCTGGTGGGCTTATCCAAATGGGAATTTCTGTTCTTGCACTACTTTTCAAGAACGTCGAGAATACGATTACAACATACAAGAATCTTTCTGAGAACCCTACAACTGTAGCATCAAATTTCTGTTGATATTTCCGACCGTTCTCAGGGCATCGTCGTATAAGGGTCTGGCAGAGCCTTATAAAGCCGGAACAAAAACTCAGGGGATTGACGAGATGCTCTCAGGCCTGAGAATATATAGAACCTAGCTCAGAACAGGGCTCCATGAACGAATACACAATTTACAAGCATCAGACAAATATGGAGCAGGAACTCAAACGACTTAATGCTTCGGGTTTACCTCTCAAAACAAAGGGAATAATCGAAGAATTCGCCAAAATGCGACTTGCCAGGGGGGCTACCAAGCTGAGGGTAGTTAAGTGCATGTGGTGCCTCCGTCTTATGGCGTCCTGGCTCAATAAAGACTTTAAGAAAGCGAACCAGAACGACCTTCTGAACCTTGTTTCTGCGCTGGATATGAAAGACTATTCCGAATACACCAAATACGATTTCAAGATTGTCCTCAAAACATTCTACAAATGGCTTTTGGGCGAGGATGAGGAGTTCCCGAAGGTCATCAAGTGGCTTAAACCAAAGCTCAAGAACAAGAAGCATAAGCTACCAGAGGAGCTTTTGAGCGTAGAGGAAGTCCAAAAGCTCGCTAATGCTACGACAAACCCGCGCGATAAAGCCCTTATTTTGGCTTTATACGAGTCTGGATGTCGTATTGGAGAGATATTATACCTCAAGCTCAAGAACGTCCAATTTGACCAATATGGCGCTATCCTGAGAGTATCTGGTAAAACAGGAGACCGACGGGTTCGTATTATTGCCTCGGTTCAAGTGCTTTCCCTTTGGCTGCAGGAACACCCTGATAAGGATAACCCCGAGGCTCCTATGTGGCCCGGTAGGCTTGGACGATACCGGCCGGAGCCATGTTCTTACCCCACAATATTGGCGATGCTCATTCGGGCCAGAAAGGCTGCTGGCATAAAGAAACGGGTTTATCCTCACCTTTTCAGGCATTCCCGAGCTACGGCCCTCGCAAACAAGCTAACCGAAGCGCAAATGAAGGAATATTTTGGTTGGACTCAAGGCTCGGAGATGGCAGCTACATACGTTCATTTGTCAGGCCGAGATGTTGATTCGGCGCTACTTCAGATGTATTCGATGAAAGATGTTCCAACCCAGAAAGAGGTCAAGTTGGATATTCGCACTTGCATACGCTGCAAAGAGAAAAACTCACCAACTCAGACATTCTGCGGAAAATGCGGAAATCCGCTTGACGAAAAATTGATTCTTGAAGATCCGAACAAGAAGCCGAATGAGCTGATGAATGCCTTAATCGAAGACAAAGAAGTGAAGGAGCTGCTCGTAAGGAAAATAGCTGAGCTTGGGCTAGAGGATAAACTGAAGGTGTGCTAAATGGGGATTGTCGAAAACATATATTATCGGTTATTTCCAAAGGCGCTGGAAATAAAACAGAAAAAGGAGGCTCAGGAAGCAAAACGGATTAAAAGAAGGCAAAAAGCAAATTTATTACTGGAATACGAAGAGCTTCTCCAGAAAAGAGATGAATTGGTCAAAGAATTGAACAACCAGTCACACCTCCTCAACGAATTCGGGTACCGTATTGGTCAAGTAACCAGAGAAGATTTCATACGTAGCAGATTCAAAGGAGAAACCGCAGAATCAATACTGCTGAATTTTGACATATGGAGGATGTACCCTCCGAAGAAAATAAAGAAAATTGGCCTGGAATGCGAAAAAACCTGGATAGGTCTCTTCGTTGCGGAACAGAAACTGAAATTGCTTGGCCTTGATAGAAGGACACACCCGGAGAGGTATAAGCATGAAGAGTACTGATTACATCCGGGAAAAATATCATCAGAAGGGGAAATTTCCCATATGGCTAGAGTACCACATAGAAAAAATGGCCCATGACTACAAAACTGAAGAATTTTTTGCAAAACACCGGGTAAAGCATGCTGTAGCCGATAAAAAAGAAAAATACAAAAAGGAACTGAAAAAACTTCAAACTGAACATGAACAAAAACTGGTCAAGGAATTAAGGAACCTCGATAAATTTCGCAACGTTCTTACCGGCTCAGAAGAAAGCCACAGGGAAGCCGAGGAACGTGTTTACCATTTTGTTGACAAATTCTACAAAACCTGCGAAAGGCTGGATAAATTGCCATCACGGCATAAGACGGAGTCAGATCTGGCCAAAGAGGAAGAAAAGGAAAAAGAGGCCGAAGAAGAGGAAGAGCAAGAGGACAAAGTGAAAACTCTGGCAAATGGTTTTTATGCTGAAAAAGATTTAACTGCTCGACAACGTGATTTCCTCCAGAATAGCCGATATAAGCGTTTGAAAATAAGCCCGTATGGAGATTCAGGAGCTGCTTACTACTGGGTAAAAACACGCTACAATGAAGGCAAGGAACACGCCTTCTTTTGCTATCTGATCAAAACAGAATTGAAAAAATACGTGAAGACAATCAGCATGAATGTCAATAGTGGGCCCGATATTGAGTTTGAAAGAAAAAAGGTCAGGTATTGCATAGATGTTGAGACTGGAAAGAAATTGCAGAGAGAGCCGGAAGAAGTCGATTGGAAGTATGCTAAATATAAGCGACGGTATGGAAAAATCCTGATATTCGTTACCAGAAGGAAAATGAAGAAAAAATATTCATATTACGGAGATGTATTCGCTAGGGGAAAACTCAAAGAAACCATAGCTGCCTTATTCAATCCATAACACTCACACATACAGAGTAGGGAGTAGGTTAAGCGGCCCGATTTTCTTTGATTTATCGAATGAGAAAAGCACCAAAACGCCTAATTTTTAGGGGGTTCGACCAGGTTCGCCTAATTTACTTTATGGTCCGGGACAGAAAACTCCTTAAACAATCTTTACGTATACAGTCTATGACGGATTCTCAGCCGCATTCTACATCGAAGAATGGAATCCATGGCCTTGGAAATCTTTCTCTTCTGATTTTCATCGCAATTTTACTTTCTCTATTCACATTCATTCAATTTAACGTAGGTCCAAACGGTACTTTGACAGATTCAGCTCGCACAACGTACGGAGCGAATAAGGAAAATCTTTTAGGGGTAGTCACGAGCCATTTTATTCACCGTGATTCGAATCATTTAGTCAATAATATTGCAGTAGCAATTCTCTTACTGTTCTTTGTGTTTATTCTGGAGTCTAAGGATTCTTCATTTAAAGAGTTGGGGCTTTTTTGGTGGATTATTCTGCCCGTCGGCATATCAGATTTATTTTTAGTCGCCTTCAATGCTTATGCAACTACAATTATTCCATCATTCAACCCGTACTCAGTAGGCCTTTCCTTATTTGACACATATCTTCTCGGTTTTTTAATGATTATCGGGTGGAAAAGATTGATTGCGGTTCTTGTCAATGGGTTCACTGAATATCTGAATGTTTGTAAAACTAGAACTCTCGGCAAAATCAAAGTGCAGCATTTCCTTTTTTCATGTATTTTCTTATTGTTAATTTTGATTTCTTTCTCAATAGTCTGGACGATTTTCGCTACACTAACTAGCGGCTCAAGTTTGGATCGGCTGTGGACCGAATATGCCCATTTTATCGGGTTCATCTCCGGTGGTCTGGTTGGAGGGTACTGGACGAAAAAGAACCCAAAATCAAATTTACTTTAAATTACTTTAAATTTCGATAATTTACTTTAAATTAAAGTTATTTAATGTTTTTCACAAGCTCGTATCTTGCTCCCCTGTACTTACCGATTTTTCTGAGTTTTCCTTGCTTAACGAGCTCGTTTAGATCTTTGACTGCTGTCGGTTTTGATACCCCAGTCATTTTAGCGTATTGAACTGTTTTAAGGATGGGATTCTTCTCAAGGTACGCTAATGCCTGTTTCTGCCTTTGATTCTGGAAATCGTCCGAATATCGTCTTTTCCTGCTCTTCATATTGTAAAGGATGACCTTGAACGCATTACCGATTTCATAGAACTCTGGGTCGGGTAGCCTTACTTGCCTGAATTGCTTACGGATAAGCCTAATCCCCAAACCAAGCCCTTCTCCTTTACCAAGGTCATGAAGCAAACGATAGACAATTGGGTTCCTGTGCCTTGGCGTTTTATCGAAGTTCTTGATATTCTGACCAGGAAGCAAGCCACCCGGATTCGTTATTTCGAGCCTGTCCTCGAAAATCTCAACAATGACATCCTTTGACTCGAAATAATCCCTGTGCCCAAAAGCATTGGTTATGACTTCTCTCAAAGAATCGGGCGGATAGTCCAGAATGGTTTCTCTTGTCGTTCCGACCAAGGCGAGCGTTTTACCTATGTTTTCTGATACCGCGTTGAAAGTGAGATCGATAAGGTCAGGAACAACTCCGTAAAAGCGTTTATCCAGCACGATTGCTCCGACAGCCGGTTCCGTTCCGGAGTATTTGACGATTCGAACCTCAAGATTGGAAAGGAATCTTTGAGGCTCTTTTGCAAAGAATAGGATAGATGCGTTCTTGAGGAAGAACTCGCCGTTATAGTTGGCAACATTCAACCCTGCAAGAATGGGTTTGAGGTCTTCGTCTGTAAGGTTTTCTGTCTTTAAGCCTCGTTTTTTGAAGAATGCGAATATTTTTTCTTTATCGAGATCCTCCAGAGTAGCTTTGCTCTTGGATTCTTCAAAATTAAGCAAGGCTCTCTTTTTGAGGAAATCAATCAATTCCTCGCCTGATAATTCGAGGTTGGTCGTTCCTTGCCGGATATAGCACCTTTTGCTGAAGAAACAGGGGTTTTGTGAGTACGGAAATGCTTCGATCTTGAGCACAATAAAGGTTTTTCCTTCGTGGCGTATGAACTCCTGCTCGGGTTTGGGGTTGGGTTTGCACAGTTCAAGGACGTTCCTTAGACGTTGGGATTCTTCGTCGGGGTTGGGTATTCCCCTGAGTTCTTTCTTTTTCGGCTCAACACCAAAAACTATGATTCCCCCGTAAGTGTTGGCGAATGCACAAATCGTTTCCCCGACCTCTTTCTGGACGCTTAGCTTGAATTCCAGAGCTGGCCCTTCCCATTCGGAAACCCAACGTTGAAGATCAGGATAAGAAAAGATCATTTAGGCACCTGATTTGGTATCTTTTTTATTGCTTCGGTAAGAAGTTCAAGGACTTGGCCAAGAACCTTTTGATTTTTGCTTCTCGATTTAAATGAACTCAAAGTCCTCGCCTTCTCCTTGTATGACATTATCTCATTTTTTGCCGTATTTAGATCGTTCTCAAGTATAGCAGTCTTAGAGCCCTTACACATTTTTCTCATCAACAGTATCAAAGAGACCTCGGACAGTTCGCAGTTTAATTGTAATTCTATTCGTTCAAAATCGTTAGACGAAACGGGTTTGTCTTTTATCTCTTCAAAAAGCGCAATCCATCGTTTTTTTAGTTCGGAAATACGCTTTTTGAACTTGCTATAGCTAATCGTTGCGGGTTGAGAGGGTAGACAAGGTGGTTCATAACTCATTTTACCGCCTCCTCGACGATTTTGATTTCTTCTTCAGTCAGGCCATATAATTCGTAGATGAGACGGTCGATTTCACCATCGGTTTTCACAATTTGCGTTTTGAGGGTTTGTGCTTCGTTGGAATTTTGATCGGAAATGTCTCTGAAATGTCGGTTGAGAGAAAGTAACTCATCAACCAATTTAACTAATTGACATTGTTTTTCAGGTACAACGATCTTTATTGGAAGTTGTGCTACTTGGCGAGCACCTATTTCAGAAAATACTGTTTTTGTTGATGCAAATACGTTTCGATAATAATAAGTTAGCAGTTTAGAATTGAAATGCGCTAAAAAATATCTTATATTAACATCTACATCTGGCTTCAGATTCATTATTACTAAAGTGTGTAACCCATAATATTGTTCCGTATCAAGCGTTGCAATTAATCGATCAGCAACTCTTCTGAAAATAATTTTCTCCTTAGTTAGAAAAATAGATTCGCTCTTGCAACTATGAATGGCGTTTATATCATATTTTAGATAATCTCCGTCCCAACGTATGGAATAGCGACCAATATTTTTACCACCAACAAGCAGAGGTTTGGTGTTTTTTTCGAACTTGTTTTTTGTAACCCAGTTAGCCCTATCATGCCTTAGAGCGATAGCCTGATTTACTTCGAGAAAACTTCCCAAGGGAAGAGCATCTCTTTCAACTTTCTCCCGAATGGAGGTGGATTTTTCATCTTCATAGATATTGAATGTGGACTTTCTATTTATAGAAAAACGTTGTTGGTAAATCGTTTTATTCTTAATAAAATTCAATCGACTATCTAAATCATAGATAATCGTTTCATTAGTATTTCTATTTTTCTCAACAGTGCTTTTCTCAATTACAAGAATGATATTTTCTACAACTGCATCTTTGAAAGGTAAATTTTGAAAATTTACAATTGATTTAATTTTAGATTTGTTTAGAATTTCGGTTCTAAGTTCTTCGTAATAATCTTGAGTGAGTAATGTATTTGGGATAATGAACCCCTCATTTCCGTTTTCATTTAGTAAATCAATCCCAAGTTTAATGAAAAAACCAAACGTGTTTAATCTGCCCATAGAAGATTCAAAACGCGTTATTAGATAGTTTTTCAAAGATGGGGGAACCTCAGCCTCCATTGACAATTGAACATATGGCGGATTCCCAACCACAACATCAAACCCGCCATTCCTGAAAACTTCGGGAAACTTCTCCCCCCATTTAAAAGCCACTTCGCCAGCGACTATTGAATCATCAATGAGACTATTTCCGCATTGGACCGTATGATTTAGTGTTGGCAACTTATGCTTCCCTTCAGCCGATTTAAGGAGAAGATTAAGCTGTGCGATCTCAACAGCCTTGGGGTCCAGATCCACACCATAAATACAGTTCTCAAGGACCTTGTCCATGAATTCGGTGGTTCCCTTCAACTCATGGTTTAATGTGTGCTGTTTCTCACCGTTCTTTTTCATATGGCTTGTGTACCAATTCCTAAACTCATCATACGATCGAATTAGGAATGACCCCGAACCGCAAGCAGGATCAAGCATCTTGATTTTCAATGCTTCCTCAGGTTTACTGCATTTTTTTAGCCTCTCTCCCAAGGTATTTTTCACGATATAATCGACGATATATGTCGGTGTATAGTAAATCCCATGGGCCTTTCTCTTGCTTTTCTGCTTGCTTTCTTTATCCCAGACCCTTTTCTGGATGTATGCAAGATAATTCTCGTAAATCGTTCCGAGTATATCAGCGTCAATCGCTGAAAAGTCGTAAGTCAAGCCGTTGGGATTAACGTAGCTCTCCTCGATTATACTCTCAAGTGTGCCATTTTCTATAGTCAGATTCTCTGAATAATGCGGAGCAAATATGCCGCTGTTATACTCGCCATTCTTCTTTGAGAAGAGTCGGGATAGCCAGTTCATCAGTGGAATCTTCTTATCGTTTTTCCACTGCCTGACGCACCATCTCAGAAGTTCTTCTTCTTCCAGCCCCCTGTCTTCGCATACCCTTACGAAAATAATTCTGTCAAGAATTTTCTGAACTGCCTCATCAATATATGCTTCAGCCGCTACAGAATCAGTTGGGAGACGGTTCAATCGTTCATGCTCTTTTATGCCCTTTTCTAGAGCCTTCCTCCATCTCATTAAGTCTTCAAAGATAAGCGAGTCTATGGCCTCTTTTGGCTTTACTTTTCCGTATTTATTCGCCAACTGATTTATCAGATTCTCGTTCATACCGTCGCGGCTAAGGATCCAAAGATCATCTAATCGTGCGACGGAGTCTTCAATTTTTATCGGCTCGTATAGTCTCCGTATGTACTCTTCCTTATCGTAGTATTTTGCGTTATAGACTCGGATTTCCCTGAAATTAGTTAGTACAACCCATGTTTTGTTGC
>JAZDMN010000081.1:0-20958 GCA_043800955.1 Microcaldota archaeon
TTCTTGAGGTCGATAAGCTCCAGGCTAAGCCTCTTGGAGAGCATCTTCGCTATCGAGGACTTGCCAGTTCCGGGGGAGCCGGTTATTATTATGCGCATATCATCACAGCCTGGCCGAGAGCAGCCGGAAATACTCGCGGGCCGAATCCAGCGCCCTTGCCCCGTCCTTTGTCAGGCGGTAGTATTTCCTCCGCTCCTTGAACTCTGAGGATATCAGCCCTTCGGATTCAAGCTTGTAGAGGACCACGTACACCATTATCTTGTTCGGGCGGAATAAAAAGTCCTTCTCGATTCGCTCATCCAATGCGTATGCGTAAAGCTCGCCCTCGCGCTGAATCAATGAAAGGAGATAGAGCCAGAGGTTGCCGTTAGTCAGGAGGTTCTTCAGCCTCCGTATCGGCTTGGGGTTTTTTTTCATCCAGACCAGCTAGCTCGCATCGTCGCCTTGCCGCAGCCCAGGCACGGTCGGTGTGAGCGGCGTGGCGCGCCCCTCAGCATACAGCTCGGTCGGGCGCTTGTCAGCCGGCAGGCGCTGCTCGATGTGCTCCTTCACCCCAATCATGTCCTCGCTGCGCCGGACAAAGTGCCCGGCACGGACCTCTGCCACTCCCATGGCGAGTTCGGCCGGATTCCCTGCGGCGGCAACATCAGCTGTAACCAAGGCGCCGACATGTGGGGACGGATTAGCAATGGACGGACGTTGACTTTCTGGAAGCACGAGTGCGCTGGTTTCATAGACATCTATGTGGGGCAGTGCTGCGGAATATGCGGTCGCTGCGGCCTCCATCGTGAGCGCTGCATCCCTATTGCCCAATGCCCGCGCCGCCCTCGCCGCGGTATTGTAATCACTAACAGCATCGGCAATCTCCGCACGGGCCGTGCTGTAATCGCCCTGGGATACGAGGCTGGATATGTGTTCCCTGCGGTTTAGTTCCACACTCTCAATCGAAGTGGGTTGTTGTCGCTCAGCGACTCTCTGCCCTTCAGCCCATGCCTCTGCAGGAACGCCTGGCGGGGGAGGTGTTGGCGGGGTGCGCGCCGGCAGTTCTCCGAATGTTTGGGCCACTGCGGCATGATGCGCCCCCGAATCAAGCCCGCGTGTAGCTTGGCCGTATTCGGAATCCTGAAGCGCGCCTTCAGTGCCGCGGGCGGTATTGACCATAGCAGCCGTGGCATAATCGAAAATTGCGTTATTCACCGCCTGGGTAGTTTGCGAACCAGGTGGTTGGCTGGCGACCCGGGAAACGGTGTCGAGCGCGGCCATCTCGCGTGCTGGCTGGGCGATGGCATCGGGTATCTGGTATCCGCTTACCACATCCGGCCTGGAAACCAGCAGCGCTCCAATGCCATCAGGCTGCATCATGTGGCCAGTGTGTGAGGCGACTGCGAGCGCCGACAAATCTGTGCCCGACACGCGGTCGAGCAGTGTCCGGCCGCTTGTGTCCGCATGGCCGGTGAAGCCTTCCGTACCCCTCAGGGTTCCGATGAATTCTGAAGCTATTGAACGGGCGCCCGTGGCCACGGCTGCGAAGGCCATCGCATCATCACGAGAGATAGGAGGGAGGGGGGGGATTTGTGCCGCTCTGTCAGCGTTTGTTGCCATGATTCTGTCGGCTAAATTAGTCTGGTTGGTCGTGGCTATTTCATCGACACGCATGTGTGCAAGCACTGGAGCGACCACTTGAGCTACAACCCCCGCACGGTCTAAATCCATTCCGGCTGCCATTGCGAGGTTTGTGACTCCGCCCTCGTTAGCCAAAGAGGTAAGGCTTGGGACACCAATAGTTCTTCGGCCGGCGCCTTCATCCGCATCGTGGAGTGTGGACAGCACCGTTTCTGAAGCGCCGCGCGTATGGCCCGGCAGGTCGCTGTCGCCATGCTGCACCCCACTCATGATTTCACCGGTGCCGCCGTACCGGACAGCAGTGACTGGGATACCCAGGTTTGCCATTGCTTCTGTTGCTGCATCATATCTGGCCTGCGCGATGGCATCCCGCGCTTCTGGGTTGCCGCGAAGGCCGGATGAGACGGCATCTGCCCTGCTTTGCATCTCGAACGCGGCTTCTGTGCGGATGGTCTGCTGGAGGGCCGACATTCCTTCCGCGTGGATTTGATAAGATTGCTGGAAATCGCCGGGATTCTGGCCAGGCATAATTGCGATGGGGGCGGCGTACCCGGCGCTCATTGCCATATCCCGGAAATTTGATTCAATAGCCGCGGGAGTAGTAGAAGGGAGCGCGGAAAATGTCATTCTCGAAGGATCGGTCGGGTCTGTGGCTCCCCGCTGGTATACGAAATTGCCTCCGGGTTCGGCCGGCGGGAGCATCCTTATCGTCTGCGCTTCCATTATCTGCTGTCCATTTTTATCCAGTACCGGAACGCCCTGCGCATCGACCCTGGGCAGGATTACCTGCATTTGGAGCCTCGCTACCTGGCCGTTGGAGTCCATGACGATAGTAATCCGGCCATCTGCGGTCTGGCCGCGCTCGCTTCCGGCTGGGGCGGCTATGGTATATGCGGTAAGTGTACGCGGAGGGTCGCCTTCCCGGACCGTGGTGGGAGTACCTAGCACTTCGACCAAGCGGGGTTCTCTGCCGCCCGTATCAACACTTATCATCATGCCGCCGTTGGGACCGGTGAGCGCTGTGAGCGTAGCGCTGGCATCTACGATGCGCTGCTGGCTGCTTGAAAAACAATCTGAGAACATATTCCTGCCGCTGCCTGCCTGAGCGTTCCATGTGGCAGCGCTGTAGCACGCACCTATCGCACCTCCGATGGTCGTATTCATTACGACGAACAATGCGATGCGGGCAATTGAACTCATATTGAATGCGTTGCCGCCGAGGATCTCCCTTCCACTTACGCCCTGGCCGCTGGTTAAACTCGTTTGCTGGCCTGTGGCAGTCTGTCCCATCGAAGCTCCGCCGGTTCGTGAAGAGGTGCCGATGCCGGTTCCTGTGCTTCCTTTTCCACCTGCGGCTTGGGCGGTCGTGGAATAGCGCACTGTATCGCGACCGCGTTTATAGTCCGACAAGCCCCTATCGATGGCCATAAACGAGCCGCTCTTGCCTTTGCCTGCATCATGGGTCCAGATGCCACCGATGCCCCTTGCCTTAGCCGCATCCTTTTCCCTCTTCACGAGCGCTCCGCCGCCCTGCTTGCTTGCAGTGGATATGGCTTCGCCAACGCTCATACCGGCCATCGCAAGCTGCGTGAAGCTGAACGAGAAACCGCGGCCGCGCGCCTGGTACCTGATGTGCTGGCCCGTGCGCATGCCCCCTATGTTGAATCCGGCAAACGGATTCCTGCCGGTAAGGTAGAGCGCCCCTGAAAGGAGCGAGAATATGAGTATGAGCGGGAAGCATAGCGCAGGAGTCGCGGCAAGCGGCGGAGGTGGTGGGCACCATGATGCGGTGCCAAGGCTCGGAAGGTATTTGACAGTGTTCAGCTCCGCAGGCGCTATCACAACAGCATCAGTCGCGGTGGTGACACCATCGGCGTTGGTTGCGCTCGTATCAAGGTGGCCGAAATCCACGCACTGCATGAACCCCTCGCATTCGACTTCGGGTGGGACGCAGAACGGGCAGTAGAGGACCTTGAAGTTCAGGCATTCGCTGTCATATGCGGTGTAGCTGAATTTGGCCGTGCCGTTCTCATTGGTGAAGGTCTTCTGCAGGACGTAGTTGCCGGTCGGGCTCGTTAGTTCGACAAGCAGGATTGTTTTGTTGAGCGGCTGCCTTGAGGGCGATGCCGAGAGGTTCTCGTAATACGCGACGATGTTGAGGTACCTGTTTGAGGAATCGATGTCGTTTACCAGCACGAAGATTCCGGTCTGGGGCGCGTTGATCAGCTCCTCGCATGTTGCGCATTCGGCCGGGTCCGCCGCATGCAGGATGAATGGGAGGGCGGTTATGAGCAGGATGGAGAATGTTAACAGCAGCAGGAGATTCGGAATGCGCATGTTAGATAGTAACTTTAGCAAATTTATAAATTTACCCATTCGGTGCGGATTTTTCTGTTGAAACCTCCAAAAGCATTTAAATGGATAAGCAGGAAATCTACCCATGCAGCCCTGGCGCGCCATGCTCGTAATATTATTAGTATCATCCATGGCATTTGCCGCTGCGACCGACTTAACAGCACTGGTTCCCGGCGTCGCCGCGGTCATGATTGTCGTCCTCTCGCTCACGAACATGATTGCGGTCTCCATCTCGAACCCGCAGCTTGAGGCGTGGGCCAAGACCGAGATTAGGGAGTTCGTCGCCGGCGTTTTCCTAATCGGGATTATAATCGCACTTTTCATCAGCTCGAACGGGGTCTCCCAGGCGATTACCGGAGAAGATGATTACATGCAGGTGGCAGGAGACATCCTCACCGGCTGGGTCGACAACCTGATGGCCGCATACACCGACCTTATCACTGCAGCGCAGAAAATCAGGATTGCGGCATCGTATTCCTCAGGCACGAACGTGGCCATATACTGGGTCTCGCTCACGTACCAGACATCGCCCCTCGGCGGGGCATCCGTCTTCATGATGCCCCTAAGCCTTGCCACACAGGGGCTGACAAACGCGATATTCCTCAGCGAGGGGATTCGCATGCTCCTCACGTTCTTCAAGATTGTCACGCCGAAAATCCTCCTTCCCCTCGCATTCAGCCTCCGCCTTATCCCCTTCACAAGGAAGACCGGCAACACACTCATAGCGCTCGCGCTCGCCACAATCGTTTTCCTTCCGGCGTCCGTGATTTTCGTCCAGGCTATAAACGACCAGATTGTCGTCCCGCAGCCCAGGGTAGCTGACATGGGCGCGCTCGATGCGGACCCGTACCCGGTCTATGCCTTCGGCGTGATTTGCGAATCCAAGTTCTTCCGCATCCTCTTCGGGCTGACAGACCCGCTCTTTGCGCTAATCACCTGCCTTCCGCTTGCGGTCATTCCCGGCGCATTCCCGGCATGCTACAGCCTGGTCTGGCAGGTTGTATATCCGATAATGAGCATGATATTCCAGTATGCGAACCTGATTCTCCTGATTGTGTGGGAGGCGGTCGTCAACCCAACTGCATACGGCGATGATGTCTTCGACCAACTCCGGCCGTTCCTGCGCGATGTGACGAACCTGGTCATGGTAATATATATGGACATAATATTCATCGGAATCCTTACGATATCCGGCGCAAGGAGCGTCGCGGCCGTGATAGGGGGCGAATGGTACATGGCGGGGGTGCAGAGGCTGCTATGAAACTATACTATCTCCTTCTGCTTCTTGCAGGGCTATCCTTTTCAGCCTGCGTAGAGGATGCCACGGATACCATCCTATTCGAGCAGGGCACGGTCATCATGGCAGTCGTCGGCCTGATGATGGTCGTCATCGCCCTCGCATACGCGCTCGGGAACGCGCTCCACATCCCGAACGCGATTGTGTTCGCCAAGGACGAGATGTACCACCTCGGGTTCTCGATGATGCTCCTCCTGGGATTCAGCGGAATCGTCGTGTTCTCATGCGACCTTACCGGCATGTTCTTCACCCAGACGATGAGCAGCATCGGCGGGGGCTCGTGCTATTCCACAGCCATGGGGCAGAGCCCGAACGAGGTCGCCGAATGCTATATCTCGCTGGCGAAAAATGATGCCAGGAGCATGTCCGAGCGGTATATCCAGAAGTACCTGGACAACATGATGGATTCGACGTTCGCATGGAGCCTGTCGCTTCCGCTTTTCGAGGCGTACACCGCCACAGCCGGGGCGTACAAGAGGATTGTCTCGAACGAGTACAGCATGATAATGAACTCATTCCTGGTGCCGGCGCTGATGAGCATCAGCATGCAGAAGTTCGTGTTGCTTTTCATAAACGAGAACATCATACGATGGGTTCTGCCGACCGCGTTCGTCATGCGTTTCTTCCCCCCGACCCGGCATATGGGAAACATCTTCATTGCCATCGCCATAGGATTATACGTCCTCGTGCCGATGCTTTATGCGTTCAACCTCTCGATGTACGAGGTGGTCATGAACGACTGCAGTTCGTTCGCGAAGGCAGCGTGCGACAACGTGATAGACAACAACAGCTGCTCAAATCCGGCAACCACGTGCGGCAATCCCGACAGCCTCTGGAATGTCGCGAGGCTGATTCCGCAGGCGTTCTTCCTGCCGAACCTGACGATGGCGCTTGTGATTACGTTCCTGTCGTCCGTACACAAGGCGCTGAGGGTGATTGGATGAAGAAGATAGCATTCATTTTCCTGCTGCTGGCTGCAGCCGCGTTCGCGGCGACCGAGTTCGAGGAGACATTCGGCTCGCAGACCCAGAAAAGCGGCCTCCCCGAGATATTCAGGGACTGGCGCGTCCTCTCCATCCTGTCCATACTCACATCCATCATACTCATCGGAATAGGCTATGCGATAGGAATCGGGCTCGAGATGCCTGAAATCAAGGCATGGGCCAGCAACGAGCTTGTGCAGGCGTTCGCGAACGTCCTCATAATAATAACACTCATGGCGACGATAGCCCTGCTCGATGTGGTCGCAGAGGAGATGGTGCAGTACAGCGGCCTGAACATCATCTGCACAGGCGGCCAGAGCTGCCTGGGGAAGGTCTCGGTCGAATATCTCGATTCGTATATAAATGTGGCAAGCGACGACGCCAGAAGCGTGGCCAGCAACAGCATAAGCGCAGCCGGATGGGCCAACCGCAGATTCGGCCTCTATTGCCTGACAATCCTCTGCGCGCAGATAGGCACCTCATTCTCGGTCGTGGGGCACTACATGCTCGACCAGGATAGGTACATGATAGTGTTCGAGTATTACGCGAACCTGATAGCGTCGCTCGAGGCGCAGAAGTTCTTCGTGACGCACATCTCGTTCAATGTCGGCCCGCTCCTCTTAGCCGCAGGCATCGTGGCGCGGACGTTCTTCTTCACGCGGAAAATCGGCGGCCTCCTGATAGCGGTAGCCGCAGGCATAATGTTCTTTTTCCCAGGGATGTACGTCTTCGACTGGCTGACGCTGAACACTGCGCTCACCGGCGACAAGGCGAATGAGGACACAGCAGGCGCGCTTTGCCCGGATGAATGCAAGTCCCCGCACGCATGGGCGGTCGTGGAGGACGGGACCGCCGAGGGCGTGAAGCTCGGCTCCATGAAGATGGTTTTCGACGCATTCCCAAATTCGCAGGCAGCGATAGCGACAGGCATCATCGACGGCTCGATAGCCAATGAACACCCGAATGACGGCCCTTACAATGGCATGAATGTCATCTCGTGCATGGTGGTGTCCGACGCCGCCTGCCCGCTCTCGTGCAGGGAACTGCCGTATCCCACTACGCTCACGCAGTGCGTGAACTTTTCTGCCCACATCCCGCAGAACTGCGCAACGCTGCCGGACAAATGCTGGGTGAGACGCCTGGCAACCCCGCGTCCCGTAGATGAGGAAACGAAACCCATCCTTTCGATGTGCCCCCGCGAATGCAAGGTAATCCCGCCACTCAGGGGCAACTGCGACACAGGCGACTGCCTCTCGTCGCGCACGGATTGCCGCGTATATAAGAGGATTGATTATACCGGCAACGATGCGGCCGATTTCCAATGGGCGCCCACACCGCCAGAAGGGGTGGATGAGGACCAGCTGAACCGGTGCCTCGCGGCTGTTGACTGCCCGGTATCGAACAATGCCTACAACTCATGCTCGTATGCGATTCCGGAGACCGGCTCCTGCGTCGACCTGTGCACGGGCTGTCCTGAGGTTTGCCGCGTGACGACTGCGGATATAAACAACCTGCCTTCGC
This sequence comes from Microcaldota archaeon, assembly GCA_043800955.1. Classification (GTDB taxonomy): domain Archaea; phylum Micrarchaeota; class Micrarchaeia; order Anstonellales; family Bilamarchaeaceae; genus Bilamarchaeum. The sequence continues at coordinate 7,780 of JAZDMN010000081.1, forward strand.
AATGCATCAATTCCACTTCAAACCAGCTTCAGATGCCATGCCAGGAGTGCCCGGTAGGTTGCAAGATCAACGCCACGTACATCGAGGAGCTGGACACGCCCGAATGCTCGGGGTGCCCGGCAGAGAAGAGGATAGTCACATACGGGGAGACGATGCCGTCGGATTACATCACAGGCTCATGCGACATCAACACGGACTGCAAGGCCGAGGACAGGGTTCCGATTCCGCGCAATTCGTGCGAGCAGTGCTTGTTCAGCGAGGAGAGCGAGATGTTCGAGCCCCCCATTATGACCGTATGCAATGACCTCTGCAGGCCTTCGGATGACGTGCCTGTCAAGGGCGCCGGGGCGTACACAGGCATCGGTGGAGAGGGGCTTGTCGGCCCGATAGAAGTCCAGAATGTATCCAAACTGATGCTTCCTGCGTACGTGCTTCCATTGTTCAATATTGCAGCGACCCTGATATTCATCAAAGGACTCTCGTCAATACTGGGCGGGGACATAGACATCCCGGGCATATCGAAGGTGTTCTGATGGGGAAACTGACGGTTATCTTCCTGATTGCGTTCATGCCAGCCGCATTCGCAGCCGGAGGCTGGGAAGGCACCGCGGCAATGGCCCTTGCGATATCAGGAGGGTTCCTCGGAATCACCTACGCCGTGGGAATGGGCCTTGGGATAAACGAGCTCCAGATAATGTCCAAGGAGGAGCTGTACCAGCTGATAGCGACAGGGCTCCTGGTTGCCCTGCTTGTCGGGAGCAACAACGTCATTGACGGACTCTCGAGCGGACTTGGCTCGGGAGGGGAGAACCTGCAGGATACCGCGATATCGATAATAGATGACACGCTCACAAATCCGACCAGCGGAATGCAGGGCATATATAATTCGGTCACCACGATTGACAACACGGTTGCCAAGGAAAGCTCCAAGACCATGTCCTGCAGCATCGTCAGCATAGGATACACGGTCAGCGCCTGCGGGGGCTACTCGATGCTCAGCACCCCATTGTCCATGTCCGGCAGCATAGTTGGGTTCGCAATCGGTGAGCTATACTCCATGAAGAGGCTCATCAACATCGCCGGAAGCTACGCCATGAGCCTCCTCCTCCCGATAGGCATCGTGCTAAGGACATTCAAGTTCACAAGGGGAGCTGGCGGCTTCATCATCGCAACCGCGATATCGATGCATATACTGATTCCTGCCGGCATCCTGTTCAACCAGATGCTGGTCGACACGTTCCTTGCCGAAGCCGGAAGCGGATACGACGGGGGACTGAGCACAACGGTCTCGGAATGCGACCCTAGTTCTGGAATAGGAGTCTATGGCGGCGACACGGGCGCCCAGGACACATTGGCCACATTCCGGACAGATTTGCAGCAGGTCGTCTTCAGCGTCCTTGTGCGGGGCACGCTCGGGCCGGTCCTTGCGCTCCTCATCATGACTGCCGGAATACGGGCTTTGACATCGCTTGGCGGTGCCGAAGTCGACGTAAGCGCGCTAGGGAGGTTCGTCTGATGGTCGACACGTGCGCCATTTCCGGGTTCGACGGCATGTTGGAGAACACGATATTGCCGCTTTCTGCAATGGCCACAGTTGCAAGCGCGCTGATCTGCGGCTTCACATACATGATTAGCCAGGCCACGTCTAACCCGAAGCTCAGCCTGTGGGCCAAGACAGAGGCAGTCCAGCTCATATTCTCAGCCGGGTCCGTCTTCTTCCTGATTATGCTCATGAACACCTTCTGCACCATGAAGGTGAGCGAAATCGCAAGCCTGTTCGGGAAAAGCTCGGATTCGATATCGGTCTATGACGCGGCCGCGAAATATCTCATGGACGCGGGTTTTTATTCACTCCGGGCGCTTACGGTCGTACGGTTCCACCTCGAAGCGTACAGCGTGCTCGGCGCGCTCAGCGTGTTCGAGTGCGAGTTTCTCGGGGGAATAGGATGCCTTTTCGGATACTCGGGCACGAACATACAGGCCCTCGGGGGCTACGGCGCCCACCAGGCCGCGCTCGGCATCTTCTTCAATTCCGCGATAATGTCCGTCATGTCGGCATTGAATTTCCTTTTCATACTCCAGTACGTCTACCGCGGGTTCGTGGTGATGTTCCTCCCCCTAGGCATCTTCATGCGCTCGATGCCCTACATGCGAACGTTCGGGGCGCTCCTGATATCCGTATCGATTTCATTCCTTACCGTATATCCGTTCCTCCTCTCGGTTTTCTACATCATGGAGGATGCTATCCTTGACAAGCCGAGCTACCAGCCTGGCGATTTCGATGCGTATACGGATGAGACAATATATAGCGAGGGCGGGGCGGGCGAGAGCCTTGAAGCGGCCCTTGCCGGCACGGATGCCGTATATAACAATTATTTCCCGAGCGGGGACAACCCAACAGGGGCGATCATGTTCGCAGCATACGCATTCATAGCAGCGGTATTCCTTCCCACTGCGGCCCTTCTTGGGACAATCGGGACGATTGCTTACCTGACAAGGATGTACGGGGAAGAGATAGACTTGAGCAGGATACTCCAGATGGTTTGAGATGGTGTGGATATGATGGACATATGGCCGGTGTTCGCGTTCAGCGACCTGACAATCAAGGGAGGCATCACATGGCTGAACAGCTGGTTCCCCCTTTCGATTGCCGCGGTCTTCGTCTCACTGGTCATTCACACCGCGTTCCTCATGATAGCGAAGGCGTTCTCGATTAAGGAGTTCGAGAATTATGCGACAAGCGAGATGCTCCAGGCGGTTGCCGGGGCGGTGATGATAGGCTCCCTCATAGTCATGATAAACAGCACGCTGGACATAACGCACAGCTTCATCGCCGGCGACCTCGTATGCCACGGCAAGTCCGTGCATATCGGCACGACGAACCAGAGCACGATGGACGAGGCATTGGACGCTATAAGGTGCAGGCTGCAGGAGAAGGCAAGCGCGGTCGCTAGTATCCAGAGCACGATTAATACCGAGGCCGAGACTATCAATTATTTCAATATCATGAACCTCCAGGCGAGCATACTCGGAATCACGTTCCTCAAGGGGGACTGGATTGGCGATGTTTACAAAAGCACGGAGACGAAAAGGATAACCAACAACCTCGCGACGGTAATCCTCATCGGCCTCAATGCCCAGTCCGCGGTCATACTATACATCAAGTCGAACGCCCTGACGATGTTCATCCCGTTCGGGATATTGCTGCGAAGCTTCTATTTCACGCGCGGTGCAGGGGCGCTTTTCCTTGCCATGGGCGTCGGGATGTATTTCATCTTCCCGCTTTTCTACGTCCTTCTCGACCCGAATTTCATCCCGGCCCCCCCGATGGAATCCGACCAGGCGCAGGCCGATATCCCCCAGCCTTATTGCTATGCGACGATGTCCAGCACGGTCTCGGTCATCCAGACATTGCAGGCCGGGGGCATGGGGACCACGAGGATTCTCGCGCAGGAGAGCATTCGCGATGAGCTCTCGAAAGCATATATCGAGCTGATGCTCCACCCGCTGGTGGCGTTTTTCCTAACAATGGTGTTCGTAAGGTACATGATGACGGTGCTGGGCTCGGACGCCTTCGAAGTCGTAAGGATGGTAAGCAAAGTGGTTTGAATGGACAGGAAATACTTGGCGGTTCTGGCATTGTTGGCGTTGTTCTTCTCCGGGTGCCTCCAGTCTCCGGCAAAGCTGGGCTGCTGCCTCAAGCAGAACGCTACGGCACACCAGGGATGCGTCCTTTACAATGACAGCAACGACGTCATCACAAACCTGATTGATAAGACAAACATCGAGGCCGACGGGCAGAAATGCAATGTGACAGCCAATTACTGCAATGTCACTTACGCGGACGGCGTCCAGGGCTACCTAATTCCCATCTGCACCGAATCCGACATCCTCGCCTGCAGGCAGCCCGACTGCGTGGCGATGGTGTGCGGCGACTTCAAGTTCAAGCCGCCGATTGCCCCAGGCCTCTCACAAGAGGGCGAGGAGGTCAAGACAGACATCCCGGCGGATACTGAGGAGGAGGCTGCGATGCAGTTCTTCCACGCTCAATGCCGTTTCCTGCCTATGGACGGCAACCTCAAGAAAATCATGAAGAGCTCGAAATCCTCGCTGAATGTGTTCCGCGTGGGCGTGGGCGGCTCTTTCGACGAATACGAGCAGTACCGCTACCTCTTCCCGATGTCGGACAAGTTCTGCAGCATCAATCCGCCAAGGGAGGGCCAGCTCAGGGTGGACAGGTACATGAATTACCTCAACCCGACTACGAAGGTGGCCTGGGACCCGGTTGATGGAATCACCACCAACTGCATTGTCGACAGCGAGGGGGTGCTCCCCCCTTACAGCAGGGACGAGAGCCTGAGGGCTTCGCCGACGACCGGTTCGCTCAGCCAACCCCCTTACCATACGGCCTTCTCCTACCCGACAATCACCCCGGATAAAAGCAGCTATCAGTTCGCCCACTGGGGCAGGCTCGATTATGGGGATCTCGAAGAAGCCGTGATATTCTCTTCCCTCGAGGATCCATTCTTCACTACCAGCAGCGTATACAAGAAAATCGACAACGATTATTACAAGAAATGGCTCTCGATTGCGCACGCAGCGACGATTTACGGGAAAGGCGAGACGCTCGTCAACACGACAAGGGCTCCCTTCGAATGCGATATCGCCAGCACTGACTGCTATTCCGCAATATGCTCAACGACGACATATAACCGCGTCGTCATGCTGACTCCGCCGGATTCCAGCGGAATCAGCCAGGAAATCGTAACAGACTGCGAAAGCTACACCGATGAGAACAGGAAAACCCGCATCATATGCTATCCTACTACGGATGTCCAGATTACCGGCCCTAACACACAGCCAAAAAGGACGTTTGCGCAGGTGGACGCGAGGCTCGCGCATGTCGAAGGCGATGGGCTCCTGCGCTGGTATGATCTAGCCAAGACATCCTGCGGCATTTTCGATGAGAAGCAGCTAGAGCGCTTCGTCAACTGGGAATATGCCGGTACGGGATGGTCATGGAATGCGCCTTGGAACGACAAGCAATGCACGAACATAATGGACAGCAGCTTCATGCAACACGCCCAGCTTAAGGAAAGCGTGGGCAAGATAACCAACACCACCAGTTCTTACATGACATGGTACAATGCTTCGGATGCCACATGGCATGCGACGTTCAGCCAGGCAAACGTTGGTCCGCCGGCAGGAGGTGTGCTGTTTTTCGGAAAGACCGACCCACAGGCCACATATGATGGCAAGACGGTGATTGGATACGGCCTCGTAAGCAATGGCCAGGCGGACGATTTACTCGTTGTGAAGAATTGCGGTATGGTCGAACATGAGGATTACGATTATGTCCAGGTTCCGGCTAACCCCAAGGACTGGGGGGCGCTAAAGAACACCTTCCTGGGATATTTCAAGCTGCGCTTTGCAGGCATGAAGGCGATAAGCACCGAAGACGACTGCGGTGCCAACGCATGCACGCTGTATGAGGATGCGCCAACGAAGGCATGCTCGTATTTCCCGGACTTCTTCTTCGCCGGCCTTCCGTGGGTCATCAATATGGAGAAGATGGGGCACCCGGCGACAGGTGCGCCATGGCATGGCGTTGTCATGAACAACGAAATCCAGCAGGCGATGACCAAGGTGAACCGCTTCAGCGAGACGACCGTCGGCACCAACAAGGGAACGACATGCATGCTGCGAGGGCTGAATGCAGGGTATATATCTTCCAATTCGAAGGAGTCTGATGATACCAACTATTATATCTATAACGAATACTACCAGCCGGTATACAACCTCCTGTTCAGCGAGTACATGATTCTGTTCTACGACAAGGGGGATCAGAAGCTGGGCAACTGCGCAATCGATAAAACAACGCTCATGCCGAAAATCAAGACGTTCGGCTGGTGCGAGCCCTGCACGACCTCCACGCTGGCCTACCAGGATGTGGACATCACTTCGGACGGGGAGGATTATTTCCCGGGGGGGATTGCGAATATAGAGAACGGTGGGACGATAGATGTCTCGGCTACGCAATCCCAGGTGTGCAAAGTCAGCGGTATGGAGCTTCGCTGCGGCAATGACCTGATATCAGATGCCAACGATTACAGCCTTAATAACGTATACAGCGGAGGGGGTCCAAGGACAGACCCCGAAGCAACAGTCCTCAAAGAGCGGCTCGGGAATTACATGAAATCCGGTGTTTTGCCGATTCTTGATATGAGCAGTGACGCCAACTGGAAAGAAAATCTGAATGAGTACGATTTCCAGAAGCTGATCGGCAAGATGGGCGCTGCCGTAATCATAGTGGACCAGGTGGATGGCGGGGACGACCCGGTCGCAAAGGCCCAGAATATATCCACAAGGACCGCACTTCTCCGCAGCAGGTGCTACGGATGCCTGAGCGCGTTCCATGTCTCCACGCCATCGAGCAACGAGAGCCTGAGGCAGAGGGCCCATGAGATGTTCAATAACAGTTTTGCGAACACGTTCACTGTGGACATTGTGACTTACGATTATCCGATATCGGACCACAGCGACATGCTGCCCGCCATGGGCGACGACATCCTGGCTATCGACCCAGGGGCGAACCTCACGGTGAATTACAGCCAGATAATCGCAGACGATATCGCGAGCTATTCGCAGGCGGTCCTCGAAACCGACAACAAGCCCACGATACTGGTTGGGCTCAACCTGGACAGCGATGATGATATATTCAACACAAAGGACAAGCAGACCGCGCTTTTCGGGACTCTCCTAAGGGGCCAGGACGCGTTCATCAAGGCCGGACTGATTGGGATAGTCTATGGGCCGGCCAGGCAGGTGAGGTTCACGGATATCTACGTGGGACCCAGGATTGGGGTGGTCGACGTCGATGCGAACGGCATCGGCACCAAGAACACCAAATTCTGCGCATTGCAGAATGCCATGCAGCAGATGACCATGGCGCCGCCCATCGGAGTCTTCGCCATGAAGAACGCAGTCAACTACAGCGAGTGCGTTCCCTGCGAGAGCCTGGAAAAAACGCAGGGCGAGTGCACGGAAGACTCCCTCAAATGCGACAACGGAATCAGGTGCGCCCCGCCCCTCGGGCTGGATTACTCGGACATCGAAGGCAATTTCAAATGCGCGCAGGAGACGGTCCTGGACGTGCCAGAGGGCGACCGATGCACATTGTGCAAGGACATCCCGGGCACATACTCGTGCATCTTCTCGTATTCGAACGGCTCGATAGAGACGAGGGAGGGGAACATGACCGACCTCTCATCCGACCTCTACCTGGACATCGTTGCCGGAATCGAAAGGACGGACAAATGCTGCCTCGAGGACTCGTATGGCAGGCGCTACACGTACATGAAGAAGTCTTCGGAAACCATGGTGAACAGGCCGCTCGCGTTCTCGAAGACCGGGGACAAGGAGGCCGACTGCGGCCTGAGCACGAGCATCGAAGCCATCAAGGGAGCACAATCTTTCTGCAGCGTCCAGATTCCCATCAAGGATTACGATGTGACATGCGCATTGAGTGGTTGACATGGGCCTGGGAGATCTTCTTGGCGGTCTATTGAAGGGCCCTCCGCCCTCCTCAGACCGCAAGGGCCAGGTCCAGGCCTGCCCGAATTGCGGCGAGAGGGTGAACCTGAGCATGGAAAGGTGCCCCAAATGCGGCGTAAGGGTAAAAAGCATGTTCAGGCGCAAGTGTCCCAAGTGCCAGAACCTTGTCGAATTGGATTCGAAAAAATGCACAAAATGCGGATACAGCTTCGAAGCCGAATTAGAAAGGGCTAATAAAACTTTTTATGTATGCCCTATATGCGGGTTTAAGATGGAAGCACTGCTCACGCAGTGCCCCGCGTGCAACACCCGATTCATGTGAATGGAATGGTTGAGTCCTTCAAGCAGACGGAGAAGAAGCTGGAGGCCGAGGCTCCGAAAAAAAAGTTCGTCCACCTCCTGGATGAGGAAGAGGTAGAGGTAAAAAGGCTGGACTCGGATGACATCGAGGACAGCGTCAAGGTCATGAGGAAATGCGCATTCGACGTCACCGAAGTCGAGGTCGGCAACATCATCGCCTATGGGAAAAGCTTCGGGGCGACCGTCAACCGCATGCTTGTGGGCGTCGGGCTCGCCTGGCCGGCCAAACTCGACCTTGAGAGCAAGAGGATAACGAGCGGAGAGTCCAATGCGCTGTATATGGAGGACCCGGCCGTGCTGCTCGCCTATGAGGGCAGGGGCGTGCGGAGAATACTCCTCCTCGAGAGGGAGAAGGAGACCATCGATTCCGGGCTCAAATATTCGATAGGATACCTGTACGAGGATATACCCTCGGGCGACATAGCAAGCTACATCACTGAGGCCGGAAGCTCGCTGGAAAAGCTTTACCTTTCCGAGAACTACGAGTTCTTCAGGACGGAAAGGGGGATTTTGGCGTTCAAAAAAGTCGGATGAATCGGTGCTGGAGCCCGCCCCCAAGGCATGCTGGCTAGGATGAAAGCCTCAGCATCACTTCAGAGAATCCGAAAGATTTCATCCTCTTCCTGATTGTGCCAATGCGCCTGGCGAGGGAGACCATGCTCCGCTTACCTGCGGTTATGCAGGCGGTTTCGCCCTTGAGCTGAAGCTTGGCGGTGGGAGCGATTTGGAAGAGATACCCCTTGGCGAAGGCAGGCTTCTTTGCAGCCTTGCGTGCCTTCCCCTTTACATCCGAAGAAGCAGGCTTATCCCAGTTGGGGAGCTTGAGCTCCTTGGCAAGAAGGCGGATCTCGGCTTTTGACAGGTTGCTCTCAAGGAGCGGGCTACGGATGCCGGAATTGCGCGCGTTGATGAATGACTCCCCCTTTTCCGAAGCGTCGTCCCGGTGGGAGCCGTCGATTACATGCTTTATTCTCATCCTCATCGCAACGCCTTTCATCGTGCTGTAGACGTTGCAGCCGTGGGCGGTGGCCCTTGCTGAGCGCACATCCGCGTTTTGCCTTCCGGAATCGACCACGACATGCTTCACGCCGATTATTTTCGCGACCCTCCTGGCCACGCTGAGCTCGGAACGGGGGTAGCTTTCGGATAGAGCGGTGACCGCCACGGCCTTCTCGCCCAGCTCCTCGCGGCATATCCTCATCAGGAACGAGCTGTCAACACCGCCGGAGAATGCGACGAGTGCGCTGTCGAGCTTCCGTATCCTCTCGCGGAGGCTTGAGAGTTTCTTCTCGAGGCGCCTGTCCATGACAGTTACTTTGATGCTCATGATTATAACCTATAGCATTGTGTTTGGATATTTTATGTTATAATACATGTTTATAATTGGTGTTTTTCAGCAACCCCGCCCAAGCCACCCGCTTGGAGGCAAGAAAAGATATATAACCCTAAGGACAGAGTTGAAACCATGAGAAGAGCCGTACTCCTATTGCTCATCATTTCTTTATCATGGGCAGCGTGCACCGGCAATATCACCCAGCGCGTTCCGGCAGTCGTCGGAAACGGAGGGGGGCTTATCAACGTCACTATAAGCCTGGCGCAGGGGCCTGGGCAGGTCTACATAAGTGTTTTCCCGCGTAGCGGCGTTACGACGCAGGAATCGATAGAGCAGGCGGTCTCGTACGCTTATAGCCTTGCGGAAAGCGATGAAGGCTGCGATGTCCTGGTGAATTTCGGCGCGAACCCGAGCACGGATTACATCGACGGGCCAAGTGCGGGTGCGGCCCTGACTGTGATGACGTATGCGCTGCTGGCCAACAAGAGCCTCAGGAACGACACCGTGATGACCGGCACGATAGGGCCTTCCGGAGTGGTTGGCCCGGTGGGGGGGCTATACGAGAAGGCGAAGGGAGCCGCTCAGATGGGCGCGAAATATTTCATTACCCCGGTAGAGAACGTGTATGAAATCATGGTCCTGCGGGAGATTGAAAGCAGCTACGGCATCAAAATCCTGCAGGCTGGCAATATCGAAGAGGTTATCGGGTTCATGGCGGAAAACAGGAGCATAGAGCAGGAAGGGCTGTCAATCCGGGATCGCGAAGTGCCGAATATCCCGGACTTCGAATCGAGCGGGATGGAATCGTTCGAACAGATCGCTTCGAGGATGGTCGACACGGAAGAGTCGCTTGCGAACCGCATTAACGGCTCCGACGGCGAAGACGCCTCCATCCGCGGTTTCTACCAATCCGAGGTGAAGAGGCAGCGGGGCCTCATCGAAAAGGGATATTTTTTCTCTGCGGCCAATGAGGCGTTCCTCAATTACGTAGACATCTCCACGATTGCCGCAGTGTCATCCGGAGACCCGGACCTGCCAAGGAAGAAGGGCGAGGCAGGCATCTGCCTTACAGGCATTGAAATGCCATCCATGACCGACCGTAATTTCGAGTGGGTCGTCGGGGCGGACCAGAGGCAGGGCTGGGCGTATGAAAAGCTGGACAGCACCGACATTGAAGACAAGCTCCTTGTGGACGAGAAATTCGCCGCATACAATGAGCTGATGTATGCCCAGGCATGGTGCCTTGTCGCAAAGGAACTAATAGGAGCTGCGCCAGGCGGCGGGACGAAAATCAACGAAAGCGCGTGGATGGGTCTTGCAAAAGCGCGGATCCTTTCGGCGCGGGAGCAGGACCCGCAGGATGAGGAGACAATAAGAAGGCTCAATATCGCCCAGGATGCCTTTGAGAATGGCAGGTATGGCCAGGCGATATTCGATTCGGTTTACGTCATCGAGACCACCAAGGCGGACATGGAGACACCTGATGAGGGCAACATCAGCGCCCTTGTTAGCGAGAACCGCAGTTCGCTCTGGGGTAAGGTGTACCAGTCGCATGCCGCCTTCCTCCTTGCCCAGAACCAGAGCAGCGGGGCCTACCGGACCGTGAGGCTGGCAATAGGGCTTGATGAAGCCGCGCAGGATATGATAGGGGCCATGGAACCCCTGAAGGAACCGGCAAAGCCTGCGGGGAAGGGGACACTGGAGGAGGAGTTGCAGGATTTCACGCTTCCGGTAATCCTGGCCGGGACGATATCAATCTTTTTATTCCTTGTTCTACTATTAATGATGACAAGGCGAACTCATGGAACTGAAAGCAAGGGACCTGGCAAGGCTGATAGAGCTGAACAAGAAAAAGGCGGAGCTGGAGTTCCAGGTTCGAATCCTAGGCGCAAAGCCTGACGTCGAATTGAGGCGCGTGGTGTCGAATGCCAACGAGCTTGCCGAAAAGGCGAAGGCCGCCGGCATCTCCCTGATTTTCCCCAATCAGACGAAGCTGGACGAATATGCGGAAGCGCTCGATGCGTTCCCGGCTGACGCAATCAAGGAAGGCCTGAAAATAAGGGATGGAAGGGCATATCAGACGCTCAAGGAGCGCGGGATTATTGTCAAGAAGAATTTCGAGAACCGCTCCGAGATAGCAAAGCTGCTGATTATCATAGCGGGCATGGCCAAGGACGAAAGAGAGGCAATCGAATCTGCAATCTCGGCGGGGTCTATCGAATCGCCGGTGAGCGTGGCATCCCTCGGCGAGGAGTCCGGAAAGAGGATTGCCAGGTTCATGAGGCGCTGCGGAATCGCATGCGTTGCCTGCGGAACCGAGCTCAAAGTCGCCCCGGACGAGGCCGTCGAGAAAGAGACGCGGATTGAATTGCCGAACCGGTGGGTCTGGGTCAGCGAAGGGTCGAAGGCCCTTCTTGAGGAGAACCTGCGCAAGATGCAGCACCTTAATGCGAGAATCCAGCTCAAGAACGCGGAAAGGCAGATAAAGACGTTCTCGGAAGAGGAGGAAGGCGTCTTTGCCACGTTGCAGATGGAATACCTGGTTCTCCTAAAAGAGCAGGACGAGCTGCTTCGGGAATTCAACGAGGAAGACGCCCTTGCGGTGAAAGCTCAATAAATTAAAACCTTGCCGGAAAATAGCATGAATCGTGACCAGGCCGCCGGCGACCGAGAAACAGATGAAGGACGTTGAGTTCTACGGCTCGGTGGGCGAACTGAGGATGATAGCTGATGCCATCGAATCTTGTTCTCTCACCCCTGACCAGGAGCGCGCCGCCACGCAGGCTTTTGCGGAAGGAATCAGGGTATGCAGGAAATACGATGCGGACAGAGCCGTACGCTCGATACTTGAAAGGCAGCAGCTTCCCGAGCATTTTAAGGTCGAGATGATTTACGTGTGCGCTGAAATTGGCTGGGCAAAGCCCGTTCGCGACTGGAATCCGCGCATGATAGAGCCCGCCGCAAGGGAGGCTGCGCGCAAGACCCTTAAAGCGATCGAAATCAGGTTCAGCAGTAGGGACGTCGCCCTCGAGCCGAAAATCAGGCCGCCCACTCAGCAGAGGCCGCAGATTCCGGTTATTCAGACGCCGCTTCTTGCCCACAACAGGGGCTGATTGGCTTATCAGAGCATCTTTTCCATATACGGACCATGGAGCGAGTACCCGAACCTCCGATAGTACTCCCTTGCGCCAACGCCGCTGATGATGCGCATCCGCTCCCAGCTGTCATTTCTTGCAAGCGTTTCCGCTTCTAAAAGGAGCGAGGACCCGAAACCGCTATGCTGGATGCCCCCCCGGGCATTCAATGGCAGTTCGCATCCGTACACGTGGAGCTCGCGGATTAGCGCTGCATCCGATCCGGCTTCAGGCTCATGCAATGAGCCCGAGCAATCTTCATGCACCTTGCTTTTTCCTGGGTACCTGAGCCTTATGAACGCTGCAATGAGGCCTTCATCGTCCTCATAGGAGAGGAACCGCTCTTTCCCGCCGCTTGCCGCATAATTCAGGCGCCGCATTGAGAATGCCGAGGGTTCGGGGACCTTTTTTCCCTGCAGCCCGGCTTCGCGCCAGCGGATTTCCTTCGGGATGATGCCCTTATCCGCAATCCTCTTTTCGACATGCTCGCGAAGATTGCTCTTCTTCACGCCCCTCGCGATGAGCGGGGAGGGGATGTCGCGCTGGATGCGCATGACGCGCACATAAGATGGGATATGCCGGTAGAACTCGGATATAACATCCGCTGCCTCTTCAGTCGAATACGGCTCGTATTGCCCGTTATCCGCCATCTCCTTCAGCGGCGTTCCATCAAGCACGAGGGTCGGGTAAATCTTCAGCATATCAGGGCGGTAGCTGCTGCTTGAGAACAGTTTCCGGACAAACGAGACGTCCTTCCTTTTAGACGAGCCTGGAAGGCCGGGCATGATATGGTAGAGG
>JAZDMN010000025.1:0-9603 GCA_043800955.1 Microcaldota archaeon
CTCAGAAGATTTATTCCCAGAAAACTGCTCGATGAGGATGTATAAAACGAGGATGAGTGATAAAACAACCACCCCGAAAGATAGCCATCTTTTCATAGTGTGGTTTTTCCTTTAACATTAATAATGTTGCAGTGAAGTGCGTTCTTGCATGCGATTATATCCCCCGAGCCCATTTGGCTGGTGCAGGGGCAGGAAGATTATCCGTTTAAATTTATTTGGTTATATAAAATGTAATTAGATGGCGGAAAGCTTAGACTACAATCGCTAAGCATTCTAAACGCATTATAGCGGAAACCGTTATAACTCCTTTAAGTCGCCTCCATCGCGCTTCGAGGGTACGCTAAAACGGAAAACTCGGGTCAGGATTAATAAAGCTATTTTGGGGTTTACCTTGCGCCTCGTTGGATTGGAAAAAAACTACCTCTAAGACTCCCGAAAGGGAAAAATGAAATAAAGAAAAAAATCAGACCTTGAGGTTCTTCCTCGTGCTCTTTATCACGTCTTTGGCGTCCTCCTGGCCGCCGAGGCCGAAGGCTATGCCGACAGCAAGCGCGATGCCAAAAGCAGCCGCCTGGATAACCGTGAGGAAGATGCCGGTAATCAGCGTGGTGTTGAATCCTGCCGTGGCAAGACCCATCGTCACACCGACATACACCACGACCAGCTTCACGGCCCGTGCCGCGAATTTCACCGTGGAAGATTTCTTGTCAAGGTCGATTACGGCCTCCTTGAGATACTCTCCGAAGATGACCGCTATCAGCACAATCAGGATTGCCGCAATCAGGACCGGGGCATACAAGAGCACCATCGTAAGGTACGCTGAAATGGTCCCCAGCGAAACGAGCGACACAGCAGCCTGGAAGAAGATGAGCAATACGTAATACTTCACAATCTTCGCAAGGACGTCGCTGATTTTCACAGTACCGAGCGCGTCATCGACTTTGTGCTGTTTCAGGAAACCTTCGAGCCTTATCGCCCTGAGGATTCCCGCAAAAATCCTGCTGATGATAAAAGCCACAACCCAGCCAAGAACGAATACGATTATGGCGGCTATGAGCCCGGGAAGCAGGTTCGCTGCATCATTCGCCGTTTTCTGAACGGCGCCGGTCAATGAATCCATCAGGATAGTCTCATTTAATTCAACGATACAATCACCCCTGATTCTATCGCTTTTGCGAGGATTTTAAACCTATGCCCTGGCCCTTCTGGGATGAAAAATCAGAATGCTGACGCCAAATCATTCAGGAAAGCCTTGGGGTCCGTCGCCTTCACGAACGCGCTTGCAAGAAGCACGCCCTGCGCCCCCAGCTCCAGGGCCTTTTTCGTGTCTTCCCTGTTGCTGACTCCGGCACCGCAGAGAACGCGGACGCTGTTGTTGACTTCCTTTACAGCTTTGACCGAGTTGACTACGATTTCAGGTTTCGCCTTGGACACGCTTATTCCGCTGCCGATAAGCTCGGGCGGCTCCACTGCGACATACGTCGGGCTGAATGATGCTATCGTGGCGGCTTCCTTCGTCGTAGCCGCGCAGACGAGGCTCTCAAGCCCCTGCTCATGCAGCCGGTCGATCGTCGCCTTAATCCTGGCCTGGTCGCTAACCCTCTTTTCGGAATGGTTGATGAGCGAGCCCCTCACCTTCGCGACTTTAAGCATCTCCGCGTTGATTGAGCCGGTGTACGCCCCCGCAGGCTCGGCATCGGCATGCTGGGCAAACACATCGGAGAACCTTTCGGCCGATTCATGAAGGAAGACAGTCGGCGGGCATACGACTATCCGCAGTCCGGTCTCATCGACGACCTCTTTTGCGATGTCGGTGAAAAAGAGCGCCTTCTGGATGCTTTCGGGGTATGTCTTGAGGTTGAGGACTATCATGACTGGCTATTGAACAAGAACAGTTTTATTGGTTGACACCTGCGAGCCGACAGGCGATGTCCCTGGTCGATGCATCGACCAGGACAGTCAAGAACGCAATGCTGCGTTCTTGACAGCAAACAAAAAAAACGCCGCGGTCAAAATCGGCGTGCCGATTTTGGGCGTCGATTTTTCTAAAAGAAAAATCGCCGCGTTCAAGAACGACGATTCGTTCTTGGACGCCGAAATTTTTGAAAAAAATTTCGCCGACGCCAGGATTTGAACCTGGAATCCCAGGGGGATCGGTTTTCTCAATAAACCGGTTCGAGATTCGTCAATCCATATGGATTTCCGACGCACTACCGGGTTATGCGACGTCGGCATGAAATGAGATTTTTGATGTTAGTTCCCAACTCTTTTTAACTACTCTGAGAACTCCTCGGCCTCATAGACGAAGAACTCAATACCTTTCGTGTTACGCCACTCATCCGCCTCCAGCCCTGCCTTCATGCACAGGTGCGCGAGGAACTCCTCCTTCTTCGGCAGCTGCTCCCATACGACGGGCAGGAACGTCGCCCGCGCATACCCTTTCTGGATAATCATCCCGTGCTTTTTTGGGACGAGCTTTTTCAGCAGGTCCGCCGCGTCCTTTACTGGAAACGGTTTGGGGGCGCTGAGAACAGATATGGATATCTTCACCTTCGGAAGCTCATCCGGGCGCAACGGATAGAATCTCGGGTCCTCGAACGCCGAGCTAAGCGCGTTCTCGATAACGTCGAAAACGAGCGGCCTGTGCGCTTCAAGCGTCCCGATGCATCCGCGAAGCTGCGGGCCGATGTGCAGCGTGACGAAGCACGCGCCGTTCTCGGTCATGCTTTTTGAGGGGACGGACTTCGGAGCCGGTTCCATCCTTTTCCCGGAGTTGAAATATGTTTCGATGGACTCCCTTGCCAGTTTCAGCAGGTACGCCCTCTCTTTCTTATCAAGCGCCATTTTCACGAACCCCTTTTTCTATGATATCTGTTAACCCAGAACTCCTTGAGCATTCCGAAGGTCATTGTCGACAGCAGGAAACCGAAAGCCGGAATCAAAGCGTTGAAAAACGGCTGGGGCGCCCCGATGCTCAGGAGTATCAGCACTGAAAGCGCATACGTGAAAGCCGCTATCACGGTCTTCCTTGCCCAGCTTGTTTCCCATGCCTTGTCAGCTTCGACGCGGGCATTCCGTTCCTTTATCGCTTTGATCTCCCGCAGGATTTCGCCGTCCATCTACTTCTCCTCGTAGAACGCGTAGCAGCCGTACCCCACGACGTTTGATTTCGGGCCGGCAGTATCGCCGGAATTGCGGTAATCGAGCAAGACGCCTTTCCATTTCTTCTTTTTTGCGATGTGCATGAGCGTAAGTATCGCTGTCTTGCCGCAGGCGTCGCCTTCACTCTCGAAACGGGCGATATCGAGTGCCGGGACAGCCTCGTTCGCCACCCGGTCGATTCTTTTTGCCGCCTCGTATTCCTTGTAGTGGCTCAAATCAGAGCTGGCAATCACAACCGTCTTCCGGTCCAGCTCCTTTATCACGCGCTCTGCAAGCACCTTCGGGTCCACATCGCCGCAAAGCAGCGGCCAGATCTCCAAATCATTCCCGAAAACCACCTGTAGGAATGGCAATTGCACCTCGAGGCAGTGCTCGGGCCCGTGCGCAGGCGGGTAGATGCTGATGGGCCAGCCGCTCGAGCTTTTCGCTTTCATTCTTCCAAGGGGCGTCTCCCAAAGCCCGTATCCGGATTCGCATGCACCTGGAAACGTTCCGTAATGCGAGGGGCCGATGATTATCGCCTTCTCGATTTTCTCCTTAGAGAGCGCCTTGTACCCGAAGGCGGCAGTGGGGCCGGAATAGATGTATCCGGCATGAGGGACAACGAGCCCGCGCAGATGCCCAGACGACTCGGCATCCTTAGCCTTGGAGAGGTAGAGTTCCACCATGTTCCTGAGCTCCTCCGGGTCTTCAGGGTAGAATGCGCCAGCCACGGCCGGATTCCTGACTTTTTGTTCGGTCATTTCCAAACGCCCTTGACTACGGCCTTGCAGAACCTGCATTTTCCGTTTTTGATTCCATTCTGTACTATCTCATAGCCCCTGCGCTCGATGAGCGCCTTTCCGCATGACGGGCAGCTAGTCGTCTCATATTCTGAATATGCAAGCGAAACGTTGCCGCAATAGACGTATTTCAGCCCCGCCATCCTGCCAAGCTCGCGGGCCTTTATGAGTATCTCCGGCGGCGTCGGCTCCTTGTCGAGCAGTTTGTAATCCGGATGGAAGGCCGTGACATGCCAGGGCATCTCCCTGTCCACTGAAGCGAGGAATTCAGCCTCGGCTTTCAGCTCCCCTTCATCATCATTCCAATCCGGTATTATCAGCGTCGTGACTTCCACATGGAAGCCGAGCTTTTTCGCATATACTATCGAATCCTTCACCGGCTCGTAATCCGGCACCTTGCACAGCTGCGTATAGAATTTCTTATTATACGCCTTCAGGTCGATGTTCGCAGCATCGATATGCCCCTTTATCGCGTCCCAGCACTCGTGCGACTCATATCCGTTCGTGACATACACTCCCTTGAGGCCCTTCTTCCTCGCAAGCTTCATGACGTCTATCGCATATTCGGTGAATATCGTGGGCTCGTTGTATGTGAACGATATGGACTTGCACCCGCTCCGCAGGGCCTCTTCCACAACGCGCTCCGGCGGCCATTCCTCGCACATCGCTATGAGGCGCTGGAAGTATTCCCTCCATTTTTTCGGGTCCTTGGCGCGCGCCTCCTGGGGAGCCTGGCTGATGTCCCAGTTCTGGCAGTTGCAAACGGCTATGAAATTGGCAAGGTAGGAATGTTCATTATCCACCTCGCAATTATAGACCGGTCCTGAAAACCGTTTCCGTTCTATCTTGAAAACCGGAACCAGCCAGTGGGTATCCGTTTCCCCGAACCTCAAGTTTTCCTCGCTTTTCTTCCGGCGTTTCGGATTCGGATCTCCAAGGAAATGCAACCTGAATCTTTCAGCCTTGAGCTTGACGTAATATAATGTGGACTGTTTGACAGTCCTGCCCTCGATAATCTTGGTGGCCGGCGGACGCCATTCGTAAAAACTCGGGAGATACCCAAGAAGGAGCAGAAGATGATAGACGCCGAGGGCGAGCTTTTTAGAAACCGTGTTGAAGGCGATGTTGTCCTTAAGCACGCATCCATCCCCAGCGAGGTACGCATCCATGAATGCCTTTATCATCCTCTGGTCTGAGCGCGCCATTTCTGACGGCACCTTCTTTTCCTTCGCTTTCCCTCCACACAAGCTCGTGAAAAACGCCCCGAGTGAAGACCCATTCGCTTCTACGGTGATTGTAGTCCTTCTCTCCAATACCCTCGGTTTTATCTGGAATATCCTCTCCATCAATTCTACAGTGCGTTCAACCAGCCTTCCTTCATGCCTTCCGTAAGAAAAGACTACGTTGAACGATGAGGGTCTATCTCTCACCTTGTGGGTGTTGCCTTCTGCGCAGTAATAACCGAGAAGTTCGGCTAGTTCCTCATTCAGAGGGATTGAGGCGGGGATTCCGCCCCCCGTTTCCATCTTGTATCTTATCCGCTTTCCTTCTCTTACGATATAATTGTCATATGTGAATGTGGCCTGGGTTATGCCCCCGCGCTTCAATTCGCCGAGCAGTTTCCGAAGATATACTGGATGCATATTCAAAATCGCACCGATCTGCCGTGACGTTTTGCCTGCCCGTTTAAGCTCGAGCAGTTTTATCAGCCCCGCAGCATCCAGCTTCCTCATTTTTTTTATTTTTGAAATTGTACTTCCCGTAATCGCAGCGCAATCAAGCACAATCCTTTCATTTTTCGGTTTCAGTTTCGGAACCGCAAGGTGATCCCCCTTCTTCAGGTCCTCAGCTGGAATCTTCTCGAATTTTCCATCCCGATACACGAAGAACCTATGTTCTGGAGTGCAAGTGACTGAGGGGGCATGCCTGGGCCGGATGGTGATGACGTCCCCCTCGTAGTCGTGCCTGAAGATTTTCGTCACCTTCTCCCGGTGCCCGGAGGCGGTTATCGTTTTTATATCCCCAGCGTACGCAATCTCGCCATGCCGGCTCGCGTACCTTTCAGGGCAGCTTTCGAAAATTTCTTCAAGGCTCTTGACCGAATTGTCATTTACAATCGTTGCGTCCGTAAAGCAGAACGTGCATGCGAAATTGCATCCGAAGGTTCCGATTGAGAAGCTCCTGGAGCCTGGAAGGAAATGGAAAAGCGGCTTCTTCTCCACCGGGTCGATATGGACAGCGCATGGCCTGCCATAGACGCTGAGCGCAAGTTTCCCGCCGTCGTTTACGCGAACCCCGCAGAATCCGGCCTGGCCAACAGGGATTTTGCAGTACCTCCTGCATGCGAGGCACTGGACCAGGCCATTGCCCGAATCCTTCGCGAGCATAGCTGTCGAAGGCTCCATGCCCAGCCTACTCAGCATAAGTTAAAGTTCTTTCCGAGCGAATGTAAATGCGATTCCTATGTCTGCCAAAAGCACGTTCAAGCTAAAGTCCGGACTCGCCCAGATGCTAAAGGGCGGGGTAATCATGGATGTCACTAACGCCGAGCAGGCAAAAATCGCCGAGAGCGCCGGCGCGGTCGCTGTAATGGCCCTCGAGCGCGTCCCTGCCGACATCCGCGCCGCCGGCGGCGTTGCGCGGATGGCAGACCCGCTTAAAATCAAGGAAATCCAGAATGCTATCACCATTCCGGTTATGGCGAAATGCAGGATAGGGCATTTTGTCGAGGCGCAGGTCCTTGAAGCGCTCGGGGTCGATTTCATCGACGAAAGCGAGGTGCTGACGCCGGCCGATTCGCAGTTCCACGTTCAGAAAAGGGCGTTCAAGGTACCCTTCGTCTGCGGAGCGCGCAACCTAGGGGAGGCCTTGCGGAGAATCAACGAGGGTGCGGCCATGATACGCTCCAAAGGCGAGGCCGGGACAGGCAACATCGTTGAGGCCGTCAGACACATCCGCACCATCAACAACGAAATCGGGGCCCTTGCCGGAGGGAACCCGAAAATGCTGGCTGCCGAGTTCCGCGTGAGCGAGGAGCTCGTATCCACGACATCCACCCTAGGCCGGCTTCCTGTGGTCAATTTCGCGGCCGGTGGCATCGCGACCCCGGCAGACGCTGCGCTATGCATGCAGCTCGGGGTGGATGGTGTGTTTGTCGGTTCCGGCATATTCAAAAGCGCGGACCCGGTCAAACGCGCAAAGGCTATAGTGGATGCGGTGGCCCATTTCAAGGACCCCAAAAGGGTAGCGAAGGCGAGCGAAGGCCTCGGCGAACCAATGCGGGGCATCGATATGTCGAAACTCGAGACGAAGCTTGCCGAGAGAGGAGTATAAGGCGCTTTACGCAATCTGGTCCATCCCAACATAAATGAAGAAGAGCTGATGCGTATGGAAATGGGCGTTCTGGCTTTCCAGGGCTCGGTTGCCGAGCATGCGGGGGCTGTCCAGGAAGCAGCGCGCAGGCTTGGCATCGAATGTCGCATCGTTGAAGTGCGGACGAAAAGCGACCTGAAAAAGCTCGACGGCCTGATAATCCCGGGCGGCGAGAGCACGACGATGTACAAGCTGTGCGGGCGCGAGGGCATGCTGGAAGAGATGCGTGGCGTCCGGGGCATTTTTGGCACATGTGCGGGGGCCATCATGCTCGCGAAAAGGATACATAATGAGGAAGAGGGGCAGAAGACGCTCGCCCTGATGGACATCGAGATAGACCGGAACGCGTATGGCACTCAGGCGGAGTCCTTCGAAGAGCAGATACCTGTCCGGTTCGGAACGCCGAACACGGAACCCAAAACAATCAATGCCATCTTCATCCGCGCCCCCCGCATCAAATCCATCGGTGCGGGCGTGCGTACGCTCGCGAAGCGGGGCGATGAAACCATAGCATGCGAGCAGCGCGTGAGCGGGCGATTCCACATGGCAACGTGCTTCCATCCCGAGCTTGGCTGCACGGTTTTCCACGAACATTTCATCCGGGCGCTCCTGTGAGTTTGCCTTAAAAACCTAACTGCTCACATAACCCTAAGTTACTACTTAATTGACAGAATTTAGGTGATGCTAATATGGGTATCAGACCAGGAAGAGCCATCAGGGATGCTGACAAGGTCGCATGGACGCGATTTTCAAGGAGCAAGCCGAGGAAGTCCTTCATCAAGGCCATGCCTCATGCAGACCTCCACCAGTTTAGGATGGGCGTCATGAAGCCTGATTATGATTTGATTCTCAGCTTGAAGAGCGAGGGGCCGATAATCATCCGCGACAACGCCATCGAAAGCGCCAGGCAGAGCATGAACAAGCACCTTGAAAAGACGGCCCCGGGCGCCTTCTACTTCCAGGTCCGCGTCTATCCCCACCATATCATCAGGGAGAACAAGATGATTGCGGGTGCAGGAGCCGACCGTCTGCAAAAGGGTATGAGGCAGGCATTCGGCAGGCCGACCGACCGGGCTGCAAGGCTCAAGACCGGGACAAAGCTGTTCACGATACATTCCTACAAGGCCAATGAGGCGAACATGAAGGTTGCCATGGGGCGGGGACTCCGCAAGCTCTCTGGCAGGTACCGCGTCGTCGTAGGCTAATCCTTCTTTTCACAATATTTTTCGCTCTTTGTGTTTGGTTGTGGTTATAGCTTTATAAACTTATCCGTGCATAATTACTACGGGAGAGGTGAGGTACTTGGCTCACGATAAAATCACTGTAGATGAACCGCTGATAAGCACGGATGTGGATAGTCTAATTCGCATGATAGCAGAGAGGAAAAGGATTCCTCTGAATGAGCTTCGCTCGATGTGCAAAATCGACAAGAAGACGCTCGACAAGTGGATTGCCGTCCTCGAGGACGAGGGATACATCTCCATCGAATACGGCCTGCGCGGCACGAATGTGCTTTGGCGCGACGTGCCGGGCGCTGCGAGCGAGGAGAAAAACTACCGAATGGTTGGCCCCAGGAGCCAGGTACCAAACGAGCCTCCATTCGAACCTGCCCCGCAAAGGCCCCGGGCGCCGGAATCCAGCGAAGAGTTTTCGGTGGATTCGGAAAAGGACGACGAGCCTCAATCAGCAGCGGCCCAGGACGCGGCCGAGGCGAAAAAGGACGAGGTCAACTCGGAATTCACCGTAGAGACCCCCCTTGAAGAGGAGCCGGAGCCAGAGGAGCTTCTCAGCGAATACCTCGCGAGGAAGCGCACAAGCGGAAGCGAGGATGTCGAAGACATCAAATCAATCATACTGACAAGCCTCAAGGGGGATTCCAAGAAGGAAGAGCCCAAGGAGGCATCGGACGGCCCTGAAGAGCCGGACGAGCCTGAAAATGACACCAAGGACGATTCCCTATCGGAACTCGTGAAATCGGTCGAGGACGATTCTGCCCGGGAATCCGCGCAGGAAGACGAAGCGGAGGCCGAAGAGGAGCCGGAAGACGCCCCGATAAAACCGTCATACTCCAAAGAGACGTTGCGCCCGGAAAAGGAGCGCGCGGTCGATGTGCGCGAGCTGATGGGCTCCTACATGGACGAAATCAACAAGGAGAAGACGAAGATAGAGACCCTCAAGAAGGAGCGCGAATCGCTCTATCGCGAGAAGTTCGCCACCATGGAGGGCAAGATGCAGGCGGACATCGTCGTTCTCACGGAAAAGATTATCGAGAAGGAGAGCAAAATCG
>JAZDMN010000036.1:0-17803 GCA_043800955.1 Microcaldota archaeon
AGATGCAGGCGGACATCGTCGTTCTCACGGAAAAGATTATCGAGAAGGAGAGCAAAATCGCGGAGCCCAAGGAGCGCGTCCTGGAGCTTCCGGACAAGGTCGATGAGCTTGACCGCCTCCAGCAGCAGCTTGACGCTCTCAAGAAGGAGGGCAGGGAGGCCCTGCAGAGGACGAGCGCGAGGGCAGACGAATACCTTGGCGGCATGCGCGAATCCAAGTCCGTTGTCGAAGAAAGGATGTCACAGGTCGATTCCGTCCTCGAGACGCAGTCAGTCAGGCTCAAAGAGCTCGAGAAGATGAGCGCAGCGCTCGATTCACGCTCGGAAAAGATGAAAACAGCACTCGACGGGGCGAAGGCCCAGCTTGAGGAGATGAACTCAGCCATGTCATCGCTCGTTAGCGATTTGCAGGCTGTGGAGCAGATGAAGGCCGAGGCCGCATCGCTTGCCGATTCGGTCAAGAACGAGGTCTCCTCGCGCGGGGAAGAGCTCGCATCATTGGAGGAGGAGCTTGCCGGCATTGAGCGCATGGAGCACTGGGTGCAGGAATACATCCGCGATTACGAGCAGAAAATAGAGGACATCGAGCACTATGTCTCAAAGAGCGAGGACGAGATGTCCGAGCTCAAAGAGGCCGCAGAGGGGCTGTATATGAAGAAGTACCTCGGCGAGCTAGAGAACATGACCGACTCATACCAGAACGAATTGCATGATGCGGTCTCGCGCGAGAAGGAAATCGAGATGAAGATTACCGAGTCGCGCACCAGAATCACCGACCTCGTGTCAGAGAGCCAGGAGATGATAAAGAAGCTCAAATCCACTGCCCCCGAGGCTACGGAGAAGGACTTCAGCGTCCTTGTGGCCAAGGTGAAGGCAAGGACCGCAAGGGCCAAGAACGTGGTCGAGGAGAAGCAGAAGGAGCGCGCGAAGCTCGTCGACGACTCGCAGAAGACGAGGAAGACGGCCAAGCCAGTTTCCAAGGGCAAGCCCCTGGCCAAGAAGAAGACAGTGGCCAAGAGCGTCCCGGCCAAGAAGAAGCGGAAGTAATCCAATGAGACTTACTCAGGAAAATCCACAGACCGCCGCGTATGTAAGGAAGAGGTTCGCGGCAATTGCGGTGCTTGCAGCAGGGCTCTCTTTCCTGCCCGCGTGCGGGCCGTCCACACGAGGTACCACGGCTCAAAGCGTTCCGGCTCAGCAGCAGTGGGGTTACACAGAAATGAAGCGGAGCCCAGGCGATAAGATGCAGTTTCCAGGGTCGGCAGAATCCGTGGATTCCGAATCCCAAAATTCAGAGATGAAACAGGAGAGGTGATTCTGATGGATGAGAAAAAGCTGCGTGTTGCATTGATAAAATTCAACTCTGGGCGCACCATTGCTGCGGTTGATAAACTGTTTGCCGGATTGCGGGGCATCCTTTCGGACCAGACTCTTTTAGAAAAGCCTTTTGGTCCCTTCACCGGAGACCACAGGGCCAGACTCCGGCAGATTGCTGAAACGACGGGCAACCCTGACTTTTTTATAGCGTATGTCCGGGTCAGATACGAGTTGAATGAACGCTGCCAAAAACTCTTCTCTGAAGACGATACTGTCGCGCGTTTTCTTGGGCATCTCGAAACTTCCCTTGCCAAGCGTGCGACGGTCAAAGATGCTAAAGGTAATGTTGTCCAGTTGCCTTTGTCTGAAATCAGCATAGTGCAGCAAATAGATGACGCGGTTGCAGCTCTGTTAGAGAAAGACACGAGACGACTTGTCGAAGGCCGCACGCGTGCCCTGCGCGAGCTGGACCCCTTTGAGATGGGCGATGGTGTGTTCGGGTCGGACCGCATTCTTAGAAAATTATAATAATACATTGCCAAGGTGCTGAAATGAGACTGAAAACCATACCGGAAAACAACCCTTCAAATCCCAGGAACAGATTCACTGCAGTCGCGGTGCTCTTAGGCGGGATAGTAATCACGATGGCATCGTTGCCGGATTGCGTTTCAGGCCCCGCGCCGCAAAGTGTGAATCCTGCACCCGCAGCGTCGCAGACCTCAGCCCTTACGCCGAATTTGCGGGGTTCTGCTCAGACAAGCCAGATTTCTGATTTCGATTACCAGGGGATGCTCGTATCCAGGGTCAGGGAAGCGGCCAACCAGGCCGGCATCGAGGTATCAGGCATCTCGAGCATGCCCCTTGTGACAACGCGCGAGCAGGTGAGCGTCGGCTCTCCGCTGAACGGTGGCATATTCAACAACACCACGGTCCCGTTTCGTGTTATCGCAATCGATGCGGGTGGCGTTGACATCGAAGGCATCGGCCGTCTCGAATTCGGGAGGCCGCAAATCATAGGGGAATTTCTCCTTCAATCGCTTGTAAGGGCAGAGCCGGGACCGGATGGCACGGCCTTCATTACAACCGTGACCCCGTCCATCTATACTGAGATGACAAGGACGACCAGTCCTAGGTTGGAATCCACTGCCCCTGCGGCTTCAGTCCAGACCAGCGAGCCGGTCCAGAAATAGGCTGGTCTCATGGGAAATGGCGGGGATGAGCGAAATAGAGTGATTCATCGCGCAGCTAAGAAGCTCGCATCCCTTGTCCTTGCAGGCACATTGTCGTCATGCCTGCCGCTTTTCGAACCCGCATACGGGACCAGCATCCAATACGCCACGGACTGCTATGGCTACATATGCCGCCAGGCCGCCTTGATCCGCACAACCAGGCCGGTGCACGAAGGCGACACGGTTGAAGGCGGCAGGGTATGGTCGAGCGTTTCTTACCGGGGCTGGATAATCAGCAGAATCGGGGATGACGGTGTGGAGCTTATACCCTCAGAAAGCTCTGCCGAGCGCGTGCTCATCCCATATGGAGGGCAGGAAAGCGTGGAAAGCCGCTCGCCAAACCCATACAATTTCGAATCCAGTCTCGTCTTCGAGAAAGGCCTCTCACCCGGGACCGCAATCATGACGATTGTGGAAAAACCGTACTAAAACCGCATCTGGTCTTTCTTCTCCTTCCTGCTCTTCGCATGATCATAAACCTTTTTTGTATATATTTTTTAAACATTTGTATACAAATATTAAACATGCTCGAAGCGCTCATAACCTCCAAAGCCCGGCTAGCTATTCTCAGGCTTTTCTTTGAGAACGAGGGCGAAAAGCTCTATCTCCGCGAAATCTCCAGGCGCCTCTCAATCAATGCCAACCAGGTCAAGAGGGAGCTTGACCGGCTCTCGAAGGCGGGCCTGTTCGTCAAATCCCAGGCAGGGCGGACAACCCTCTACTCGCTGGACAGGAAATTCGCGTTCTATGGGGAAATCCGCAGCATGCTCAGGAAAAGTCCGGACATCAAAAACCTCCTCGCGAAGTCGATTGACGGCATGATTGGCATCAGCTTCGCCTTCATTTTCGGTTCCTTTGCAGAAGGGAAAGACACCCCTAAAAGCGACATAGACCTCATGGTGATAGGAAAGCCGGACATGGATGAATTGAACCGGCGCATAAGCCGGATGGAGAAGGCAATTAATAGGCCAATCCAGTATATCGTTTATCCGAAAGAGGAGTTTGAAAGGAAAAGAAGATACGGTTTCGTCAAGAATGTCATGGAAAAGAAAAAGATATTCATAAAGGGCAACACTAATGAACTTGGCCGAGCTTAAGAAATCCGGAAAACTCCGGGCTATCCCGGTCGACAGGCATCAGATTGAAAGCCTGGTATCAGTCGCCAAAAGGGACCTCGGGGTGGCAGGGTATCTGCTCAAGAACAACCTTGACTGGAGCTATATCGCATCCTACAACTCGATGCTGCAGATGTCCAGGGCGCTGATGTTCTCCTACGGATATACGACGTCCGAAGGGGAGCACCACAAGCTCGCAGTGGAGTTTGTAGAATCGGTCCTTGGGGAAAGCGAGCTGACAACCCTGCTTGACCGGATGCGCAGGAAAAGGCACGAAGTGACCTATGATGAGGCCGGAGCCGTTTCGGAATACGAGGCCGCTCATGCCCTTGAAACCGCAAAGCGGTATCTGGAAGAGGTCGAGAAAAAGATAAAGAAAAGGCTCAAATGACTAAAGCCGCATCTGGTCTTTCTTCTCCTTCCTGCTCCGCGCATCATCCACGACCGCGAGCCACGAATCGCCGATTTTCATGAAGTAGTTGCCGAACGTCTTCGATAAGGATATGCGCATCGGGCGGAACTTCCTCTTGCTTTCGATGGCGACTATGGTGTCGCGCTCGACCTTTATCATCCCGACACGTTTCAGGCGCGGAAGCACCCTGTTGTAGAACGTCGCCTTCGAGATGCCGCTGTTTCTTACGAACGATGCAATCTCCTCGCCAGTGACCTCGGTTTTTTCCGCAAGGAGCCTTAGGAAGCCGATTGCTATCTCGAAATACTTCGGCTGGTATTTTTTTGAAAAAATGAAGTTCGTGAGCTCATCCACATTCCACGCGTTGCGCGTGATGCTCTCGTTCTTGTCCTGGAACGAGCGGAGTTCGGGCGAGTCGTAGCGGGGAAGGTAGATGGATTCGTTTGATGGAACGCCGCGCGAGGCTATTGTACGGGAGCCCGGTTCGGGTTTCGCGCTTTCAGCTGTCGCATCCGTAGCGGTTTCCGCTTCTGCGCCGACCGCATCTTCCCCTGCCGTTTCAACCTTCTCTTCTTCGCTGGCGCTCATGAAAGGGAAAACGCAGAAAAAGAATATAAGGTTTACTGTGACGGTATTGTTCAATAATCAGCCGAAGATGCTTCCGAGGCCGCCTTCCGCGTCTTCTTCCTCTTTCTGGATTTTCTCTATGACGCGCTTTTCAACCTCGGGCTTTGCAGGGGCCGCGACATCCTTGAGCAGCTCATCCGCCTTCTTCACAAACTCATCGGACGCCTTGATATAAACGTACATCTTGGTCTTGTCCTCGCCAAGGACTCCGCCGTCCTTCAACTTGTATCCGACGCGGGCGAAGCTTCCTTCCAAATACGGGTCGGCCTCAAGTATCTTCATGAGGGCGGCTTTTTTCGCCCCTTCGCATTCGTAAACACGCTGAATCATTCCTCATCCTCCTCCTTATCCGCAACGTTCTTCAAAGAATCCTCGAACATGACGACCATCGCCCCGTACAGCACCGGGTAGGCGAAGAACAGGGTGATGAACTGCACAAATGGCACGAAATTCAGGAACCACACGACCGCGTAGAGCGAGTATATGGTGATGAAGAAGATGTGCCTCTTGCGCATGAACTCGAAGGCGTGCTTCATCGAGCTGAAGAACGACGTCCCCAGCGCTCCGGCGGAGATGAACGCGGGCGTGAAAATCAAGTGGAGCATGAAGGTCACGGAAATCACATACAATCCGGTGAGGATGTCCATTATCGGGACGTCTTTGAGAAAGTACACATATACTGCGATTCCAGGCCCGGCCAGGAGAAGCCATAGCAGGTCGCGGAGCAGCATGATTCCGAACATCTCAGGCGCCTTTTCCAGAGCGTACGCGTAGAATTTCGTTAGGCTCGTCTTCTCCTTCCAGATAGCGGAGCGGTATGCCCGCGCGAGCGCCGCATTCAGGCCGCCGCTGAAGAAAATGAACGCTAATGCAATGACACCGAAAATCGACATCGTCGCAAGGGACTGCAGGTCGAGCTCCTTGCCGAACACAGACAATGATATGAAATACGCCAGTACCAGACCGAGCCCAGCGAAGAAGAACGCGATGAGCAATATCAGGTACATCAGCGAGCCCCAGATGAAAAGGAAGGGCGTTTTCGAATACGAATTGAAGGCTTTCGTGATGCTTTCTATCAAGCTGCCACCTCTGATTAACCTAGCACTACCTAAGCAAATTATTTAAATGACGCCCCCCTTCGATTAATGATGATTGAAGTTCCCCGCTGCATGAGCACGCAGCACCCGGACAATGTCGCTACCCCCTTCTTCTCAGATTCGGACATCCTTGCCGGCGAGGCTGAGGTGAAGGAGGCGTTCTTCGTGTTCTCCCAGCTCGGATGCAGGGAGCAGATGTGGGATTCCGAAGGCAAGGAGGTCGACAACCAGGTTGTTGAGAAGCTGCTCTCCCGCTATCTCGATTTCTTCACGAAGAACCGCCTGGGACGGGACTTCTTCCTCACATACCGCGTGCCGAATCCTTCGGTCGAGAAGGCCCAGGGCAAGATTCTCCTGGAGACTTTGCACAGCATCCCGCGCGCTTATGATGTGGCGAAGGCCGCCGGGATGGACACCCCGCCGATTTTCGAGGTCATCATCCCCATGACGACCTCGCATCTCGAGCTCGAGCGCGTCCGCAACTACTACGAGCGAGTGATAATCGGCCAGAAAGAAACCCGCCTCGGAAGCGAGAAGATTTCGGTCAAAGAGTGGGTGGGCGACTTTGAGCCTGAGAAAATCAACATAATCCCGCTTTTCGAGAATCTCGAGGCGCTTTCAGGCTGCGACGCAATCGTGTCGAAATACCTGCAGGGGAAGAGGGACCTTGAATACCAGCGCGTCTTTCTCGCCCGCAGCGATCCTGCCCTCAACTACGGCTCCACGAGCGCCGTCCTGCTGTCTAAAATCGCACTCCAGAAGCTCCACGCAGTCGAGGAAAGAACCTCCATCCCCATCCTCCCCATCATCGGCGTGGGTGGCGCGCCGTTCCGCGGCAACTTCACCCCGCAGAACGTGAACAATTGCGGAGAGGAGTACCCGAGCGTCCAGACCTATACTGTGCAGTCATCGTTCAAGTACGACCATCCGCACAGGGACGTGGTGAACGCCGTGGATATGATTAACCACGTCCACCGTCGCCCGCCGCTGCAGATAAACGATAGGAGGGCGATGGAGTTCGTGAAAAAAATGTCCGCCACGTATGAATCCCAGCTCAAAGACATGGCGGACGTGATAAACGGCATTTCAGTCTTCGTCCCGGGCCGCCGTGCAAGGAAGCTGCATGTAGGACTTTTCGGCTACTCTCGCTCGATGAAGGGAATCAAGCTCCCACGGGCGATAAAGTTCTGCGCCGCGTTCTATTCAATCGGCCTTCCGGCCGAGCTGCTGGGCCTCTCCGCGCTTTCGGAAAAGGAATTCGACGAGCTCCATGGCCTCTACACGAAAATCGACGAGGACCTCAAAGACTCATCCAAATTCCTGAATATGGCAAACGTCGACCGCATGCCGCAATCGGTGCGCAAGGGCGTGAAGAGGGTCCTGGAATGGATAGAATGCGAGCCGGACGAGGATTATGCGGAGATAACCACGCGCATATATGACAGCTATCGGGCCGGGAAGCACACGCACCTTGCCGAAGACATCAAGGCCGCGGCATGGAAGCGCAGGTTCCTAGGCTGAACGGACCCTTCGCGCAACCCACCGCAGGCAGCACCATCTTTGCCCAAAACGGTAAACAATTTAAAAACCAACCCACTAAAGTCGCTAACAGGAAAAGAGGATGCCCGTATTATCAGGCGAGCGGGCATGTCACGGGAGAGAAAAATGTCGGCAGGTACACTGGGGGCTATAACCAAGCGCAACGGGACCGTAGTCCCATTCGACAAGGCCAGAATCCAGTACGTCATCAAGAAGGCCATCCTCGCCGTCGAGCAGAAGCCAAAGATGGACCCCGAAAAAGAGGCGGCGCATTTTGCCGATGAGGTCGTTTCAGAATTGCGGAGGACCTGCTCAAGCGCCGATGTGCTTCATGTGGAGAATGTGCAGGACGCGATTGTCCAGGTGCTGCACCGCGACCTTGCTCTAGGCGAAGATTCATACTCATCAAAGCCCGAAAGCCTCTGGATGGCCTACATGCTTTACCGGGAGGGCCACTGCCTGGTGCGCAACGGCCAGTTGAAGCCCGAGCATTTCAGCCCCGACACGCGGCCCAAGGAGCGCCTTGAGGAAAGGCGGGCCTGGAACCGCGAGCATGACTGCGATACGACTAAGGGATTGAACAGCTGGTTCAAGGGCGGGCATATCGTCGAACTCATCCGCGCTGCAGAAGAGAGGAGCTCGGCGCAATTGACCGAGGTCGCACATAAAATCGGCGACATGATAAACGAAGGCTGTTTGCGTGCCGTTCTGATAACCGGGCCGACATCTTCTGGGAAGACATCGACAAGCAGGAAAGCCCTCCGCTACCTTTCAGAAGCCCACCCTGATGTTAAGTTCAAGGCTTTGGAAGTCGACATGTACTTCAGGGACAACAAACACACCGAGAAGTTCCAGTACAACGTCGACGGGCAGGTTATCACGGACATCAATTTCGAGCTACCCGAGACCTATGATATCACGCTGTTAAACGAGCACCTTGCAGCTCTCATGGAGGGGAAGACCGTGATGGCCCCCCATTACAATTTCAAGCAGGGGGTCAGGACCGGGGAGACGACGCCGTTCTCCCTTGCGCCGGGCGAGGTGCTTCTTCTGGACTGCATGCACGCTCTTTCGCCCCAGCTTACTGCTGCCATACCGGTCACGAACAAATTCAAGCTTTACATAGAGCCGCTGACCGTCCTTTCGGACCACGACGGGCGGCCGGTATATTTCACAGATGTCCGTCTTCTGCGCCGCATGATTCGCGACGTGCGCATGCGCGGGTATCCCATGGCGAGCACGCTATGGCACTGGCATCTTGTCCGCAAAGGGGAGAGGTTCATCCTGCCTTATGTCCACAGCGCGGACATGGTCGTTGATACAGGCCTGCCATACGAATTGCCGATGCTCAAATCGCATGTCTGCGATGAGCTGCTTCGGCTTTTGCCGCTTTTCGAGCGCAACGCCGATTTATTCGATGGCAATGCGAGGATTCGGCGCATACTCAGGCTGTTCCGCCAGCTCCGGAACCCGACCGGCGAGCAGGAAGCCCTGGTGCCTCCGGATTCCATCCTCCGCGAGTTCATCGGAGGCAGCGTGTTCTTCGAGAAATGATGGCGCCAGCCAAAATCATTTTTTTCTGCCCTTGAAAATCGCAATCAGGGTCGGGATGACGAAAAATGCAAGCGCCGCCATCCCCTGGAAGGACCAGACGGGCATCACCATGATGGCGCGGATAGCGAGCGCAAGCTCAAGGCATATCGCCCCGAGCACGGAAAAAACCCATATCCACGCGATTCCCTCAAAAGGAATCGACCACGGGAACGCCGGCATTTTTTTTGGCCTGATGAGCATCAGGGCGCTTGAAGATAGAAAGACGGTGACAAACCAATATATGGAGGCGGCCGTGCCGGGGGGAAACAGAGCCTCGTCGCTATATCCCAGGACCAATGAGATTGAATATAAAATGACGATAGCCATTTTATGCTTCTCCCAGCTTTCAGCAAAATCGAGGAAGGGGCGGATGAAAAGGGCCTCCATCACGGCATCTGTCATGGATATGAAAGCGCCCAGAATCAATTTAAAATGGAGTCCAAAGACGCCACCCTCCTCCATCGGCATGGCGGATTCCCGGGTAGTGTCAGCATTATATCTTTTCCCGACCATACGAAATCGTATGTCCGAATCCTTGGAATTGCACGAAAAGCTCAGGGGCAAGATAGCCATCAGGGGGAAGGCGAGGATACGCACTTCGCACGACCTGGCCACGCTCTACACGCCTGGTGTGGCCGAGCCGTGCCGCGAAATCGCGAAAAACAGGGCGCTCGTATATGACCTGACCATGAAGCACAACACAGTCGCTATCGTGACCGACGGCACCCGCGTGCTTGGCCTTGGCGATATAGGCCCCGAGGCGGCCCTTCCGGTCATGGAGGGCAAGGCCCTTATCATGCAGCAATTCGCCGGAATCGATGCCTTCCCAATATGCCTTAACGAGAAGGACCCGGACAGGATTGTCGAGATTGTGAAAGCCATATCGCCCGGATTCGGCGTCATCAATCTCGAGGACATATCCACCCCGAAAGTCTTCCATATCGAAAAACGCCTGACAGAAGAGCTCGACATCCCTGTTTTCCACGACGACCAGCACGGAACGGCCATCGTCACCCTCGCAGGGCTCTACAACGCGCTCAAGGTCATAGGTAAAACCCCGGCGGGCGTCAAGGTCGGCGTCGTCGGGGCTGGAAGCGCGGGCTATGCGATATCGAAGCTTCTGTATGCAGCCGGCTTTTCAGACATCATGGTTTTCGACAGCAAAGGGGCCATCTCAAATTCGCGCAGCGACATCGATGAACACAAGCGCGTTCTTGCAGGATTCAACCGCTCAGGCTTCAGCGGCCCCCTATCCGGGTTCAAGGGAGCCGACATAATAATCTCAGCCTCGTTGCCCGGCGCGCTCCCGCATGAGACAATCCGGGCAATGAACAAGCCTAACATAGTCTTCGCGCTTTCCAACCCGACCCCGGAAATATCGCTGGATGAGGCGAAATCCCTCAACATCGACATCTTCGGGACAGGGCGGAGCGATTACCCGAACCAGATAAACAACTCGCTCTGCTTCCCCGGCTTCCTCCGCGCGCTTCTGGACCTGAGGGTCCGCAAAATCACCGACGCGATGAAAATCGCCGCGGCGAAGGGAATTGCAGGCACGGTAAAGAAGCCGACGAAGGATAAAATCGTGCCGGATGTCTTCGACAAGAAAGTCGTCAAGAGCATCCGCGAGGAAGTGGAAAAAGCCGCAGCCGAATCCTGAATGGGAATGAGAAAACGAAAATAAGATTAGAAAATAAAAAGAAGAAGAATCCTCAGATTCCGCTCGCCGCACCTGCCGCGGTCGTTGCCGCCATCATGCTCATGAACCATGCAATTATCATTGCATATATGAGCACGAATATGACGACCATAAGCGCGATTAACAGGAATACGGGCAGGATGACTACTGCGGCCGCCTTGGCGGAGCTGAGCTTGTGCACCTCCTTGAACGCGAGGTACTTCAGGTACATCGAATAGAGCCCGAGTCCCATCGATACGAGGGATAGCGGAAAGCGGATGCATGATGCGCATAGGCCAATCACCGGCACCATCCCGAGCCATGCAAGCGGCACTGCGACGATGGCGAGCGGCAGATATATTATGTAAGTCGACAGGCCCGGGAGGGATGACGCGTTGAAATTCGCCTTCATGTCCCCCGTTCCGCCGAGAGCCTTTGCCACCGCCAACTCAAGGAGCGAGTAGAGCAGGCCTAGGAATGGCTGCAGTGCAAAGAGAATGAGCATGCCCGCTGCTATAACCCCGTATACGAATAAGCTCAACCCCGCGGAAGTCACGGTTCCCAGCAGGATCATCGGGCCCATGACCAGGGCCGCGAACAGGCATATGATTGCGGTCATGACGTATAAATCCTTTATTCTCTGCCCGATTGAAACGTTGTCCTTTCTCACGGTCTCGGTCGGGTTCAGGAAGAATTCCTTCCAGACCCCCACCCTCTTGTAAGGGATCAATGCGACTCCGCGGTCAACGTACTTCATATACTCCGATATCCAGTTGTCAACATCACTCATTTTCACACCTCAGTGCATAAGCGAAAAAGCCATAATGCCGATATAAAACGCGAAATAAAGCCCGACATAAATCCCGATTTCCAGCAGAACCGCCCCGGCGGTCGCTATCGCAGCATTTTTCGATGTCATGCCATGGACCAGCTTCATCCCCCGGTACTCGAGGTAGAGCGAGTATATGATTACCGCATAGGCGAGGGGACCGAGTATGAAACCGATAATGATGGCGTAGGCTATGTACAGGGGGACCATCAGAACGAGGTGCGCACCGGAAGTTAGCACGAGGACCGAGACTGTTTCGGAATAGCTCCCCTTGCCGCCGAACACCTTCATGACTATATGGTAATATGCGCCGCGCAGGAGCAGGAAAATCCCCGGAAGCAGGAGAGCCGCCACCAAGATGCCCGCGATGACCGCCAATGTCAAAACCGGGTTCAGGAGGAGGCCTAATGCCGTGACGAGCGCGCCCGCGCTGAGCATTATGCCGCCAAGGAATAGAGCGATATACCAGAACGCGAGTATTGAGAAAAACAGCCCGAGCACATAAAGCGCGTAGGTGTCCTTGAGGCTCTGGCGGATGCCTCGCTTCTCCTTCAGCGCTTCCTCCACCTTCCCGTCAGAGAACGCAATCCAGACCGGGACCGAGCTATATGGAATAAGGCTAATCTTGTCGAAAGCGAATTTCTTGTATTGCCCAAACAGCACCAAGAGACTCTTGTACCCTTCGCTGTCAGTAATCTGAGACATTGGTAAATAATACTGGAAGAAAGTGTTTTTATTTGCTCCACTTCTTCTTTAGCCGGGCAAGTATCGCCTTGTCGGTTTCGGCCGGGCCAATAGCGCTTGATATAACCTTTTCTAGGTCCCCGCTGCTCATGATGCCTTTTTGGACGATGAGCTCCCTGAGGCTGAGGTTCTTGGCATATGCTTCCTTCACAAGCAGCGAAACCTCCTTGTAACCGAGATATGGATTCAGTGCGGTGGCATAGCCGAACGAACGGTCGAAGTTCTCTTTTGTCCTTTTCTCATCCACCTTCATGCCGTCTATGCAGTGCTCCCTGAACATGGCCGAGGCCTTTTCAAGCAGGCCAGCACTCTGGAATATATCGTATGCGATAATAGGCGTCGCGAAATTCAATTCGAGTTGCCCAGATTGCGCCGCGAGCAGGACGCCCTGGTCGTTTGCCATCGCCTGGAAGCATGCCATGTTGACCGCTTCTGGAATGGAGGGGTTGATTTTGCCTGGCATAATGGAGGAGCCCGGCTCGACTTCCGGAAGGATAATCTCGGCAATCCCGGCTTTCGGGCCGGATGCCAGAAGCCTGAAATCATTCGCAATCCTCGAGAGCGTGACCGCATATCTGCGCAGCGCTCCGGAAAGCTCGAGGAAATCGTTCATGTCCTGCGTTATCTCGATTCCGTCCTTGGCCATCCGGACGTCCACTCCACCCTCCTTCCGTATTAGCTCTGTGACCCTTTCCCGGAATTTGGGGTGCGCTAAAATACCGCTTCCAATCGCGGTCCCGCCGACTCCGATTTCGCGGATGCCTTGGAGCGCCTTCTCAAGGGATTCCATGTCCTTCTCTATCGCCCGCGAATAAGCCAAAAACGCCTGGGCGTATGTCATCGGCACAGCATCCTGGAGGTGCGTCCTCCCGATTTTCATCACGCCCTTGCATCCGCCTGCTTTCTTTTCGAACGATGCTTTCAGCAGCCTGGCCTGGGCTATCGTTTTCGCGCACAGCCTCATCGATGCAATCTTTATCGCGGATGGGACGACGTTGTTCGAGCTCTGGGACAGGTTTACATGGTTGTTGGGGTGGACGAACCTGTATTCGCCCCTCTTCCCGCCGAGAATCTCCTCTGCGCGGTTCGCTATGACCTCGTTCACGTTCATGTGGAGCGGCGTCCCGGCTCCTGCCTGGAAGGCGTCAAGGATGAACTGAGAATCCATCTTCCCGCCGATTACCTCGTCCGATGCCTTCACGATGGCATCAGAGATTTTCGGCTCAATGGTTCCGAGCTCCCGATTTGCAATGGCCGCGCATTTCTTGATTAGCGCCACGGCGCGTATGAGTTCCATGTTCACAGGTGTCCCGCTCAGGGTGAAATTCCCTGCAGCCCGCGCAGTGAACGAGCCGTAGTATGCCTCAGAAGGAACCTTGACTTTCCCTATGAAATCCTCTTCTATCCTCATCTTGGTAACCCCTTTAACCTCTTTTCAAAGCGAGTGATGCTGCCAGGATCACGAGTCCGGTTGTAACTGGGCAGAATGACGCTCCGGGCTCCCCGCGGCCATCCGGCTGGGGCTTGTCGGTGACGTTTTCCGGAGGCAGAGGCGGGACGGGTGGTTTCGTTTCGTTCACCGGTGGAGTGATGTTGGCCGGTGGCGTGACATTCTGGGGGGCCGTCTGATTGGTGGCATTGGTCTCATTATGGGTCTGAGGCGGCTCGGGCGGTTTAGGCGGCGTTTCGAAACATTTCTTGTATGCGAACTCGATTTCCCTGCTTCGGTACCCCTGCTTGTCTACCCTAAGGATGAACATCGCGTTCAGGAAGCGGATTGTCCCAGGGACAGGGATGGCAGTATTTCCATCTACGTCTGTCTTTCCGGGGTTCGGAAGCGCCTGGTATGTATAATCTGTATAGAACAGGTACGTCATCGCGCCCTCAAGCGGCTCCCCGGTCTCATTCGATGCGACATTTATATGCACGTTCTTGGTGTCGCAGTCAATGCTGATATCCACATTCAGTGCGGGCAGGTTCTCGTTCCCGGTGTCATGTATCTCTATGTATGCGGGCTTGACCGTGAATGCAGCTGCCAATCCTACTATCAGGAGCACAATGAATGCATGCTTCATAATATCACTTCTCGCACCTTCCGTCCTTGCATATATACCCGGACGGGCATGCGAATGTCGCGTTTATAATCTTGTTGTTGTCGCAGTAGTACTCAATCCCGGCATCCGGGCCTGTGCACGTGTCCTTCTTGAGTTCGTCTCCCTTGTTCACGCCGCCCTCCCTGAATATAGAGTATCCATCGTCGGAATCTGTGCACAAATCCTCCCTGCACGAAGCCTGGGCGCAGCGCATTCCTGCCCCGCACTCGACATCCATGCTGATGTATCCCCCGAAGCTGCACTGGTATTCCCTGAGCCTGTGGTCGTCGAGGCACTTGTCAAGGAACTCCGCTACAATCAGGCCGCTCTTCACCAAGACCTTGCCCTCATTCTGTATGTCGTATCCGCCGTCCGTCTCGGTGCAGTTTCCGGCGATTTTGATGCACATGCCCATCTCGCATCCGTAGCCCGGAGCGCAATCCGAATCCTCGTATCTCGCCCCCTGGTCGCAGTAATACTCGCGGACCCGTTTGTTGTCCACGCAGGAATCCTCGAACGTGTTTTCAGTTGTGTTGACCGAGCCTTTCGTGTAGGTATCCCTCCCGTCGCTGTCTTGGCAGTCCGGCTCAGGAATCGGGGGCATCTTAAAAACGCAAGAGCCGTCATGGCACTCGTTGCCTTCTGCGCAGGGAATGGTCTCCTTCTGGGCTATCGTGCCGTTGCAGAAATATTCCTCGACGGATTCGAAGACGATGCAGTAGTCTGTGTAATTGCCGCCCTCTGCGCTGACAAATCCTTTCACGGTGGTGTTCTTTCCGCCGTCCGTATCCTTGCAAGTCCCGCACGCGCCTTCATATGAAGTTGCGAAGCCGTAGCAGCGGGCGTTGCATGCACCGGGGAATGTCGTCCCGTTCGCGCAGACCTGCTTCTGCGCACCGGCGCAGGCAGAGAGGCATTTTTCCGTATCATTCTGCTGCGTCTCCGGCCCGGCGCATCCTGCCAGTATTATAGACAGAATCAGAATAGACGCGATAAAGTAGCCCCTCATGGCTCCTAACTGGGCTTAAAGGATTTAAAAAATGAGGCGGACTTGCACTTCGGCGCGCAGCCCAGTATGAGGACGAGCAGCGAAAGGCCGGTAATCGCCATAGCAGAGGGGCATATTGGGGAAGCGGGTTCCGCGCCACCATTCCCCGTTCCGTTTCCCGTCCCGTTCGCGCCTGGAGTCTGGTTTCCTGACGCGTTTGCGGGCGGAATGGACGTGGAATTGTTCGAAGGGGGCTTTGGCGGGCCGGTCTGATTCGTTGCATTCGTGGTGTTCATCGTCTGGTTCGGCTTTGGCGGGATGGGGTTGCCGCCCCAGCATGGCGAGAGGTCGAAATGGATTTCCTTGTTGCGGTAGCCCTTCTTCTCCACGACCATGATGAAGAGCCCGCGCATGAGCTTCACGTTCCCGGGCAGGCGGATAAGGCTGTATCCGTCCTTGTCGGTCTTGGTGTTTGACATCAGGGGCGAGCTGAAATCGACATACTTGAGATAGATGTTCGCATCGCGGACCGGGCGGTTGGTCTCATTGAATATGTATGCGCTTATCGTGGAGGCGTTGCAGTCTGCGCTGAGCGAATACGTGAATTCCGAGAGTCCGATGTCGCCCAAATCCTTCTGCTCGTATATCATCGGGCCAATCGTGAGCGCGGATGACGCCCAACAAAGGCAGACGAGCGCCAGCAGGAGCGCGGCTTGCTTTCCCATCCCGTCACTTCGCGTTGGAAAACTGCGCGAGCATGGCCTCGAGCTGGATTCGCTCGCTCGCGCCCTGGACCAGCCTGAAGTTGTATTCGCCAAGGATTTCGATGAGCTTCATCCTCTGCTTCTCGGGCACATCCAGCTTCGGTATCTCGCGGTAGACCTGGTACATTATGTCCTCCCCGCTGAGGCCGTATGTGATTATCAGCTTGTCGAGGTTCTCCCTCGCCTCGTGGAACTTGCCCGAAATAGCCATCCCGACCATGTCCTTGACCTCCTTTGGCATCGCGCGGCTGCTTGTCTTATGGACAAGCTCCTGGGATATATGGTCGGAATGCATCGCGCATCCCTGCATCGTGTTGAGTGCGCGCCTCATGTCCCCCTCGGAGACGTAGAAGACCGCCTCGTACGCCTGCTCATCGACCTTGAGCTTCTCGTCCTTCGCGACATGCTCGAGCGCCTTGTGCATCTCCTTCGCGTTAAGGGGCATGAAGCGGAAGACCGCGCACCTGCTCTGTATCGGCTCTATTATGCGCGAGGAATAATTGGCTGATATGATGAACCTGGTCACCGAAGAATTGGCCTCCATCGTCCTTCGCAGGGCCTGCTGGGCGTCAGATGTCAGCGCGTCGCCTTCGTCGAGGAAAATCAGCTTGAACGGTGCTTCGCCAAGCGAAACCGAGCGGGCGAAATCCTTTATCCGCCCCCTGACGATGTCTATCCCCCGGTCGTCGCTGGCATTCAGCTCCAGGAAATTGCCGCTGATATCGGCCCCGAACAACTCGTGGGCGAGCGCGAGCGCGCACGTGGTCTTGCCGACCCCCGGAGGCCCGGAGAACAGCATGTTCGGCATGTTCTTCTTCTTGACAAATGCCTTGAGGCTTTTCACGGCCTCTTCCTGCCCCATGACCTCGTCAAGCCTCTTCGGCCTGTATTTCTCTGTCCATGGCAGAATATCTGGTTCCATCAGGATTAATCCGGTGTCAATATATATAAATTTTCGCGGATAGAGCAAGCCAACGTGGTAGCATGGATCGAGTGAAGACTGGGATATCAGGTTTGGACGAAATGCTTAATGGCGGCATACCTGCAGG
The DNA here is from genome assembly GCA_043800955.1 of Microcaldota archaeon. Classification (GTDB taxonomy): domain Archaea; phylum Micrarchaeota; class Micrarchaeia; order Anstonellales; family Bilamarchaeaceae; genus Bilamarchaeum. The sequence continues at coordinate 17,074 of JAZDMN010000036.1, forward strand.
CAGGCATGTGGCGCTCTACGGAGGCCCGGGCGCCGGAAAGACATCATTCTGTTTCGAATACCTCTATCAAGGGGCGAAGATGGGCGAGAACGGCCTGTATATCAGCCTCGAGGAGACCGCGGACGACATCGTGGAGAACATGAAAAGCACATTCCCGCTCCTGACAGACACCGCATCGCTTATCGAAGCGAAAAAGCTGGAGCTGATCAAGCCCGAAAAGCTCGATTTGGAGGAGGTCGCGAACCTCCTTGAGGACCGCATCACATCGAACGGAATCAAGCGCGCTGTCATAGACTCGGCGACAATGATACGCCTCTCCTTCAAGAACGATGTCGAATATCGCCAGACGCTTTTCGAGTTCCTCTCCCTTCTGCGGAACCTCGACGTGACGACAATCACCACGATTGAGGCGAGCAGCGCAAGGAGGGAGGAGATGCGCTTCGATATCGAGCATTTCGTCATGGACGGAATCATCAACCTCTACAACCTCGACCGCGAGGACAGGCGCGTGCGCGCGCTCGAAATATTCAAGATGCGCGGGACCGACCACTCGCGCGACCTGGTGCCGTTCAAGGTGACGCCCAGCGGAATAAAGATCTATGTGGGTGAGAAGGTATTCTGAGCTCATCATATACCCGGACCCAAATATTTCTGCATTCCTCTTTTTTTCAGTTCATCAGTATTCGGTCCACATTGTTTCTTGACTCCTAAAGTTATCCGACCGGGTTCC